>JBDHFS010000103.1:0-9976 GCA_039590285.1 Gemmatimonadota bacterium
GGGACCCTTCCCGGGGCCACGAGCTCCGGCTTGATCCCTCCACCGCACGGCGACGGTCCCCGACTGCTGTAGTCGGCGACGGAGATGTCCGTCGTGCCCGAGGTCGCGCCGACGGCCATGCTCCGGAGGCCCGGGTCATCGCGGGCACCGGGCGGCGCCACCGACGATGGCGCTGCCGGAGGCGTGGCGTTTCCCGCTGAGAACAGAACCGCGATGCCCGCCGCCTCTACGGCGTCGATCGCTTCGTACAGAACGTCGGTGCACGTGTCGAAGTCATCCGAGCCCGGCAACAACCCCCAACTGTTGTTGATCACGTCAGGTGCGTCCGCCGTGGAGGGATTCCCGTCGGGGTCGATGGCCCACTGAAAGGCCTGCAGCAGCACGGACCTGCGTGTGTACACGGCGCCACCGAACTGTTCGAACACGCGAGCCGCGATCCACTCGGCTCCGGGGGCCGGGCCCGTGACCACATCGATGTCCGACGAAGCCACGACGAAGGTTCCGTCACGGAACTTCAGCGTGTCGCCGGGGGCGAGCGCTCCCACCGCCGCCGCCGCTACCTGTGTACCGTGACCGATCGCGTCCTGCGGGGACGAGGCCCGCAGGAAGGGGTCGAACCAGGAAGCGCGTAGCGAGCTGCGCCTTCCCCTCCAGCGTGACGAGAGCATGGCGTTACGGCCATCCACTCCGGAATCGAAGAACGCTACCGTGACCCCCTGTCCGGTCACACCGAGATCCCACACGACGTCCGCGCCGATGGTGTGCATGGCCGGCGAAGTGAAGCTGGGATCGGCCACGGCCGCGGCTGGCGGCTCGAGGCGGGCCTCGATCCGTTGGTCCAGGTAGACGCGGGCAACCGAAGGATCGGCCGCCAGCTCGGTCACCATGTCCGGTGTGGCGTCCACCAGGGCGGCCGGCACGACCCATAGACGTTGCCTGACGTTGAGGCCACCCCCTTCTCTCGCCTCCAGAGCGTCGAGGCCGACCAGCGCCTGAGCCGATCGCCGCTGCAGGAGAGCGACGACGTTCCCGGGAGCAGGTACCGGCGGCGGTGGCGCCCCATAGTGCACGATCACGGTCAGAGTATCGGAGGCGGCCGCCGTCGCCAGGACGCGAAGCAATGAGGGAGCGATTCGGGTTGTCGCCGGGTCCGGGACGTCCTGCGCCCGCAGCGGACCCGCGAGCAGGATGCACGCAGCGACGGCCCCAGCCGGCCGGAGGTGGCACCACGAAGCACCGCTTCTGGACCCCGGCCATCCGCTGCCTCGCGTGTGGCGTCC
Source organism: Gemmatimonadota bacterium (assembly GCA_039590285.1). GTDB lineage: Bacteria > Gemmatimonadota > Gemmatimonadetes > Palauibacterales > Palauibacteraceae > Benthicola. The sequence continues at coordinate 1,281 of JBDHFS010000103.1, forward strand.
GCCCATCCTGTCTCCCGCCCTCGGGTGTCGCCCGGCCCGCCTGGCGCGGACGGCTGAGGAACATAGATCGGCTAGCCTCCGAATCCAACCGGACCGCCGGGTTGCGTTTCGGTTCCTGTTCGGGTAGCTTGACTTCGGTTTCCGTTCGGTTCCGAGCCCAGGCCGACAGGAGAGAGAGCGATCATGGCACTGACGCGTCGCCAGAAGGAGATCCTGGACTTCATCGAGAGCTTTCTCGATACACACGGCTATTCGCCGAGCTTCGAGGAGATCGCAGCGTTCTTCCAATACCGTTCCCTGGCCACCGTACACGAGCATCTCTCGAATCTCGAGTCCAAGGGTTACATCCGGAAGAGCTATAACGAGAGCCGCTCGATAGAGCTGGCGCGCACGGAGATGCGTCTCGCGGCCGTCGATCTGCCGCTCCTCGGAACGGTCGCAGCCGGTCAGCCTATCGAAGCCGTGGAGCAGAAGGAGGCCATTTCCGTGCCCGAGGACATGGTGTCGGGCGCGGCGGCTCACTACGTCCTCCGGGTGCGCGGGGATTCGATGATCGAGGAGCAGATCCGGGACGGCGATTACGTGATCGTACGCGCCCGGGACACGGCAGAGAACGGCGAGATGGTGATCGCACTGGTCGACGGCGAGAGCGCTACGGTCAAGAAATTCTATAGAGAGTCGGGTGGGCTCGTGCGGCTGCAGCCCGCCAACCTCGACCTTAATCCCCTGTACTTCGAGGCGGGTCGCGTGACGGTCCAGGGTATCGTCGTCGGCGTGATCCGGAAGTACTGACTTGGTCAGCGTGGACCGCACGGACCGGCGGGACGGGGATGGCTGCCCGGAACCGCCCCGCCCCCGCCGGATTCCACTGCTCGTGGGCCGCCGCAAGGGTGAGAGCCTGACGATCTGGTTCCTCGGTCGCGCTTCCCTGCCGGGCCCGGGCCCGTGGGACGTGGCCCTGGTCACGCGCCGAGGCTGAACCAGGGTCTTACCGGCCGGCCTCGGGCGCGTTGACACGTCTTTCCGACGGCCGGTAGCTTCCCGCCGTGAGCGAAGTGGCGGATGCGCGATACCGCGCCACGGTTCAGTACGATGGCTCAGGCTACGCCGGCTGGCAGGTGCAGCCGGATGGACGAACCGTCCAGGGTGAGCTCGAAGGCCGATTGCGGCGTCTGGGGATCGTCGGGCGGGTCACGGCGGCTGGCCGGACCGACGCGGGCGTGCACGCCACCGGCCAGGAAGTGGCCTTCGACTCTCCACGGCAGTGGGATGCCGATGACCTTGCCAGAGCCCTCAACGCCATCGCCCCGGACGACCTGTGGATCGAGTCCGTCCGGGAGACCGCCGCCGATTTCCACCCCCGCTTCCAGGCCACGGCGCGCCGATACGAGTATTTCGTTTCCACCGGCCGAGACGGGAGATCACCGCACCGACGACGTGGCACCTGGTGGGTGGACGCAGATCCCGATCTCGATGCGCTTCGTACGGTCGCGCTCGCTCTCCCCGGCGACGGCGACTTCGAGACCCTGTCGAAGGCCGGCCAGCCCGAGCTCGGCACGCGTTGCACGATCGAGGAGTCGGAGTGGATCGTCACCCCTATGGGAGATCTGCGCTTCACGATCGTGGCGGATCGATTCCTTCACCGCATGGTACGATATCTCGTCGCCACAATGATCGAGGTCGTAACCGGGCGCCGCGAACCGGGCGAGCTCAGGAAGCTTCTCGATTCGTCTCCGGATGCGCGTCCGCCCGGGCCGGCTCCGGCGCGCGGCCTGTACCTCACCGGTGTACGGTATCCGGAGGGTTGGAATCGAGTTCCCGGGGTACCCGGACTCTGGCCGCTGGAAAGGACATCTGGTTGAACCGAAGAACGTGGCGCCTGTGGGTCCCGGCCCTTCTGCTGGCTGCCTTCCCGGCCGGTCTTCTGCTGGGCTCGTGGCTCGACCGCGGTACCGGGAAGGATGAGGCCCGAGCCGGGGCCACCTCGCTGGCCAGCCCTGCCAGCGCAGGTCCGGCCGGCCCGTCATCCGTTCTTCGAGATGCGTCGCTGACGGGGGAAAGCGTCCGCCCGGTCGATGACGGCGCGCGGCCAGCCACCGGGGTGGACGAGCGGCCATCGGATTCACCCCAGGAAGCGCCCGCCGGCAGCCGTCGTTTCACTCCGCTGGTGGAGGCCGCCAACCGGGTCGCGCCGTCCGTCGTGAGCGTAACCGTTCTGCGTACATACCGGAATGCGCCCCGCAGCATGTTCGAGGACCTGCTCGGACAGGGCCGCAGCGGTGTTCAGCCGGCCTATGGATCTGGCTTCGCCATCGACTCCGACGGCTTCCTGCTGACCAACGAGCACGTCGTTCGGAGCGCTGATTCCATCGTCGTGACCGACGCCCAGGGCCGGAGGCTTCGGGCCACGCTCGTCGGAGCGGACGATATGACCGATATCGCAGTCGTGCGCGTGGAAGCCGGCCGGATCCCGCCGGCGCCTCTGGGCACATCGTCCGATCTGATGGTCGGCGAGCCGGCCGTCGCGATCGGAAATCCGTTCGGGTATCTCCTGGCCAACGCGGAAGCCACGGTTACCGCCGGCGTCGTATCGGGCGTGGGCCGGGACATCCGGTCGGAGGACCGTCGCCGCACGCTGCTGGCCGACATGGTCCAGACTGACGCGTCGATCAATCCGGGGAATTCGGGCGGCCCCCTGGTCAACGCCGAGGGAAGGGTGATCGGCGTCAATTCGTCGATATTCTCGCGCTCAGGCGGATCCGAGGGTCTCGGATTCGCCATTCCGATCGACCGGGCGCTCCGCATCGCCAACGAGCTCCGGCAGTACGGACGCATCCGCCGTCCGTTCGTCGGCGTGGATCCCGTGGCGGTGGAGTCGGACAGCGTCCTGTTGGCCGAGACACTCGTAAGACGGGTGGCGCCGGACTCGCCGGCCGAGCAGGCCGGACTGCGCGCCGGCGACGTGCTCCTGGCGATCGACGGGCGACCGATCGCGGGCCCCGTGGATTGGGAAGTCGGTCTGCTGGATGCCGGGGTAGAGTCCGAAGTAGAGGTCATGTATTCCCGTGATGGACGGGCGCGTTCGGTGACGCTCGCGATCCAGGAGCTTCCGTCCGAGTCGGCGGAACGACTGCAGGTTCTGACTGGGCTGGAGCTCATCACCGTGGATGAGCAGATCGCGGTGGAGAGGCGCCTGCCGGTGGAAGCGGGCGCCATGATCGCGGGAATATCGCAGCGCAACGCCTCCGTCACGGGCATGCGAGTGGGCGATGTCATCGTCGCGGTCAACCGTCAGAGGGTCGAGACGGCCGAGGACGTGGATGACCTCTTCCAGTATTACGCCGGACGCAGTAGGATCCGGGTGAGCGTTTTCCGGGACGGCAGCTACTACTCCACTTACTTCGGCGTACAGTAACCTTGACATCGTTATCGAGCAGCTATCCGCACCCGCTGATCGAGCGCTACGCCTCGGCGGAGATGGCCGACGTGTTCTCGCCGCGGCGGCAGGCGCTGACGTGGCGGGACTTGTGGATCGCGCTCGCTGAAGTCGAGCGGGATCTGGGAGTCGACGTTCCCGAGGCGGCCATCGAGGCCATGCGAGCCGCCCGGGAGGACCTGGACCTGGATCGCGTGGCGGTGCTCGAGGCGGATCTCCGTCATGACGTGATGGCTCACATCCACCACTTCGGAGAGCTGGCGCCCGACGCCCGCGCGTTCATCCACCTCGGGGCTACCAGCTGCTATGTCACCGACAACGCAGGTCTGCTCCAGCTGCGGGAGGGGCTCACCCTCCTTCGATCCCGACTGCTGGGAGCGATCGCTGCACTGGCCGGATTCGCGGAGCGCTGGAGGGACCTCCCCACCCTGGGCTACACGCACTGGCAGCCCGCGCAGCCTACCACAGTCGGCAAGCGGGCCGCCCTGTGGCTGCAGGATCTTCTCCTCGACCTGGAACAGGTGGCCGCGGCCATCGGTGAGCTGCGATTCAGAGGTGCACGTGGCACCACTGGCACGGAGGACAGCTTCCTGGAGCTGTTCGGCGGAGATGCGTCGAAGGTGGACGCGCTCAACGCGGAGCTGGCGGGACGGTTCGGCTTCGCCGGGATCTATGACGTCGTGGGACAGACCTACCCGAGGAAAGTCGACCACAGGGTGTTGTCGACCCTGGCCGGTATCGGGGCCAGCACGGCACGGTTTGGACAGGATGTGCGCCTGCTCCAGAGTTTCGGCGAGATCGAGGAGCCGTTCGGGAGTCGCCAGATCGGGTCTTCCGCGATGCCCTACAAGCGGAATCCGATGCGTTCGGAGCGCATCTGCTCACTGGCTCGGCACCTGTGCACTCTGCAGCTGGACGCAGCCTGGACGGCGGCCGCGCAGGGATTCGAGCGCACGCTCGATGACTCCGCGAACCGGCGGATCGTCATCCCCGAGGCCTTCCTGTGCGCGGATGCCATCCTGCAGATCGTGAGCAACGTGGCATCCGGGCTGGTCGTTCACGAGGCGGTGATCAGCGCCCGTCTGGAACGCGCCCTCCCCTTCCTGGTCGTGGAGAGAGTACTCATCGCGGGTGTCGAGAGAGGGGGCGACCGGCAGGATCTGCACGAGAGACTCCGCAAGCACGCCATGGATGCCCGGGCCCGGCTGGATGAGGGAGCGACGGATAACGACTTCTTCGACCGCGTCTCCGGGGACGACGCGATCAATCTCGGGGCGGAGGATCTGGCGGAGGTGGCGAGCCCCGCCGCGCTGGTCGGGCGGGCCCCCGGCCAGGTGGATCGCCTGCTGCGGGACAGGGTCGCCCCGGTGCTCGCGGGGATCGACTCGCAGGACCTGCAGGCGGCAGAGCTCAGGGTTTAGGCGGGAGTGCGGCAAGGAGAGCGAAGAGTGCCGGTTCGGATCGATCGAGACCGCGAGCCGAGATACGAGCCACAGACGCGGCGGAGATGAGCACATGACGGCCGTGAAGCAGACAGACCTTCCCTTCCCCCTCCTGAGACGGGGAAAGGTGCGGGAGTTATACGATCTCGGAACGCACCTGCTTCTGGTGGCAAGCGATCGAATAAGCGCGTTCGACTGCATCATCCCCCAGCCGATTCCGGACAAGGGCACCGTGCTCACCCAGATCTCCCGCTACTGGTTCGGCCGCACGGGTCATATCGTGCAGAATCACTGCTTGAGCGCGGATCCGGACGAGATCGTAGAGCTGGAGCCCCGACTGGCGGACACACGGACGGACTGGGCGGGCCGCGGCATGCTCGTGAAGCGGGCGGATCCGTTCCCTGTGGAGTGTGTCGTTCGCGGGTACATCACGGGATCCGCCTGGAAGGAATACCGGGCCGCTGGGACTCTGGCCGGCGAGCCCCTGCCGGATGGGCTCGTGGAAGCGCAGGAGCTCGACGAACCGATCTTCTCGCCGGCCACCAAGGCCGACGAGGGCCACGACGAGAACATCACGTTCGGCCATGTGAAGGGTCTGTTGGGAAGCAAGGTGGCGGAGTTCCTGAAGGAAACGAGCGTCGAGCTGTACCGTTTCGCCCGCGACCATGCGCGTGAAAACGACATCATCATCGCGGACACGAAATTTGAGTTCGGAACATCCCCCATGGGAGAGCTGCTTCTGATCGACGAGGCGCTCACCCCCGATTCCTCACGCTTCTGGCCGGCCGACGCCTACGGACCGGGAGCCACTCCGCCTTCCCTGGACAAACAGCCGGTGCGGGACTTCCTGGAGGAGCTGGTTCAGGCAGGAGACTGGAACCGGCAACCCCCGGCCCCCGACCTTCCCGAAGATGTCGTCTCATCCACCAGCGACAGGTACCGGGAGGCGTACTCCAGGCTCACCGGTGACCCACTCCCGGAGTTCTGCTTTGAGAGCTGACCGCCGCGGGGCGCTGCCGAGGCGTCTGCCCACGTGGCGGGACGACGACAGGTTGCGCGACGAGTGTGGCATATTCGCTCTGAGCTGCGCCGAGCGCGCGGCGGAACTGGCCTTCCTCGGGCTGTATTCGCTGCAACACAGGGGGCAGGAATCGGCCGGGATCGTAGCCATTGACGGCGACGGGGTGGCCCGGTCCCACAGGGGCATGGGCCATGTCAGCGAGGCGTTCGACGACGCTGTTCTGAAGGCGCTTCCGGGCGACACGACCCTGGGCCACGTGCGTTACTCCACGTCGGGGAGCTCCAGCCTCCGCAACGCGCAGCCGGTCCTGGTCAATTACCGACACGGAAGTATGGCACTGGCCCACAACGGAACACTCACGAACGCGGTCGAGCTGAGAGACCGTCTTACGGCAGAGGGCGCGATCTTCCAGACCGAGAGCGACTCCGAGGTGGTGATCCACCTCATCGCGCGCTCGCGACGCGAGGAGCCGGACCAGCAGGTCGACGACGCGCTGTCTCAGCTGGTGGGCGCGTTCTCTCTCGTGCTTTGCGTCGGTCGTACACTGTACGCCGCACGTGATGCGAGGGGATTCCGGCCCCTGGTACTCGGCCGGCTCGACGACGCGGTCGTTGTCGCCTCAGAGACCTGCGCCCTGGACATCATCGGAGCCGAGTACCTGCGGGACGTGGACCCGGGCGAGGTTCTTCGCATCGAGGACGGAAGGATTCAGTCTCTCCGCCCGCTCGAGCCCGCGCCGCATTCGCCCTGCCTGTTCGAGCTGGTCTACTTCGCGCGGCCCGACTCGCGCATCTGGGGATGCAGCGTGGACAGGGCCCGCCGGGCATTCGGGAGGCAGCTGGCCCGCGAGCACCCGGTGGAAGCGGACTGCGTGTTCGCGGTGCCCGACTCATCCAACTCGGCGGCTCTCGGGTTCAGTGAGGAATCGGGTCTCCCGTTCGAGCTCGCTCTCATTCGCAACCACTACGTGGGCCGCACGTTCATCCACCCGGTTCAGGCCGGCAGGGACTTCAGGGTGCGGGTGAAGTACAACCCTGTCTCCGAGCTCATCGAGGGTCGTCGGGTCGTCGTCATCGACGACTCGCTGGTCCGAGGAACGACGAGCAGCGGACTGGTGACGCTCCTTCGCGAGGCCGGCGCGAAGGAGATCCACTTCCGGGTGGCGTCCCCGCCCATCGTGGCACCCTGCTACTACGGAATCGACATGCCCACCCGGGAGGAGCTCATCGGAGCGACCCACACGGTCGAGGAGATCCGACAGCACCTGGGCGTCGAGTCGCTGGGGTACCTCTCGCTGGATGGAATGCGGTCCATGGTCGAGCAACATGGGCCGTTCTGCGAGGCCTGCTGGACAGGGGACTATCCCGCTCCGCTGGTGGACCTCGAGAACGGCATTTCCGTGGGCAGCACAATCCCCTGATCCACCCCACACCTCACGAGAAGCGACCCATGAAGCACGTCTATTTCTTTTCCAAGGGCCAGACCGACGGCGACCGCGACATGCGAAGCCTCCTGGGCGGAAAAGGCGCCAACCTCGCGGAGATGACCCGGTTGGGAGTGCCCGTGCCGCCCGGATTCACGATCACGACCGAAGTGTGCAGGCATCACCTTATCGCTCACGAGCTCCCCGAGGGCACGGAGGCGCAGGTCGACGAAGCGATCCGTCGGCTCGAGCGCCTGACCGGAAAGCAGTTCGGAAGCAAGGAGGATCCACTCCTCGTGTCGGTGCGCTCGGGCGGTGCGATCTCGATGCCGGGAATGATGGACACGATTCTGAACCTCGGACTCAACGACGACACCGTGCAAACACTGGCGCGTGTCTCCGGGAACGAGGCCTTCGCCTACGACAGCTACCGTCGATTTCTCCAGATGTTTGGGGATGTCGTGCTGGAGGTGGAGCACGATTCCTTCGAGGAGATCCTCGCGGACACGAGGCGCCAGGCGGGTGTGGAGACCGACTACGAACTGGACGGAGATGCTCTGCGAAGCGTGGTGCGCCGCTACAACGAGCTCATAGAGACGGAGAGCGAGTCTCCCTTCCCGGAAGACCCCGTGGACCAGCTGTGGGCGGCGATCGAGGCGGTGTTCCGCAGCTGGCGGAACCCGCGGGCGCAGGCATACCGCAAGACATACCGAATCCCGCACGACCTCGGCACGGCCGTGACCGTGCAGACCATGGTGTACGGCAACCGGGGTAACGACAGTGGCACGGGCGTGGCCTTCACGCGAAACGCCGCGACCGGGGAGCCGAGGCTGTTCGGTGAGTTCCTCGTGAACGCGCAGGGAGAGGACGTGGTAGCCGGGACGCGGGACCCGCTCTCCATCGAGCAGATGCAGGAGTATCTGCCGGAAGCCTACGTGCAGCTCAAGGAGACGGCCTCCAACCTCGAGACGCACTATCACGAGATGCAGGACCTCGAGTTCACGGTCGAGAACGGTACCCTCTACCTGCTCCAGACCCGGTCGGGCAAGCGGACAGCGCGCGCCGCGGTTCGCATCGCGGTGGACATGGCCAACGAGGGACTCATCAGCCGGCAGCAGGCGGTCTTGAGGGTCGAGCCGGAGCGCCTCGAGCAGGTGCTGCACCCGATGGTGGACCCGTCGGTCGAATTCACACCGATCGCCGTCGGCAACCCGGCGTCGCCGGGAGCCGCCAGCGGTCGCGTCGTCCTGACGGCCAGGGAAGCCGTGGAGGAAGCGGAGAAGGGTGATCCGGTCATTCTGGTCCGGACGGAGACGTCGCCCGACGACTTCGAGGGAATGGTGGCTGCCGTGGCTATCGTCACGAGCCGGGGTG
>JBDHFS010000104.1:0-9891 GCA_039590285.1 Gemmatimonadota bacterium
GGAGCGGCTGGCGATCGCGATTCGGCCACCCGCCACCTTGACGAGGCGAGCACAAATGGAAAGGCCGAGCCCACGGGTCCAGCCGCGCGTCTCGCCGGGCAGTTGGCCGGCTTCCGCCTGGCTGATCAGCCCTCGCAGGTGCCCGACGTCCGTGCCTATGCGATCGTCGCAGATCTCGATCCTCAGGTCGCCATCATCCGTCTCGTCCACACGCACGCTCACGCTCCCGCCTTCGTCAACGGCCTGCACGGCGTTGGAGACCAGGTTGAGGAGTACTCGACTCAACAACTGGGGATCACCGGACCGCAGTCCTTCGGTCTCGATATCCGCGCGCAGCGACACGTCCCTGTGGGATACGAGGGGACCCAGGAGGCCCCGTACATCGGTGATGACCGACTCGACGGAGAACGATATCTCGGCGACCCGGATCCGCTCTCGCGAGCCCATACGAGCGAAGTCGATCAGATCATTGACCATTCGGACAAGCGTCACCGAAGCCGTGTACAGCACTCCGATCTGGCGGGTCTGGACCTCGTTGAGCGGGCCGCTGCGCTCTGACTGGAGCGCATCCGCCAGGAAGAGAACGGAGTTGAGCGGCGACCGGATGTCGTGGGACACGTCCTCGAGCATGCGTCGGTACAGTTCGGATGTGTGGTCGACAGAGGCCAGTGTGGCGGACAGCATCTCGCGATCGAGCGCCACGTGTAGCTCGGCCGGCTCCGGGAGTGCGCCCGCCCGACGTCCAGCGGTTCCCGGCACTTGCGCCACGAGCGCCTTACGGAACGCATCGGCGATCGCCCAGGCCTCCTGGGGCTCAAGTGAGTCATGCCAGGCCGCATTCGCCGGAGCTCCATCCTGAGCGGGACTCGGATCCGCTTCCGAAGAAGATCCGATGAGTCGCGACGCCAGGAGTCGAGCGGAAGCGCGGAAGCGCTCCGGAAGCGACTGGATGAGTCCCACGAGATCCGGCCACTCCCTGAGTTGCGCGGAGTTGTCTCCGGTGCTCTCGTCGGCCCCATCGGCGCGGGGGCCCGGCCAGGGAACGACGTTGTCCGACATGGCTCAGGACGCGAAGGCCTCTCGGGCCAGCTTATGCTTATCCATCAGACGATACAGCGTCGTTCGATCGATGCCCGCCTGGCGAGCCGACTCGGACATGTTGCCGCCCGTGCGCGCCACCAGGTGTGCGAGGTACTCCCGTTCGAAGCGATCGATGAGAAGCTGCTTCGCGTCGTGGAACGGCATCCGAAGATCGATGGACCGGCCCAGATTCCCGGTGGCGGAACTATTCTCGGCGGGCTGATCGAGGATGGACAGCCTTTCGGCCGGTATCTCCTCGTCCGGATCCGACAGCACGACGAGATTCTCGATGACATTCTGGAGCTCCCGGACGTTGCCGGGCCACGGGTAGTGGATCAGCGCCTCCAGCGTCTCGGCGGACAGCCGCGGCGGATCGTCGCCCGGAAGCTGGTGGCGCCGCCAGAACTGGTCCACGAAGTGTCGGATCAGGACCGGGATATCCTCCGGGCGCTCGCGGAGCGACGGAAGATGGATCGGGACTACCCGTAGTCGATAATACAGGTCGTTCCGCAGGACACCTTCCTTCAGCGCCTCCTCCGGATCCCTGTTCGTTGCCGAGATGAAGCGGACGTCGACTACGGCATCGTCCTTCTCGCTGCCGACTCGTCGAAGCACGCCGTCCTGCAGGACGCGCAGTAGCTTGGCCTGGAGCGGGATGGGCATCTCGGCCAGCTCGTCCAGGAAGAACGTCCCCTGGTCCGCTACTTCGAGCAGACCCGCCTTGTCCCGAATGGCACCTGTGAACGCGCCCCGTCGGTGTCCGAACATCTCCGACTCGAGAAGCTCGGCGGGCAGGGCCGCGCAGTTGACCGCGACGAACGGCTTGCGGGATCGACGGCTGGCCCCATGAATGTATTGGGCGAACAGCTCTTTACCGGTCCCGCTCTCACCCGTGATGAACACGGACGCGTTCGTCGGGGATACCTTGAGGGCCTTGTTCACGGCTTCGCGCATCGAGGACGAGACACCGAGAATGGTCGTTCCGCGCTCCACCAGCAGGCCTTCTCGCTGTGAGGGCTGAGTGACCTTCTGTGCGCGCATCAGTGTGAACGCCGCCCGGCCGATCAGGACCAGGAGCTGGGTCGCCGTGAAGGGCTTCGGGAGGTAGTCCCAGGCGCCGGCTTGGATGGCCCGCACGCCGTCCTCCGTCGTGGCGTGCCCCGTCATTACGATCGCCAGGGAATCCGGGTTGCGCTTCCTCAGGTCGGCGAGGATGTCCAGGCCGTGGACCTGAGGCATGTTCTGATCGATCAGGACTACTTCGAACGTCTCGGTCTTCAGTCGGCGCAGAGCTTCCTCCGCACGGCGTTCCACCTGACACCCATAACCCTCGGCCGCCAGAACCGTTTCGCAGCTCTCCAGGATGCTGGGCTCGTCGTCGATCACCAGGATCCGGATGCCGGCTCGGTCCTCGGGAGCTACCAGGACGTGCTCGGAATCAGCCGGTAGGCTATGGTCCTGGATATCAATCGTTTCATCCATGAATCATTCTTTCAGTATTCGTTGACAGCACGTACCCGGTTCCCCGGGAGGGTCACGTGTCGTGCCGACGCCACGGCCGGCGGGCCCGAAGCGATCAAGATCCGGACCGGCAAAGGCTCGAATCTGCCGAGAGACAATGGGAATAGGCGAATGTTGTGGATTCGCCACACCGGCGGCCGTCGCGCCTCCCGGCGGCCCGCGCCGGACCGTTCAACTCCGTCGCATTCCGCAACGAGGCCGGACAAATCACCGCATCGGCTGACGGGTGATTCCGCGTACCTTCGGCCGGCCCAGAGAATGCCTCCCTCCCCATCAGACGGTGGCCGGGGCGGTGGTGAACGCCACCTCCGCGATCCGCTCGGCGGCATGCCCATCCCAGAGCTCGGGACGCTGGGGCTTGCGCCGCATTTTGAGAGCGCCGTCGACCGCATCGGCGAGCCCCACCGCATCACCGGCGCACACGCGATTGAGTCCCTGTGAGATCGTCTGCCCGCGGAGCGGCTCCGTACGCACGGTGATGCTGGGAACTCCCAGTAACGTGGCGCTGTCCCGGACCTCGCCACCGTCGGTGAGCACGAGCGCCGCGTCCCGGATCAAAGCCACGAGCTCCACATAGCCCACGGGCTCGATGACGTTGAGAGGTGGCAGCAGATGTTCCAGCCGGTGACGATGTACGCTGGCCGCGAGTCGCGGCTCCATAACCAGAAGGGTCGGTCGGCCCGTTTCCATCGCCGCCGCGTCAAGCTCTCCGAGCAGCGTCTCCAGCCGCTCCGCGTCTGCTACGTTCCTCTCCCGGCGGAACAGGGCCAGAAGGTAGGACTCAGTCTCCAATTCCATCACGGCGGGCAGATCCAGCGCCCTCGCCCGATCCTTCAAACGCTCGACGGCATCCGCGACGACGTTGCCCACGAAGTGAATCCGATCGTCAGGAATGCCTTCACGTCGGAGGTTGCGCCCCGTCTCCGATTCCGCCGTGAACAGGACGTCGGACAATCGATCCGTGAGAAGGCGGTTGATCTCCTCCGGTGAGGTGTCGTCTCCGGTTCGCAGACCAGCCTCCAGGTGCGCGACCGGCGTTCCGTTCTTCCGTCCGACCAGGGCCGCGGCCAGTGCGGCATCCGCGTCGCCCACGGCGAAAATCCAGTCGGGCGCCTCGCGCCGCACGATCGGCTCGAGGGCGATCACTGAGCGACCGGTCTGCATCGCTGGGGAGCCCGTGCCTATGCCTACCACGAGATCCGGGTCCGGCAACTCGAGATCGGAAAGGAAGCTCTAGTGTGGCACTAGATCCCGGCGCAAGCCCGTGTACACGATCTTCTGATCCGCTGCGCCACCCGCTCGAAGTGCTCGGACTACGGGCGAAATGCGCAGGAAACCGGATCTGGAACCCACTACGTGCAGTACGTTCATCGTGGCCCCTTCACTCCACCGTCACGCTCTTGGCGAGATTGCGCGGCTTATCCACATCACACCCGCGCAGGACACCTATGTGGTACGCGAGCAACTGCAGGGGAACGGTCGTGATCACAGATTGCAGGGAGTCCTCGGCACTCGGCACGATGAACACTTCGTCGGCGAGCTCCGCCAGACCGTTCGGCTCGGTCGTCACCGCGATCAGATACCCGCAGCGGGCCTTAACCTCACGCATATTCGAGAGCACCTTGGGGTAAACGCTGTCGCGGGGGGCAACGACCACGACGGGCATGTTGTGGTCGATGAGGGCGATCGGACCGTGCTTCATCTCCGCGGCCGAGAATCCCTCCGCGTGCACGTAGCTGATCTCCTTGAGCTTCAGTGCTCCCTCGAGAGCCACGGGGAAGCTGTAGCCGCGGCCCAGGTACAGGAAGTTGCCGTGATTGCGATCGACCAGCCTGCCGGCCAGCTCTTGTATCTCGTGGGCTCTGTCAAGTACGCGGCGGACCTTGTCGGGCAGTGCCTGAAGCTCGCCGAGCACTCTGTCCACAACCTCGGGATCGAGCCCCCGCTGTTGTCCCAGGTACAGGGAGAACAGAGCCATCGCGACGACCTGAGAGGTGAACGCCTTGGTCGAGGCGACACCGATCTCGGGACCGGCGTGGAGATAGATGCCCGAGTCGGTCGTGCGGGCGATCGAGCTGCCGACGACGTTGACTACGCCGAGCGTGGTGCAGCCCTTTTCCCTGGCAAGCGACAGGGCCGCCATCGTATCGGCTGTCTCCCCCGATTGAGAGATCCCGACGACCACGGTCCCTGGCTCGAGCACCGGGTTGCGGTATCGCCATTCGGAAGCGTACGCGATCTCGGCCGGGATCCGCGCGTACTCCTCAACCATGAACTTGCCGATCAACCCGGCGTGCCACGAGGTACCACAGGCAGCGAAGACTACCCGCCGGGCCTCGGACAGTACGCCGGCGACGTCACACAGTCCGCCCATTTTCACGGCCGGGCTCGCCCGATGGATTCGACCGCGCATGGTCGCCTCCAGGCTGGCCGGCTGTTCGTGTATCTCCTTGAGCATGAAGTGCGAGTGACCCTCGCGCTCGGCCACCTTCATGTCCCAGTCGATCTCTTCCACGGGCTTCGCGACGCGCGACATGGCGTCCATCGACAGGATGTCGCAGCCGGATGCGTCCAACACAGCCATTTCACCATCGTCCAGGTAGACGACGCGACGGGTATACGGAAGAAGAGCCGCTACGTCCGAGGCGGCGAAGATTCGGCCGGCTCCGAGGCCCACGAGCAAGGGCGATCCGTGGCGCGCGCACACGATTCGTCCGGGCTCCCGTGTGCTCAGGACGGCGATACCGAACGTTCCTTCGGCCATGGCAAGCGCTCGGGCCACGCTCAGGTGGAGGGGGGGTACCCAATACTCTTCGATCAGGTGGGCCAGAACCTCCGTGTCGGTATCGGACTCGAAGCTATGTCCACGGCGGATCAACTCGGCTCGCAGCACGTCTGCGTTCTCGATGATGCCGTTGTGGCACACGGCGATCTCGCCCGTGCAGTCGACGTGCGGATGCGCGTTGGCGACGTTGGGCTCGCCATGAGTGGCCCACCGGGTATGGGCTATCCCCGAGTGGCCGAGGGCGGGATCCTGTTCCAGGAGCGAGCCGAGCTCCGCAAGCTGTCCGGCCGCCCGTCTGAGCTCGAGCCCCTCCCCGTTCTGGATGGCCAAGCCCGCCGAGTCGTAGCCCCGGTATTCCAATCGTCCCAGCGCCTCGAAAAGGATGGGGCTCGCCTGGTCTCCGCCGGCGTATGCCACGATACCGCACATGTGTCCTGTCCTCCGGATTCAGGCCGACGGAGCGGGCCGGTCGGGCCGGGTCTCCGTACTCGGGCGTCCGGCTGGCGTCCGCCGGGCGATGGAATCGGGTACAAGAGGCGCGCCACGCTGGGCCACACCGGAGACAAGGAAGCTGCTCGGTCTGTATGTTGCGCTATGTTACCGAGTTACACTTCTTGTATTGGACGGCCGGAGAGTCGGGCGTTGACGTACCGAGACGCGTGTGTGGCGCGCTCGCCACACCGTGTTAGCGGAAAGGACCGTGACCGCCAGCCCTCAGATTGTCAGCGGCCAGATCAGGGGAATGAGCAGCACGCACAAGATCGCCAGGAGGATCTGGAGGGGTAGGCCTATTCTCGCGAAATCGGTGAACCGATATCCCCCCGGTCCGTACACGATGAGGTTCGTCTGATAGGCGATCGGAGTGGAGAGCGAGAGCGACGCCGCCACCGTGATCCCGATGACGAACGGCCTCGGGTCGAGGCCCAGGCTGGCAGCCGCGGATACCGCCACCGGAAACATGATCGCCGCCGACGCCGTGTTCGACACCAGGGCATTCAGGAACATCGCCGCCACAATCGACGCCGCCAGGACGCCGAGGGCACCGAAAGCGGCTCCTGCTCCCCCGACTCCTTCCGCGAGAATGGCCGCCGCACCGCTGGCTTCCAGAGCTACCGCGATCCCCAGGGCGGATCCGATCGTGAGCAGGACGGACCAGTCGATCGAGCGCTTGGCCTCCCCTATGCTGAGACACCCAACGGCCACCATGGCCATCCCCGCGCCGAGCGCACTTACGACGATCGGTAGGATCTCGAGCGCAGCGAGAACGACCATGGCGGTCAGGATCAGCACGGCAGCCAATGCCCTGTTTCGGCGTGGCGCGGCGCTGTCGCCCACACGACTGACGAGGTAGAAGTCTGGCGAGTCCCTGAAGGCTCGTGTGAACGCGCCCGCGGCTTCGATCAGCAAAACGTCGCCCGCCCGCAGAGCGATGTCTCCGATCCGACGCTCGATACGTTCGCCATGTCTGTGAACGGCGATCACCGCGGCGTTGTAGCGCCCTCGGAAACCGGCGTCGCGAATGTTCGAGCCCACCAGAGGAGACCCGGGCGAGACCACCGCCTCGTGGAGCTCCCAACCGGTAGCGTCATGCGGTCTCTCCGACGTCGTCGGCGTGAGGCCACCGTGTTTTCGCAAATCCACGATGCTCTCGACCACGCCGGCAAAGGTGAGCAGATCTCCGGAGAGAAGCCTCACCTCCGGTCCAACCGGAGAGATCGTACCGCTCGGGCGCTCCACGCGGACCAGAAACAGACCCGGCAGGTGGCGCAGGCCCGCTTCGACGATTGTCTTCCCCACCAGGGGAGAAGGGTCAGACAGCCTCATCTCCACCAGGTATCGCCGGACGTCTTCCCCTACGGTCCGGATGGGAACGCGATCCGTAAGTAAACGGGGCGCGGCGCGCACCAGGTACAGGGTACCGACGGCGGCACAGGGAACTCCGATGGCAGCGAGCTCGAAGAACCCGAGACCCGGCATGCCCGCCTGCAGCAGGAGACCATGGCTCACCAGGTTGGTCGACGTTCCGATCAAGGTGCAGATCCCGCCCAGGATCGACGCGTATGACAGCGGAATCAGCAACCGGGACGGGGATACCCTATTCCGCTCGGCCCAGGAAACTACCGTAGGCACACCCATCGCCACGATCGGCGTGTTGGCGAGGAAGGCGGAAAGTGCGGCGGTCGAGGAGGTCAGGCGGAA
The DNA here is from genome assembly GCA_039590285.1 of Gemmatimonadota bacterium. Classification (GTDB taxonomy): domain Bacteria; phylum Gemmatimonadota; class Gemmatimonadetes; order Palauibacterales; family Palauibacteraceae; genus Benthicola. The sequence continues at coordinate 7,586 of JBDHFS010000104.1, forward strand.
GAGGGCCGGCGTAATTCCGCGACCGCGGCCCAGTATCGCGTGCGAGGCGCGCTCGAGCACACCCGTCGCCCGCATTCCGGCTGCCACGACGAACAGCGCGCCGACCGTCGCCACCGCCGGGTTCCCGAACGCCGCCAGGGCGCGCTCAGGTGACACGATCCCGACGCCCATGAGGACCACCAGGGCCGCGAACAGCATCACGTCCGGAGGGGCCACCTCCCTCACGATGAGGAAGATCGCGACCGCAACCACCAGCAGTGTAAGAATCGCTGCCGGAGTCACCGGCACCTCCACGCTCCGGATTGTGCTCAGCCGGCCGGCGACCGCTCCCGGTACGAGTCCATCAGAATCGCGGCGATCTCGGGCCTCGTGAACTCTTCCGGCGGCGATTCGCCGCGCGACAACATCTCCCTCACCTTGGTCCCGGACAGGAAGACGCGATCCTCGACGCTCGAGGGCGACGTCTTCGATGTGGCCATCTGCTTGGTCTTCAAGCAGTAGAACGCGTGCTCGAACTTCATGGGCTGAATGCCCAGGGCGTCCATGTCGATTTCGTCGAAGATCTTCTGAGCGTCATACGTTCCGTAGTAGTCTCCCACTCCCGCATGGTCCCGGCCGACGATGAAATGCGAACAGCCGTAATTGCGTCGCATGATCGAGTGGAATATGGCCTCCCTGGGTCCGGCGTATCGCATGGCAGCGGGAAGGACCGAGAGGAGTACGCGGTCGGCCGGATAGTAGTGATCCAGAATGACCCTATAGCAATCCATGCGTACTTCGGCTGGAATGTCATCCGACTTCGTTTCGCCAACCAGGGGATGCACCAGCAGGCCGTCCACTACCTCCAGGGCGCATTTCTGAAGGTACTCGTGCGCCCGGTGGATCGGATTGCGCGTCTGGAACGCGACCACCGTCTCCCAGCCCTTGTCGGCGAAAGCCGATCGCGTCTGAGCCGGCGTGAGGTTGTCCGCGGGGAACCCCGTGATGTCTCCCTCATACAGGTATCGAACAGAGCCGGCGACACACGTGGCTCCCATCCTGTACATGGCGGCCACACCGGGATGTGCTTGATCGAGCGTGCGGAACACGGCCTCCGCCTCCCGTTCCCGGTCCCGAGTGAACCGCCCGGTGACATCCACGACGGCGGCCACCTCTCCGTCCGGCGCATAGAGGGCGACCGGCTCGCCGGCGGCCACCCGGTCCGCCTCTTCATCCGTCACGGGAAGCACCACCGGAATCGACCAGGGAAGGCCATCCGGCAGGCGCATGTCTTCCACTACGCTCTCGTATGCCGCCCGGTCCATGAATCCTTCGAGCGGCGAAAGGCCGCCCACGGCGATCAGGTACAGATCGCTCAACGTCCACGGAGAGATTTCTATCCGCGGCAGCCTCGCCGCTTCCGAGCGCAGCGAACTGGCTTCACCCTGATTCGCCACCCGATCAACCAGCTGCCCGCCGTATGGCTCTATGCTCATGTCACCTTGTCTTTCTGGTCTGGTCCCCTCGAGGCCCTGGCTTCCGACCGTCAGCCTGTGACCGACGCGGCGTCGATATAGCCGCTCGAAAGGAGATAGTTCAGCACCTGGTCCACACACTCGTCCAGCGAGCTGGCAGCTGTATCGACAACGAGCTCGGCGTCCTCCGGCTCCTCGTAGGGAGCGCTGATGCCCGTGAACTCCGGGATCTCTCCGGCGCGAGCCTTCTTGTACAGACCCTTCGGGTCCCGGTCCTCGCAGACGTCGAGCGGGCAGTAGACGAACACTTCGACGAAATCGTCTCCCCGCCCGGAAGACTGCCGGATCCGGTCTCGATCGGCTCGATATGGCGATATGAACGCCGTGAGCGCAAACGTGCCCGAGTCGGCGAACAGTATGGCCACCTCACCGATTCGTCGGATATTTTCGGTCCGGTCATCCGGCGAAAAACCCAGGTCTCCGTTCAGACCGTGCCGGACATTGTCCCCATCCAGCACATACGAGCGCATGCCCAGCTCGAACAGTCGCTGGTCAACCGCGTTGGCCAGCGTACTCTTGCCGCTGCCCGAGAGGCCGGTGAACCAGAGTATGGCCCCGCGGTGCCCATTCTTCCCTTCGCGACTATCGCGCGAAACCCGGCCCTCGTGCCAGTGCACGTTCGTCGACTTCTGTTCCATGTGGCTCTCAAATCCTCGTATGGATATCGGCTCGCTTCCCGCGCTGCCCGGCAGCAGCGGGACGGCGGCGCGGCTACAGTATCGGCGCCGCCACCCGTCGCACCAGTGGCAACGCCGCCACCCAACTTCCGGGGTCGCCTGCCAGGATGCCTCC
>JBDHFS010000105.1:0-28506 GCA_039590285.1 Gemmatimonadota bacterium
GCTCTCGCGGTGCAGCTGGCCGCAGGCCTGGACGGGCTGGAGAAGGAGATCGACCCGGGCCCGCCGGTGGACACGAACGTCTGGGAGCTGAGCGAGGAGGAGCGGTCCAGGTACCAGATGGAGAGTCTACCGGCCAATCTCGGCGAGGCCATCGTGGATATGGAGAAGGACGATCTGATCCGGGAGACGCTCGGCGAACATCTGTTCAAGAACTATGTCCATGCCAAGAAGCAGGAGTGGGCGGAGTATATCGCGCAGGTCACGCGGTGGGAGCTGGATCGCTACCTGACCACGTATTGAGGCTCCGGACGGGCGCAGGTCCCTGGTAAGGCCAGTGATGAAGGGCCGGGGAGTCATCTCCGGCCCTTCTCCCTCGGGGCACGCTTCAGGTCCCCCCTTCGCGGGAGTGGGTCGGTGACTCCCGTGAGTCCAGGTTTCCCGCATATCGGGCGGTCAGGGTCCGCGACCGGCGGGTCTCCCGTTGCCCAACTCAAAGCGACAGACAATACTCCTCGGAAACCGCCCACGGCTGGTGGGTGACTCGAAAGCCGTTCCTCCGGAGGGACGGCCCCGCTAGGGCCCGACACAATTCGTGCGTAAACGAGATCGCCTGTCCGTGAGAATGCGGGTCCGTGCCCGCCGTGCCCGAAGGGCGCTGACACGCCAGGTTCTGGCGCGTGACATCTCCAGCGACTGGCTGATCGTGGTGCTCGGGGCAGCGATCGGTGCAGGCGCGGGGTTCGTGGTGCTCGCCTTCTACCGACTGGTCGACTGGATGCGGGCGCTCGCCGGCTGGATGGGTGAGAGCACGGGAACCCCTGGAGGCTTCGTTGCACTGGCGACGGTTCCGCTCGGCCTGCTTGCAGCCAAGTGGATCGGGAGCCGGGCCTCGGTAGAGCGCGGCGGCGAGATGGTGCCGATGCTGATTCGGCGGGCCGCCAAGAAAGGTGGGGAGCTTCCGATCCGCGATACCGCATACAAGTTGCTCAGCGCGGTCGTAACGCTGGGCAGCGGAGGCTCGCTGGGGGCGGAGGGGCCGGTGGCCGTGGCGGGCGCGTCTGTGGGATCCGGCCTGGGCCAGGCGTTCAGGTTCAGTCCGAAGCGCGTGCGTGTCCTGCTGGCTTGTGGAACGGCCGCGGGCATCTCCGCCGCGTTCAACGCACCCATCGCGGGCGTTCTGTTCGCGCTTGAGGTGGTGGCCGGCACGTTCGCCGTCGCCGCGCTCAGCCCCGTCGTCGTGGCCAGTGTGATGGGCGCGGTCGTGTCCAGGGCCTTCCTCGGCGACCAGCCGGCATTTGCGGTCCCGACCGAGTTCCTGTTCGTATCGGCACTGGAGCTGCCCTTCTATCTCCTGCTCGGCCTGGCGGGCGGGGCGCTGGCGGCCCTGTTCGTGCGCGTCTTCTATGGTACGCAGGACTGGCTGCAACGGGTGGCCGGCGAAGGCGCGCTGGCCGCTCTCGTTGCAGGACTCGTGGTGGGTGCGCTGGGTTTGGTCCATCCCGAGCTCCTTGGCGACGGGCGTCGCGGAATAGCCCTGGTTCTAGGCTCGCAGCTCGCGGGCGTCGGGGCGCTGGGTCTCGGGCTCATGAAGATTCTGACGTCGGGGCTCACCATGGGCGGCGGCGGAGCGGGAGGGGTGTTCACGCCGTCCCTGTTCGTCGGAGCTTCGTTCGGAAGCTTCTTCGGGCTGACCGCCGCGGCGTTGTTCCCCGGCATGGGGATCACCCCCGAGGCCTATGCTCTGGTCGGCATGGCCGCGCTCGTCGCCGGAGCCACGTTCGCGCCGCTGACGGCCATCATTATGATCTTCGAGATGACCGATGATTACGGGCTCATCCTGCCCCTGATGCTGGTCTGCGTCGTGAGCTATCTCGTCTCCCGCCGGCTCGGAGGCGAATCTCTTTACTCGGAAAACCTCAGGCGGATGGGAGAGCGGATCCGGCACGGCGCCGACCGCTCCGTTCTCGAGCGCGTAACGGTCGGCGAGTGCTACAATCGGAATCCTCACGTGGTGGTCGAGGACGCTCCTCTTCGCGCGATCCTCACGCAGCTGCAGGGCTCCCGCCAGACCGAGTTTCCGGTCGTGACGCGCGATCTCGAGCTCTCCGGAATGCTCACATACCAGCAGATTTCCCGAACGCTGGACGACGGCGGGCTGCTGGATCTGCTGATCGCGGCGGACCTCTCCGGCCCCATCAGGGAGACGGTGACGCCGGATGACTCGCTGCTGGATGCCGTGCGCCTCATGGGCCTCCGTGACGTCGATTTCGTGCCTGTCGTGGACCACGTCGGCTCACACCGTCTTCTCGGGCTCCTCAGCCGCAGCGATATTATGGAAGCGTACCGAACCAACCTTCTGCTCCACGACTGAAGAACGCAGCCCGCCCATGGTGCTCGGTATCGGAATCGATCACGTTCGCGCAGAGCGCATCCGATCGCTGCTCGCCAGGTATCCGGACCGCGCCGGACCTCGCTTGTTCACCGAGACAGAGCGGAGGGCGTGTGACGGCCGCGTGGACCCCGCAGATTGCTACGCCGCTCGCTTCGCCGCCAAGGAGGCGTTCGTCAAAGCCCTGGGCACGGGTCTCACGGGCGGCATGCGGTGGACCGACATTGAGATCCGGCGCCGGACGGGAGGCCGTCCAGGAATCATTCTGCACGATGCCGCCCGCCGGACGTTCGAGGATTTGGGAGGAGGACGCATACACCTCAGCTTCACGCACGAAGGGGGCACGGCCGTGGCCGTGGTGGTCCTCGAGCGGTCCGACGAGACGACGTGATCGTGCGGGGTTGATCGGGTGAGCGACGAAGTTCACTTTCGAGGCATCGGATCGGGGCGCGATGCTCCGGTCACCGTTCTGCAACCGGGAGATGGATTTGCTTCTGAGCATCGAGTACTGCGGGGTCTGAAACTACGAGCCTAAAGCCGCCAGTTTGGCGGCCACACTGCGACAGCATTATCCCGAGATGACGATCGAACTCATTCGCTCCGGCGGAGGAGTGTTCGAAGTCGTGTTGGATGGTCAGCTCATCTATTCGAAGAAAGTCACCGGCCGGCACTGCACGCACGAGGAAGTCCTGCAGGCCATCGGAGAGTGAACCGGAGACCGGGCACGCCCCGGCTACGGCAGGTCAGCTCTCCAGAAAGCGCCGGGGCGGATACCGGAGCCACAACCATACGAAGATCGCGAGAGCGCCGAAGGCCACCACGCGATCGCCCGTGAGAAGTGTCACCGTGAGGCCGATCAGGGCCTGCCCCTCCGCCAGTGCCCACACGACGATGGCAGCCGTACGGGCCTGCCCCTCCCCATGGGACGCACCGCCGAGTCGTCCCCTGATGATCCCGGCGCTCAGCGTGGCCACGACCGCCACCGCCAGCCATGTGAAACGCATGACGGTCGAATCGACGCCGCTGTCTAACGGATCGAGCACAACCAGGACGACCGCGGCGTACAGAAGCACTCCCACGGCGAGCGCCACGTAAACGGCTGTCAGGGCCTGAGGGCCGACGGACGACCTCGAGTTGCTCATCGATCTCCCCCCGGTTGGCGAATGGCGGGTGGGTCTCGGGACGGAATGGAACGTTCCGCGTGCTCGTGTGTTTCAGTAAGCGAGACAACCCCCAGAGCCACGGTGCCTACCTTGGATCCTATCCCCGCAGTCGATCCGTGGCCGAGGGGGTTTTCTCGTGTTCCGCGCCGGAGCGGGTGGAGAGAATAGGCCGCTTCGCGTGTCGCGCGCAAATCCCGCGTTGCCCCCGTCTCAGTCCGGGGCTCGACCGTAGCGATCCTCCAGTCGGACGACGTCATCCAGCTCCGGTGTAGACACTTCGAGCAGGATGCTGTCTTCCAGGGCTTCCATGCGGTGGACCGTCCCGGGAGCTATCGCCACGGCCGTGCCCGGAAGCCACTCCAACACTCGATCGTCGAGAGTGAGTCGTACCCTCCCCGACAACAGGTAGAGCGTCTCGTGCTTGACGCGATGCGTCTGAAGGGACAGGAGATGGCCACGGCTGACCTCCAGCACTTTTCCCGCGTACCGGTCCGTGTGGGCGTACCAGATCTCCCGGCCCCACGGCTTGTCGACGATCTTCGGCTGCTCGGGATTCGATGACACGGGCTTCAATCCCCTGGACGTCGTTAGAAGACTTGGAGGTTGCGCCCAATATATCGAGCACCGGCGGGCCGACAACCGAGCTGTCAGCGGTAGTCCCGGCTCGGGCTCCGGCCCAGGTCTCCGTTGAGGTCGAGGCGATGAGCATGACGGGTCAGAACGTTTACCACACCCTGCTCGTTTTCCACCACACCTTCCAGGAGCAACAGAGGGGCTCGCAACACGTCCCGGTTGGCCTCCCGCGCGTCGGGCATGACCACGAAATTCGAGAAGCCCGTTTCGTCTTCCAGGGTCACGAACATGACCCCTTTCGCCGTGCCAGGACGCTGACGGCATATCGCCAGCCCTGCGACTCTTACTTTTTCACCGCTGCGGCAGCTCCGCAGCGCCTCCGCCGTCAACACGCCCTGCCGTTCAAGCCCTTCCCGCAGGAATTCCATCGGGTGCCCCTCCGGGGACAATCCCACACACCGATAATCCGCCGCCACTCTCTCCAGGGCCGACATTTCCCGCACGGGGGCCGAACGTTCCCTCCGGCGGCGCGCCAGGGGACCGGCATCCCCCCGAGCTTGCCTGAGCAGTTCCCACAGAGCCTGACGGCGTCCCGGCCATAGCGTCTCGAAGGCACCCGCCTCGGCCAGCACACGAAGCTCCGGACTGCTGATTCCGCTGCGTCGCATCACGTCCTCCACACTGTGGAACGGTCCTTCCTCGAGCGCCGCCCGGAGCTTCTCCCGCGCCCGTGGACCCAGACCGTTCACCAAAAGGGGAATGTCCCTCCTCCAGCGTGGAATCCCAGTCGGAGCGGGCCAGGTCCACCGGCCGTACCTCCACCTCGTGCCGTCGCGCGTCGTGTATGATCGTCGAAGGAGAGTAGAAGCCCATGGGCTGGGCGTTGAGGAGAGCGGCATAGAACTCGGGCGCGTAGTAGCGCTTGAGATACGCCGAGGCGTATACCAGCAGGGCGAAGCTGGCCGAGTGACTCTCGGGGAAACCGTAGTTGGCGAACGCCGTGAGGTATTTCAGGATCTTGGAGGCCACGTCCCGCGCGACGCCATTCTTCTGCAAGCCTTCCACGAGATCTTCTTCGACTTCCTGCATCTTCCGGTGCGATCGCTTGAAGCCCATCGCGCGACGCATGTTGTCGGCTTGTTCCGGAGTGAAGCCCGCCAGGGTGATGGCCACCTTCATCCCCTGCTCCTGAAACAGGGGAATACCCAGGGTGCGCTTGAGCAGGGGCTCCAGTCTGGGATCCAGGTAGGTGACCGGTTCCTCTCCGTTCCTCCGCCTGAGATACGGATGGACCATGTCTCCCTGAATGGGACCCGGCCGGATGAGGGCCACTTCTACGACCAGATCGTAGAAGCACCGGGGACGCACCCGCGGAAGAGTGTTCATCTGGGCCCGCGACTCGATCTGAAACACGCCTACCGTATCCGCGGCGCAGATCATGTCGTACACCTCCGGGTCGTCCGGTGGCAGCTTCGCCAGGTCGATGGACACGCCCCGCGTCCGCCGGATGGTCCGGATGGCATCTCCGAGAAGCGTCAACATCCCGAGCCCCAACAGGTCGAACTTGATGAACCCCGGCAGGTCGAGGTCGTCCTTGTCCCACTGGATCACCGTGCGATCCGGCATGGAAGCGCGTTCCACCGGCACCAGCTCACCGATCGGTCGATCGGAGATCACGAACCCGCCCACGTGGATGGAGCGATGCCGGGGCAGGTCCTCCAGCCCGGCCACCGTGCGGATCAGGGCCGCGGTACGGGAGTCGCCAGGATTCAGGCCGGCCTGCACCGCCCCGCTCTCGGCCAACCGACGTGCCGCATCCGTCGCGCCGCCACGATCCACTTCCACGGAGAGGCGATTGCTCGTTTTCGTCGGGAATCCCAGCGATCGCGCGGCATCCCGCAATGCCATCTTCCCCCGGTACGTGATCGATTCGCACACCATGGCGGCATGCTTCCGGCCATAGCGCCCGTACACGTACTGCAGCACCTCTTCGCGATCCCGATGCGCGATGTCCAGGTCGATGTCCGGTGGCTCATGACGTGACTCCGAGAGAAAGCGCTCGAACAGCAGATCCAGCCCGATGGGGTCTACGGCGGTGATCCCGAGGCAGTAGCAGATGGCGGAGTTGGCCGCCGACCCCCTGCCCTGTACCAGAATGCCTCGCCGGTTCGCGAAGCGGACGATGTCCCACATGATGAGGAAATAGTCGGCTAGTTCCAGACGACGGATGATCCTGAGCTCGTGCTCGATCTGTCTGCGGTGTCGGGTGTCGAGCCGGTCTCCGTACCGCTCGCGCGCCCCCTGCTCCACGAGCCCGCGGAGAAATTCGTCCCGGTCTCCTCCACCGGGCACGTCGAACGGAGGAAGCCGCGGCTTCAGGTCGACCATGTGGAAGCGGCAGCGCTCAGCCACCCGCACGGTGCGAAGGAGCGCCTCGCGTTCCCACCTCGCCCGCATCTGTTCCACACCCTTCAGGTACCACTCCCCGTTTGGACGCAGTCGATTCCCCGCATCATCCAGTGTCGTGTCATATCGAAGGCAGGTGAGCACGTCGTGAACGATGCGATCGCGGGGCCGAGCATAGCACGGAGCGTTGACCGGCACCCAGGACAGTCCGAGCTCTCTCGCGTGCCGGTCCCAGGCGGCGCAGCGGCGCGCGTCCGCCGGATGCCCGTGGTGCTCAAGAGCGAGGTGGAACCTCTCGGGAAACAGGGCCCGCAATCGGCTGACACGATAATCCAGCCCCGGCGTTCGCGGGGTCATGTTCTCCGTCATCAGCAGACAGCTGAGTCCCTCCGTCCTTCCCTCCATCTCCGGAAAGACCAGCCCCGGCGAGCCGCGAGGCGATGCCAGACGCGCCCGCGTGATGAGCGCCGACAGGTTGTGGTAACCCGCGATCGTCTCGCACAGCAGGACGAGACGTAGCCGTCCGTCGCCGACGGAGCCCGAGGCTTTCCGTTTTCCAGCTCCCAGTCGAATCTCGCCACCCGTAATGGGCCGAACGCCTACGTCATCACAAGCCCGGGTAAAACGGACGATTCCGCCGAGGTCGAAAACGTCCGCCAACGCCAGCGCAGGTAACCCGACGACGGCGGCTCGTTCGGCCAAAGCCTCGGGATTGGAAGCCCCGTCGAGAAGAGAAAACGCGGAGCGTGACGCCAGCTCTACGAAATCACCGCGCACATCAGCCTACCGTTGCTGCGGCCGCGCCCAGCCGCTCGAGGGATGCAACGCATGGATGTGGCATTTATCGCCGATCCTCAGTCGTAGAAGCCGTGCAGCCACCATTTCGCCTCCCTCCTGTCCCCCTCCCCACCTTTCACCTGCCACTCCCGGAACAACCACAACAGCTCCCCCTCCCCGGTACAGGCTCGGTAGTACTCCCTGCGGTAGGGGTCATTCCACCAATCCCCGGAGATGCGCTCCGGTCCCTCGGCTACGATGAGAGGATGGCACCCGCCGGCGTCGCGGAGCTCTACCGGATGTCCCTCTTCGGCTCGTACTATCACCTGTACCGGCTCGGGCAGGAGGTGCAGGACGCTGTCGCAGACTCCTTCTCCGGAAACGAGCCGGCAGGCGCCGGGAGAAGGACTCGTGCGACTCTTATCCTCTTCCGGTGTCTCGACGGCAGCGACCCGCCGCCATCGACTGCGCGATTCCGGGCGATGGATCGCGCGTGGCTGGGGCCACGCCACTGCATTTTCACCCAGCCGGGCCCGCAAGCGGGAAAGGGCGGCGGCGGCCGCCATGGGATCACGCCAGTCTCCGGCGAACAGATCTCCCTGTCTTGCCCCCGGAGGTGCCGTTTCCTCGACCCGAAGGACCACTTCATGTACGGGAGCCTTCAGACAGCCATCGTTTCCCACTGCACGTTCCAGCGAGGCGCGACACAGGTCGTACAGGAGATCCTCCCGTCTGGTGGGACGGGCCGGCAGCACTCTCGCTCGACGGGCGGCAACCCTTCGATCCAGATGAAGCTCCAGCGAGAGGCGTGTGGCGCACCGACCCATTTCGAGAAGATCGGCACAGGCACGGTGCAGAAGATGGCGCAGCACGAACAGCAGAGGCTCGAGAGTGGCGACCGGCCCTTCGAGCTCCAGCGAAACTTCCGGCAGATCAGCCGTGTCCAGGGAACGGAACGTCCGGTCATCCTCCGCCCGGGCCCACCGGTGCGCCTGGACACCGGACGGACCGAACCGGGTCTCCAATTCGTTTCGTTCCCGGATCGCCAGATCTCCTATACGTCGGAACCCTAGAGCCCTGAGGGTCTCCCGTAATTCGTCCGGGATCGGCAGGAACGAGAGCGGCAGGGGCGCCAGAAAAGTCGCGCCAGCGTGCGGCGCCACGATGATGCTCCCGTCACCGGTGGCGACGCCGGAAAATCCGGTGATTTTTCCTTCACTTCCCTCCATCTCCTCCGCCAGCGAGGCCGCCGCATCGGATACGACCGCGACATCTCCAACCCCCACCCACGTTCGCGTGAATCCCGCCATGGCCGCGCCGTTTCGCAATGCCCGAACCAGGGCCACCTCTCCCCCCCGACGCTCCCACCCTCGCGCATCCACCCGACAGGCTTCCGGCCCCGCTGGCGTCACGCGTGGCGACCCGGCGAGACAGGCCGCCGCCAGGCCGGCTCCATCCACGGGCCTATCGCATTCTCCCGCCAACACCGTGGCCACACGGGAAAGGTCCGCCTTCACGTCGTCGGCCCCTTCCGGTCTCGTGCCAGCTCCTGGCTCCAGGGAGGAGAAACCGGGCACAGAAGCGGCACTTCCACCGCGCCCCGCTTGCCCACCCTCACCCACGAAAACGGAGCTCGACTCCTCCGCCAGACGCTGCAGGCGCACCGTCACACTGCGGCGCAGAGGTGTGTCTCCCCCCTCTCGTCGCGACATGCCATCCAGCGTCGCCAGAAGTGCCACCGCCCCGAACGCCCCACTCCGCAGGATCAGGTCCGCGCACCACGCGGCCTCGGCCGGATCCGGTGGCCGGATGACCCAGAACCTGCCCTCCCCGGGGATCAGGTCCGCCCAGTCCGGCGCGTACAGCGTGTGCGCCGGATCGATGAGGGCCACCGATTCCCCGGATGCGCGCAACCGGGCGAAAGTGGCCCTGAGGAATGTGGTCTTCCCGCTCGATCGGGGCCCGACCCACTCCACTACATGCCCCCTGGGCAGTCCGCCATCCGGTAGGAGCATGTCCAACGAGGAGACACCGGTGGGAACGATACCTCCTGCATTCCTGGGACGGGCCTCGATTTTCTCGATCTGCCGTTCCAGCTCCAGGATGGCCGTCGAGCGTCGCATCGTTTCTTCTTTCTATGAAACCGAATAAAACCCGAAAGTAGGAACATGATACGACGACGCCCCCGTGATGGGCAAGGTCCACGGGGGCGCTGTGCGGTCGGACGTCGGTGCCGGTCTCCGGGCCCGCCGTTCGCGACTCAGTTAGTGCGGGAAACTCCGAGTTCCAGACCCAGTCCGATCCTCCAGAAAGAGGGGAGGCCAGGAGGCGCCTGATATTGGAAGAAGCTCTTCAGCGCCACGCTGTCGCTGAACCTGTACCACAGCCCCAACGTGGCGTCCCACAGACTGCCGCTCAGTTCCTCGGACGCGTCGCTGTCCGTGTTTCCGTACGCGACGCCGGGCTCGACGCCAACCCCGGTTGCGGGGTCGTAGCTCACGTGCAGTCCGACCCGGAGCTCCTTGGCAGGAGCTCGGCCCGGCACACCTTCCGGAATCCCCGTCAGACCGGAACCGAAGTAGTCACCGTAGGAAACCACGGGCTTGACGACCACGGGGCCCGCCGGAACTCCCGTCTCCGCGAACACCACCCAGTCATCCCGGTCCCACCAGTGGCCCAGCCAGCCGCCCAGCCGAAGCCACGAGCCCGAGGCGAAACCGATGGTCTGATCCAGCGTCCACGTCGTCTGGACCGTCCCGTTCACCGGTTCTTTTCGCCGGCCTATCTCGAACGAGGTACGATGGGCCCGGTTCTCTCCGTAGCTCAACCCGATGCCGCCATAGAACGCCTCGATATCGTCCTGTCCGCGAACCAGGTACGGGTGGCGGAAATTGAGGGCGTTGTCGATCGCGAGCCACAGATCCAGACCCTTGCCCGGATATGCCCGCAGCTCGGCCCAGCGGAATCCCGGGTCCCGACCGTTGTCGTCCGTGTAGCCACCCCACACGTCCCCCTCCACCAGCGACGGATTCTCGCTGAGTCGATCCAGCCCCCGCCGGGCTCCTTCGTTTCCCGGGTCGAGTAGCAGAGCCTGCTCGTAGGCGGTGCGTGCCTGTTCCCTCTGTCCCAATCGCGTCCTGGCATCACCGAGTCCGACGAAGGCATCGACATCGGTCCGGTCCTGGCTCAGCGCGAGGTCGAACCAGCGTGCCGCTTCGGCGGCGTTGCCGGCCGCGAGACTGGCCCGGGCCATGCCGGCCTGTGCATCGCGCCGCGAGGGACTTGTCCTGAGGACAGCACGGTAGCTCTCGACCGCCTCATCGTACCGCCCCTCGACCGAGTACGATTCCGCCACACCAACGGCCGCCCCCAGGTTCGATGGGTCCGCCTCGACCACCTGTCCATAGAGTCCTCGCGCACCCTCGTAGTCGCCTGCCGACAGCATTCGGGCCGCCTCGAGCAGGGCCGCCTCCGTGGCGGCGACGGTCATTCCCCCCTGCGTGATGTGGAAGGAGACGGTCCGGACGATGTCACCCACGGTCGCCGTGACCGTCGTCTCGGCTCCGGCCGAGCCCATCGTCACCCGGGTCTCGGCTCGCCCGTCCGCGTCCGTACGGGTCAGGCCCGGCTCGACCGCCCCGTTCACCGCGCTGAAGCGCACTTCCACGTCCGCCGATGGGCGCCCGTCGGCGTCGGTCACCTCAACGACGAGTGGCTCCGGAAGTGTCTCGCCGAAGTCCCCTTGCTGCCGCTCACCGGAGATGGCCAGGAGCGATACCGCCCGAGCCGCCGGTCGAGCGATGCCGGCGAAGCCGAGCACGGTCGAGCCCGTCATGATGACGAGTCGATTCGCCCCACCCAGCGTGGACGCGGCCACCTGGCCCTCCAACTCGCCGGCCGACCCGCTGGTGCCCGAGAATACCACGGCTCCGGTCTCGGAGCCCGCTCTCACGGTGACCGACGCCCCGGATACCGGGTTCCCGAAACGATCGCGAACCTCCACGCGAAAGCTGGCAGGCTCCTGTTCAGAGACCAGCGGTAGCGGATCCGGTGCGGCGGATGCCTGCGTCGCCACAGCGCCCGAAACGCGCAACGTCACGGCTCTCGGACCGCCCAGCGCGACGTCGGCGTCCACGGTCATGTTGTACGTGGCGGCGGAGGTCCCCACCGGCACTTCGAACGAGACGCTCCCCGCCGCGTCGCTGAATTCCACGGCGTCGCTTCCGGCGCCGCCCCGGATCGCCGCGCTGCCGACCAGGCGGAGACGCAGACCGCTGACCCCGGATCCCGATCGGGTGACGGTGGCCGGAATGCGCACCGTGTCCCCGACGGAAGCGGAGAAGATGCGCCTGTCCATGGACAGCTGCACTTCGGCTCCGGCGGGCTGCCTGGTGCACCCGTCAATGGCCGACATGACGGCATCGTCTGCGCCCAGAGACTGGAAATCGGCCCTGTCACGCTCGGTCGGGGAAAATGACAGGCAGCTCTGCCGAACGATCCCGGCCACTTCCGCCTTGGTGTACGTGGTTCCCGTCAGCAGCCGTATGATGTCGCTCTTCTGGAGCGGCTCGACCTGCTGGGCGGCCAGCTGGGGCACGGAGAGGAGCGCCAGCGCGCTCAGCGCGACGGCGAGCCGGAGTCGATGCATGGTGGGGACCCTCATTCGGGACGCGGGCACGCCGACGCGTCGAAGTGCACGTTGATCAGGTTCATGTCGTCCACGAGCCGCTCGTACGTCAGCGTGAGCGGCTCATCCCCCTGGGCGCCGAGGCCGGCGTACGCGGCCGCCATCGCGATGAACACATCATCCGCCGTGGAATACCCGCCGGCCAGAAGCTCGCATCCTATCCTGCCGAGGTCGAAGTCCTGCTTCCGCTCATCGTAACCCAGCATGGCCTCCTGCAGCTCGGTCGAGGCATCCAGGAAACGCTGCACCTCGGGAGGTCGGCGGGGCAACGTCCTCACGGGCCCCGGCGCCGGAGGAGGAGGAGAAGAGGACTTGAACAACCCGTCGATGGACGGATAGCCGGGAATAGAGGCTCTCCGCTCGATTGTCGGGGAGCACGAGCGTCACGGACGATGCGGGATCGGCCTCAGGCGGGAACGGGACGACGGACGGCGTCTCCGAGTCGCGGTGCCCATCGAACTCCGGGTCCGAGATCCGAGTCACTGACCTGTCCGGCAGGTAGTTCGTCCAGCCCACGGCGCTCGGAATGGCCCCTCCGGCAGGCACATCCTCCGGCGCGAGAAGCTCGCGGAACGGCGACGGCGCTCCACCCGAACCCGCCTCGGCCGCCGAAGGTCGGAACACGGCTCCCATCGGACGCGCCTCGTCCGGAACCACGAGCACGCTGCACTGCCATGGCTCGTTGAAGTACCGCGTGTTGGTCTCCCGGTCACCCTCCGAAAGGAACAGCCCCAACAGATAGTGCGTGTGATACCAGCCCACGAGAACTCCCTCGTGCGCTCGAAAGGCGGGCTGGCTGTCGGCCCACGCGCGCAGGAGAAACGGATCCGGTGCCTCCTCGGAGAGGGGCTCATCAGCCCGGATGCACTCGTCTGCGACGGTGTAGTGCACACCGGACTCCGGGCAGCGGAAGAGGCGTCCGAGGATGAAGCCGAAGCGCGAATCGTGACCGTCACGGGACGCATGGCGACCGATGTCCATGAGGACGGAGCGGGTGAGAAAGAGCTCGTACGGTCCGGAACCTGCCGGCCCCTCGGGTGCCCCGGGATCACGACTCGGCGTCCACAGAACGGACCGGTCGACGGGAAGAGGGGCGCGATGGTGGCGCGCCGTTCCATCCGGCCCCACGGCGCCGCGACCCGCGTGTCGCAGCGGCGCATCCCCCTCTTTCTTCCCGTCGCTCACGTCGCCCCTCAGTTGAGCGTGATGAGGTCCACGACCGGGACCCCCATCAGTGCCGAACGCCCGGTGCGCACTCGCCCGAGCACCTCGATCATCTGGAGCGGCCGGATCTCCCGTACCTCGACGACCAGCTCCGGAGGCACTGCCACATACACGAAGCCCTGATCACCGTCCGGCGCCCGAGCCAGAATGAACGCCTCCCCCTCGTAGAAATCCGACCTGGCCGGCTCGGCCGTCTCGAGCGAAACGTACTGCAGTCTCCACCGTACCTGACGGCCCTGGAATTGATCCGGATTCGCCACCACGTCGGCAGGCGACAGGTCACCGGTCGCGGCCGCCGAGTCTACCGGAAGGGTCGATGGGACCCAGACCCAGCCCTCGAGTCGAACGCGCGCCCAACTGCCCCGCCTGGCCAATACTTCCAGGTCGGTGTTCGCGCGCAGTTGCGCCAGGGTGTCACCCTCGGGCGAAACGTGAAGACGGACATCCGAACCCGAGATCAGGATCCGATCCGGCAGCGCCGCGGGCTGCGGTTCCGCATCCTCCGCACGCGCCGCCGGCACGAGAGCCCCTTCATCCGGCGCTTCAGGGGACGGGGTCTCCGTTTCCACCGTCGACTCCGCCCAGATCCAGGCCGTACGGCGCACCCGCGTCCACCCACCCTGACTCTCGACGCGGTCGAGCAGCATGCCGCGAAGAAGCCTGGCGACGCGACGAGCGTCTCCCGCCGGCGCTTCCCGCAGGTTCTCGCCTCCCTGAACTGACACGATGAGGTCGAAGCCGTCGCGGTCAGTCGCCTCCAGAGACTGGCTCCAGATCCAGCCCTCCACGGAGGCGCGAATCCACCGTCCCTGCTGCGCTTCTACTCCGAGAATCCCACCTTCGAAGACCGTGGCAAGTCGGTTGCTGCTCGTGACGCGGGGTTCCTTCCGGAAGTTCTCCTCCGGAACGGACACCCGCACGGACTGGCCCGCTGCCGGGCTCGCGAGCCCGGCAGCCATGGCACAGGCCACCAGCAGCAGGACGGGTCTTCTACGCAGCGACATCCGAACTGGAAATGGGGGGGTGAGGCCTCTACATTGGCCTTTCCGAGTCCCGTCGGAGAGCGGCCCTCTTACGGGCATCGCCTCTGCGGCGGGGCTTCGCGTTCATCGGGTTCGAGTATAGGAGAAGTTCCGAACAGGTGTCAATGAAATCCCTGCATCGATTGACCGGCTCGCGATGGCTCCGACGTGGTGCGTGCGTTCCGTGTCTGGTGTTCGCCGGTCTGGTCTCTGTGCCGGGTTCGGCCTCGGCACAGGAAGAGCGGATCGAAACGCCGTACCGGTGGATCGAAGGAGGCACCCGGCTCGGCCTGTTCGGTGGATATATATTCACGAATCGCGGAAGCCTGGACCTGGGTGCGGGATCCAGCCCGATCGTGGGCGGGCGACTCCGGGCCCGACTGAGCAGCCCCCTGTCTCTCGAGATCGGGGTGGGTTACGGAGACTCGGACCTGTGGGTGACCGACCCGCGGCTGGAAGGCGGTCCCGCCGTAGTGGATACGGTGGGAACGAATTGGCTCCTCATCGAGGCCTCACTGCAACTGGCCCTCACGGGCGCGCGGTCGTACCGGCGAATCCAGCCGTATGTACTGCTGGGCGGTGGCATCCTCCAGGAGCTGAGCACTGAGAGTAGCGACGTTCTCGCGATCCCGCAGCAGCCGTTCGCGTTCAAGATCGGGACGACTCCGATGGTCCACCTCGGTCTGGGGGCCGAAATCGACATCTCCCGCCGGTTCGGGCTCGCTTTGGAGGTTCGGGATGACCTGTGGCGCTTGAAGACTCCCGAAGGATGGTTCCGTCTGGACGTCCTCGAGAACATCGCCGATTCCGGGTCAACGGTGCCCGATGAGTCACAGTGGGTGCACAACTTCGAGCTCACGGCCAGCCTGTACTACTACTTCTGATCCGTCGGGGAAAGCCGTGAAAGGAGAGTCGAAGCTCGGCCCGCCCGCAGCGTTGGCCCCGGAAGCGGTCGTTCGGCTGTCCGTGGACGGCGAGCGCGTCGTGACCTGGAGCTGTACTCCGTCAGCCCTTGACGCGCTGACGGCGGGTTGGCTGGTGTGCGAGGGGATCATCCGCGAGCCCGGTGAAATCCTGGAGCTCGCTCTTCCACCAGCGGATGAGCCGGATCCGGTGGTCCGCGCGCGACTCGGGGCCGCGGCCGCGCGCCGTCTGCGAGGGCTCCTCGAAGGTGAGGCGGCGGCGATCCGGCCAGTCGGGCTGTCCGCATCGGTCCTGTGGTCGGAACCGGTCGAAGAGATGGCACACGGTGACTTGCGGGCGTTGCTGGAGAATCGCGGTCGGCTCGCCGAGATGTTCCGAGACATGTTCGATCGCGCACCGCTTCGCGCGTCGGTGGGGGGCGTCCACACCGGTGGCCTCGTCCGGGCCGGTGACCTCGAGCTCGTCGTCGAGGATGTCAGCCGGCATCACGTGGTGGACCGGCTCGTCGGCGCGGCCCTGCTCTCTGGCGCGACATCGGTCGGCTGCGCTCTGCTTCTGAGCTCCCGGATATCCGGCGCCATGGCGGCGAAGGCGTGCAGAGCGGGTGTCGCTGCTCTCGTGTCGCGCTCGATCCCGACGGAGCTCGCCGTGTCGGTGGCTCGGGGATGCGGACTCGTCCTTGTCGGCCGTGGCCAACGCGAGGAGCCGCACATCCACTGGCCGGCGTGATGAACATTCCCGCCGCCCCCGGCGCCGGAACAGGAATTCTCGGAGCCGTAATGGCGGGCGGACTCAGCCGGCGGTACGGGACGGACAAGGCCTTCGCCCGTGTCGGCGGAATCCCGCTCGTCAGGAGAGCGGCAGCGGCTCTCCGCTCGGTCACGGGCCGGGTCGTCCTGCTCGGTGGTGACGATGACAGGTACGTAGCGGTCGGCCTCGAGACGCGCCCCGATGTCGTGCCGGGCGTCGGCGCTCTGGGGGGAGTTCAGACGGCTGTCGCGTGGGCCCGGGATGAAGGCCTTGTCGGAGCTCTCGTCCTCGCGTGCGACATGCCTTTCGTACCATCCGGACTGCTGGCGGAGCTGGCAGACGGACTTCATCACGGTTCGGTCGTCGTTCCGGCGAGCCACGGACCTCGCGGATTCGAGCCGTTGTGTGCCGCCTACGGAACGGGGTGCATGGAAGCGATCGACGCCGCGGTCGGGCGTGGTGATCGGGCCGTAATCTCGTTCTTCAGCGAGGTCGACGTGAAGGTGCTCGCCCCGGCGGCCGTGTCGCGGCATGGCGACCCGGATACGATCTTCTTCAATGTGAACCGGCCCGAGGACCGGGCCCTCGCCGAGTCCCTGCTCGAAGAACTGGCACGAGACGAAGAGGGGGAGAAGCCATGAGGACGCGAGCTGTATTCGACGACCGAGTCGGCTGCCGATCCGGCCGGATGCGTGTCGGTTTTATCGCCCGCGTAGCGGCCCTGATCGCCGTAGCGGCCGTCTCCTCCCCCGCCCAGGAAACCGCGCCCACGTTGACGACGGGATTCTCGAGCCAGATCGAGACTCCTCAGCAGCTTGCGGAACGTCTGGACAGGGTCCTCGAGGATCCGGCTCTGGTTCGGGCCCACGTCGGTCTGATCGTCCAGGTCGCGGAGACAGGTGAAGTCCTGTACGAGACGGCGGGCGAGAAGCTCTTCACTCCAGCCAGCAACACCAAAGTCGTTACGGCGGCCGTGGCCCTCGACGCTCTCGGAGCCGACTATCGCTGGACTACCCGGCTCGTCGCGGACGGCTCGGTACGGAACGGGACTCTCGAGGGTGACCTGTGGGTCGTCGGCGGAGGCGACCCGTGGCTCACCCGGGAGGAAGTCAACCGGTGGCCGGTCGTTCTGGCCGATGCAGGAATTCGCCGGATCGCCGGTGATGTCATAGGGGATGACCGGGTCTTCGAGGCCCCGCAATGGGGACGGGGCTGGTTCTGGCACGAGGTCTTCACCTACTGGGGCGCCGGCGTGAGTGGACTCCAGCTTCGGCCCAACACGATCCGGGCGCGTCTGGTGGCCGCACCCGGAATCGGAGACCCCGCGAGGCTCGAACTACTGGTCGCCGGCCCTCCGCTGCATCTCGTGGCGGACGTCCGAACCGGAGATCCAGGCTCGCAGATCCGCCTTCGTTACGAGCCTCCGCCGGAGGGGGGCGCCGTGCGTCTGCGGGGCTGGATACCGGCCGGGGATAGCGTGCCGCTGCACTTCGCGACGCACCATCCGACCCTCTACCTCCTCGAGTACCTGGAATCCCGACTTGCCAGGGAGGGCGTCGAGGTAGCGGGGCGGCTGCGCCGGGCGGAGGAGGGCGAGGCAGCCGGGCGCCCCGGATGGACGCACGTCGTCGTGTCCGACTCGCTCGGAGCGGCGGTGGCCGAGATGCTCAAGCCGAGCGACAACCAGATGGCCGAGTCGATCCTGCGGACCGTGGGCATGGAGGCACGAGGAGAGGGCTCAGCGGAAGCCGGCCTCGAAGTCGGGCGTGGTGTGCTGGCCGGATGGGGGATCGAGGTCGGAGCGATCCGTCAGGCGGACGGATCGGGACTGTCGAGGTTCAATCGAATCGCTCCGAACGCGATGGCGCGTCTGCTGCGCGCCATGTGGCGCCACGATCTCCACGACGTCTTCGTGGGCGGGATGCCCGTCGCGGCCGTGGACGGGACCATGCGCCGACGGCTTTCGGGCACGCCGGCCGAGGAGAACGTGAAGGCCAAGACCGGTTCCCTGGCGATGGCCAGGGCGCTCTCGGGTTACCTGACGGACGGAAGCGGCGAGACCCTGGTCTTCTCGCTCATGCTCAACGACTACGATGTGCCGGGTGATGTCGCCATCGCCCTGGAAGATCTCCTCATCGAGCAGGTGTCCCTGTATCGCAGGCCCGTGCAACCGGGATGGCCGGCGTTCCGGGAGGACAGCCCGTGAGCGGCGTCGAAGGGGCGGGCCGGACGACCACCCAAGCCGACTGGCTCGATTGGCGCGCGGCCCTCGAAGCCGTCCTCTCTCGGTGTGAGCCCCTGCCGAAGGAGAGAGCTCAAGTGGCGACGGCGCTGGGCCGAGCTGTCGCCGAACCGGTATCCGCGGTCGTCGACCACCCGCCGTGGGACAACAGCGCCATGGATGGCTTCGCCGTGTTCGCCCCGGACGTGCGTGGCGCGACCGGCGACCATCCGGTCGTGTTGCCCGTCTCCGACGACGTTCCGGCCGGCGCTTTCCCTTCCGGCCCCCTCGCTCGGGGAACGGCGGCGCGGGTCATGACCGGCGCTCCCGTGCCGGACGGTGCCTCAGGTGTCGTGCGCGTGGAGCACACGGACGGAGGTCCCGGTGACACGGTCACGTTCTTCCGGGATTCGGACGTCGACCGCAATATCCGGCGCCGAGGGGAGGATCTCGTCGCGGGCGATCCCGTACTCGCGCAGGGTGAAGCCATCACGCCCGCGGTGGTCGGCGTGCTCGCGATGCAGGGGCTGCGAGAGGTGACGGTGCGCCGCAGGCCACGGGTGGGCGTTCTTTCCAACGGTGACGAGCTGGCGGATTTCGACGAGGTCGAGGAAGTGCTGGCCGGCCGGCGGATCATGAACTCGAACGGGTACTATCCGGAGGAAGCTGGAGCGTGCAGCCGATTGCGACGCGATCATCTCGTCGGCCGGCGTCAGCGTGGGAGACCACGACCAGGTAAAGGCAGCGCTGGACGCGATGGGCATGGAGCGTGTGTTCTGGCGCGTGCGGATCCGCCCGGGAAGTCCGCTGACGTTCGGCTTGATAGGCGGCCGGCCGTTCTGGGGCCTTCCGGGGAATCCCGTGTCGGCCATGGTGACGTTCGAGGTCTTCCTGCGGCCGGCTCTGCGGAAGATGGCCGGCCACGCGAGGCTCGAGACTCCCCGTCTCGTGGCGCGCGCGCGAAAATCGGTCTCTTCCTCCGTCGACCTGACGCACTTCTACAGAGTCATGCTGTCGCGCCACGCGGGCCGCCTCCCGGAGGCCGAGCTCACCGGTCCGCAGGGCTCGGGAATTCTCACGTCGATGACGGCGGCGGACGGCCTGCTCATCGTTCCCGAGGGCGTGGCCGCTGTGGACGCGGGAGAGCTCGTCCAGGTAATCCCGCTGTCGGAGGTATGGTAGTGGGTGATTCGGTCGTACTCCTCGTCGGCACGCGCCGCGGCCTGTTTCGCCTCATCTCGGATGCCGCTCGGGATCAGTGGAACATCGAGGGTCCTCATATGGCGGGGTACGAAGTCTACCACGCGTTCCTCGACCCCAGGGACCGGGGGACGGGATACGCGGCGATCCGTCATGAAGTCTGGGGTACCCATGCCTACCGGACCCGGGATGCGGGTCAAAGCTGGACCCCGCTCGAGTCCAGGCCCGGCCCCTCGGGACAGACCGAGCCCGCCGTAAGGGCTATCTGGCACCTCGCGCCGGGAGGCGCGGCCGAGGCCGGCGTCGTGTACGCTGGGGTGGAGCCGGCGGCGTTGTTCGTGAGTGCTGACGAGTGCGAAACGTGGCAGCGCGTACGGAGCCTCGAGGACCACCCCTCGAGGGAGACGTGGCAGGCCGCGAAGGGAGGCCTCGCCCTCCATTCGATCCAGGTGGACAGGGATCGCCCGGAGCGCATCTTCGTGGCGGTGTCGGCGGGTGGTGGTTACCGCTCGGAGGATGCGGGAGCTACCTGGAGGCCGATCAACGAAGGCGTGCGAGCGGAGTTCCTGCCGGACACACGGCCCGAATCCGGCCAGTGTGTTCATAGCCTCCGTCTGCATCCGATAGACCCGAACCGCCTTTACCAGCAGAACCACTGCGGCACCTATCGCAGTGACGATGGCGGGGACACATGGTCGGAGATTACGAACGGCCTGCCCAGCGAATTCGGCTACGTTATGGGAATCCATCCGAGGGACCCCGATCGCTGCTGGGTCATTCCGGAGCAGAGCAGCCATCTACGGGCCGTTTGTGAGGGCCGCCTCCGGGTGTTCGAGACGATGGACGGGGGCGAGACCTGGAGCGCGAGGACCGATGGCCTTCCGCAGGAGCACGCGTGGGTGACGGTTCTGCGTGAGGCGCTGGGCACGGACGACCTCGATCCATGCGGCGTCTATTTCGGCACGTCCACCGGACACCTGTTTGCCAGTCGTGACGGGCGCAGCTGGAGCCGGATCGCCGAATTCCTGCCCAAGATCCTGTCGGTCGAGGCGGCCGTGCTGGCGGACTGAGTCGGTGCCGTCAGACCGAAGCGTTTCCCGCCCATTCAAGGACCGCACCACCGCTCGTGTATCCGCCTCCCACGGCCGTGAGGACGATACGGGCTCGCTCCGGAAGGGGCCCATGCACGCCACGAAGAACCTCGTCGAGCGCGATCGGGACCGTGGAGGCCGACACGTTGCCGTAGTCCTCGATGGTGTCGATGACGCGACCTTTCTGCAAACGCAGCGCCCGCTCGATACCGACCGTGATTCTCCCGTTTGCCTGATGCGGAATCACGAAATCCACGTCGTCCCAAGACAGGTCGGTTCGCTCGAGTGCCTGCTCCGCCACCGTGACCATCGATTTGATCGCGCTGCGAAGCACGTTGGGCCCTCCGCCCATGCTGAGCTTCGGTACGGCGTCGCCGCTCCGCATCACGGCCTGCCCCGTGAGGTTGAGATGCAGCGGGGAGTACTCCGCCGTCGTGTACGGCGGGGCCAGGATCCGTCCTCGAGCTTCCTCCGGCGTGAGGATGACGGCCCCGGCTCCGTCTCCGAACAGAACAGCCGTCTTCGGGTCCTCGTAATCCGTAATCCCCGTGAGAAAGTCTCCGGAGACGACGAGAACGTTGCGGGCCGATCCCGACTTCACGAACGCGTATCCCGTGGCAAGCGCATAGACGAACCCGGCGCACGCCGCGTTGAGCACATAGCCCGGCGCGTTGGGTATGCCCAGCATATCGCCGACCGTGCACGCCGCATTGGGCACGATCTCTTCTTCGGTCAGCGACGCCACGACGAGAAAATCTAGATCCGAAGCCTGCATCCCGGCGTCGTCCAGGGCCTCGCGCGCGGCCTCCGCACACATCCACTCGGCGGAGCGATCGACGTTGGGCTCCATGATTCGCCGCCTGCGAATCCCCGTCACCTGCGTGGCCCACTGATCGAACACCTGGGCCGCATCGAGGCCGCCCGCCTCCTCCGGGTCTACGCCACGGAGCGAACCTCGGGCCAGTTCCACGTCGAACGTCCGCCGGATGGACTCCATCTCGTACAGGTCGAAATTGTCCACCGAACGTTGGGGCAGATACCGTCCGGACCCGACCACGTACACCTGTGGATCGCTCGTCGCCAAATGCTCCTCCGGCCTTTCGTATGGGATGCGGCGGGCTCCGACATCGTGAAGCAACGCCGGCCCGTCTCGCTACGGGTGCCGAAGATA
This sequence comes from Gemmatimonadota bacterium, assembly GCA_039590285.1. Classification (GTDB taxonomy): domain Bacteria; phylum Gemmatimonadota; class Gemmatimonadetes; order Palauibacterales; family Palauibacteraceae; genus Benthicola. Next base: position 21,599 of record JBDHFS010000105.1, read on the forward strand.
GGCGCTTTTCCGGTACTCCTCAATCCGGCGGGTGGTCGGGGAGGGGCGGTCGCGGTCGGGTCGCGGCGGCCGGTCAGCCGCCGTCGCGAGTGCGCCGGGGTGCCTCGGCGCCCGGCGGTACGGGCGGAGCATCTGTGGTCCGTCCGCTGGGACGGCGTCTGATCTGACCGCCGGCTCCATCCGGTTGCCGGCGATCGCGCCGCATCATGTCCCGCTCGGCCCTGCGCCGAACGGCGTCCACGGCGGTCCGCCAGTCATCCCCCTGGCGCATGCGCCGCCGAATCGCCGCCGAGAGAGACATCATGCCATGGCCTCGAGTACCTCGTTCAATCGCCGAGTTCACCATCTCGAGCGCGTTCTCAGTCGGGACACCCGCATCGGTCAGGTCGCCTAGCACGATCAACGGCACGGCAAGGTCGCGGCCCGTCCAGTCAGCGCCCAGAGAGCGGATGGCGTCGGGCGGAACTCCCCTTCGCAGAGCTTCCGCGGCGGCTGAGAGAGTGCCGGGACGTCGGTCGCGGCCAAGAATCGTGGAGGCGCTCCGCAGCCTCATCGCGTACGATTCCAGAGCGGTCACGATACGGTCGGGCGAGTATCCCTTGGCTGCGCCCTCGAATGCCTTCCGTGCTATCAGCCCCGGTGGCACGCCGGCCTCACGCGACTCCCGCGCGATCTCCCTGACTCGTGCGGCCTGCTCCGGAGGAAAGACCTCGTCGAGCCTCCGCGCGTTCACATCCTGAGCCATTCCGGCAGGCGCCGACAGCACCAGGAGCACGACCGCCGAGGCGGCCGCGAGCCCGGTCCGCAGGATCCGCGGAACTCGTCGTTGCTGAATGCGTTGGCTACTCTTCATGGCACGTTTCCCGTGGTTTGGACGCGCGTGACGTCCCTTCCACTCATCGGCAAGACGACTTCTTCGCGCAATAGGTCACATCTTCCCGTCCATGGCCGGGACGGGTACGATCAATGTCGCGTGGACTTCACCCCATTCGTCGGCGGCGCGACCCGGCGCCTCGAGCGGAACGTACCAGCTGCCGTCGATGATGAATCCGAAGTGATGGGCCCCCGGGTCCACACGCAGGGTGACCACCCACTCCTCTCCCTCCCGACGCATCGGAACCTCGAGCCAGTTCGTAAAGTCGCCGGTGACGGCCGCCGCAGCGGCCCCCGGGGCCCGAAGGCTCATCTCGAGCACGGCCTGTTGCCCGCTCTCCCTTAGCTCGTATTGCAGCTCCGGTGTCGGCCCGAACCGCGCCACATCCCAGGTGATGGAGACACCTGCGCTCCCGGCCGCTGGGGTGTCGAGCAACGGATCCGGTCCGTAGCGACCGGCCGTGGCGTAGATGCGGCTCGTGCCACCAGCAGGCACTTGCAGTGCCAGAAACAGAACCGGCTCGTCGCCTTCGGGGGTATTCCACAGAGCGCCTTCGAGCGTAAGCAGGGCCGAAGCGATCCAGACATCCACGCCTACTCGCCCGGCCGCGTACGTGCCCTGCGGTGTCTCGTATGCCTCGACTCCGATCCACGGTGCCACCCGGTTCAGCTGATGCCGGAAGTCCAGTCCTCCGCCCCAGGTCCACAGATCGGTCTGCACATCGAATCCAACCTGCACCAGTACGGGCCCGCTGCGCGTATCTCGGTAGAAGCTGCGGAATACGGTGACCTCGGAACTGCCGACGCCGCCGTATCCACGCGCGCGCACCGACGTGCCGCCGCTGCCCAAACGGAGCTCCGGCTCGGCGCGCAGAGTGGCAGCCCGATACGGAAACGGTGCCCCGACGGTGAACGCCTCACCCGTCAGAATCACACCGAGGGTCACAGCGGGCGCGACCGCGGAGAACATCCCCAACCCGGCGAGCAAGGAGGCCCAGCTCGAGCCGGTGTCCCGCAGGGCCAGGCCACCGTAGCCGCCGATGTGCGCGTAGCTCAAGTCCCCAAAGGTGCCTGACAGGCGCAGGCCTCCGTGAAGGTATTCGGTGGCCTCTCCGAGCCCTCCCGCCGGGGGGAGAGAATACGAGGCGCCCGCGTCGAAGCTCAGGCTGCCTTGCTGAGCGCCGGACGCGACGCCCGAATTCGTGACGACGGCCGCAGCGACGGCCGACGCGGCCACGAATCTTCGCCGGCTTCGCACGGGGTGCATTCGCCCCGCGCCACTCACGTCTCGTTCAGGGGCGAGACCGCGACCACGGCGTTCCGCTGACCGAAACCGTCGTCCTGATAGCTCGTTGCGTTGGGATCGGTCATCCAGTCGTCGCCGTCGATGACGAACATGTACTCGTGGACGCCGGGCTTGAGTGCGACGCGACCCGACCACACTCCATCGCCATCCGCATCTTCCAATGAAACCGTGGGCTGCCAATCGTTGAAGTCGCCGGCCAGGTGCACGGTCTCGGCCGAGGGTGCGTCGACCACAAACTGAACGTAAACCTGCAGGTCGGCGACGTCCTCGCTCCGCCAGAACGTGTACGGAAGGAGCAGGAGCATGACGATGGCCGCCGCCGCGCAGACCGCGGCCGGCGGAACCGGAACGAGGCGCGGCGTCAAGAGCCAATCCAGCCAGTTGGAGCGATCGTGGGCCCCGGCGCCCGCAACGGCCGAGCGTACCCGGGCATCCAGTCCCATCGGGGCTCCCGCCGGCGCCGTGTGCCGGACACGGTCCAGCAGCTCGTCCCAGGACTCGGCCTCACCGCGCAACTCCTCAGGCAGCTGCGCCAATGGCAGCTCTCCGTCGAGATACGCCTGCAACCGGTCGTCCATCTTCATCTCCGGTACGTCTCCAGGCACACCTGCAGTTCCTCCCGGGCCCGGTGAACGCGCATCTTGAGTGCGGGCACCGAGAGCTCGAGGCATTCGGCCATTTCCGTATAGGACCATCCCTCGACGTGCTTCATCAGGAACGCTTCTCTCTGTTCTACCGGAAGGCTCCGCAGTGCCCTCTCGATCTCGTCTCTCATGTCCGCGACGTCAGCGGCACGTTCCGGGTCACCCTCGCTGGCCCTGAGGCCGGGCACATCCTCCAGTGACACCATCGTACGACGCGACTTGAGATAATCCTTGCATGCGTTCGCTCCGATGCGAAAGAGCCACGCTCGGACCCGCTCCGGGTTTCGGCAGCTCCCCAGGCTCCGGTGTGCCTTGATGAAGGTCGACTGGACCACATCTTCCGCATCGTCAGCTCCTCCGGTCATGCGCTCCGCGTGCCGATACAGAAGGTCCTGATAGCGGCGTATCAGCTCGCCAAACGCCCGATCCGATCCCTCTAACGAGGCCTCGACGAGCTCGGCATCGGTCTGGTGTCGAATGTCGGGGTCTCGCATCGGTTTCCAGGTCCATGACGACTCGGGTGCCGGCCGGGTCACATCGGTGGCCCCCGGTCGGGCCGCGCGAACGCGACGTTCCTACAAGTTCTGGACCGCGGTGGCGAAACGAAAGTGCTGCCCTTCGCCCGGTGACTCAGGCCCCGGGCGGTGGTAGAATGGCCACATGAGGACGATCCACGAGCTTCCGACGCCCGCCCTGCTGCTCGATATCGACACTCTCGAGCGGAATCTGAGAAACATGGCAGAGCGATGCGCCGATCTCGCCGTCCGCCTGAGACCGCACGTGAAGACGCATAAGTGCGCTGAGATCGGCCTCGCCCAGCGGGCTCTCGGGGCCACCGGAATCACGGTGTCCACGCTGGCCGAGGCCCGGGCCTTCGCCGAGGCTGGTTTCGACGACATGACCTGGGCGTTTCCGGTGATACCGGGCCGCGTCGGCGAAGCAGCGGAGCTGGGGCGCCAGGTACGCCTCGGCGTGGTCGTGGATTCACGGGAGGCGGTCGATGCCCTGGTTTCCACCGGCGAGCGGTTTCGTGTCTGGCTCAAGGTCGACTGCGGGTACGGAAGAGCCGGTGTGGATCCGGCATCTGATTTCCCGCGCGGGCTGGCCGAACGAATCGCGGGGGGCGGCCTGGAGTTCGTCGGGCTCCTCTCGCACTCGGGAAACACGTACCGATCGAGCGGCCGCTACGAAATGGCTCGCATCGCCGAAGCGGAACGCAGGACCATGGTCAAGCTGGCGGCCGACCTGGCGCGGGAGGGGATCGAGGTCCCCGACGTGAGCGTCGGCTCCACACCATCGATGTCGGCGTACGGGAGCCTGGAGGGGATCACCGAGGTCCGACCGGGCAACTATGCGCTGTACGACTACACGCAGGTTCTGCTCGGCTCGTGCACCGTGGCCGACTGTGCGGCGACTGTCCTGGCATCGGTCGTCTCGTCCAGCCCGGATCGCGGAGCGTGTGTCGTGGATGCCGGAGCGCTGTCCATGTCGCTCGACCCGGGCCCGGCCCATCTCGAGCGCCGTAGCTACGGGGAAATGCTCGATGATCGGGGATTCGGCGGCCTGCGGCGAAATGCCCGACTCGTCTCCCTCAGTCAGGAGCACGGAGTGCTTTCGGCCGGCCTTCCGGTCGGCTCCCGGGTCCGCATCATCCCGAACCATTCATGCCTCACCGTGGCCTGTTTTGACGGCTTTTACGTGGTTCGGGGCGACGACGTGCTGGATTCGTGGAGAATACGTCGCGATCACTGAATCTTCTTCTGGCACGCGAGATGCACGGATACGGGCCAGAATCGTCCGGAACGCCCATGCGATCCGGAATAACGGCGTGTCCGAGCCACCCGAGCCCAGTGGCTACGGACACCTCGCGAATCGCGAGGTGGCGGCGCCAGGTGATGGAGGCGTCTGGAATGGCCATAGTCGGCGAAGCCGATCGGGAGCACAGCGGTCACTACCTCACTGCGGTGACGTTCGTCGCGGTAGCGGTGGCGGGGATGGCGTGGTTCAGTCAGAACCGGACACTGGCGACAGCCGCGGCGGCTCTGGGCCTGTATGCCCTTCATTTGCTCAGCATTCGCTTCCTGCTCGTGAATCAGAAGCGGCAGCGTCAGGTGCTGGACGCTCAGTGGGAAGTCCTGCAGAGATTCCTGGGCGACTCGGAGGCCGACACGGATGATGGCGAGGACCTGGTTCCTCCCATGCCCGTAGACCGGGAGCATCCCGAGACACTTTCCCCTGCACAGCCGTATCCAGAAGAAGGACCGGCGGAGGCGTCCGCCTGGACGGTTCGGCGCACGCCCGAGGAGAGTGCGGGACCGCAGGACGTCGCCGCTGCGGCCAGCGCTCCTGCGGAGCCTGCGGAGGCCATGACCGCTCAGCCCGTCGTCGTGGGCAGGCTCGTTCCGCCGATCGAATCGCTGGCGGATATCGAAGGGGAACCGGACACGAACGATGGTCCGATCGCTTCCGACCCGGCGATCGTCTTCGCCGAGGAGCCGGAGTTCACTGTGCTCGACTCGATGAGCGAGAACGGAGACGCGGAAGACGACGCGCCGGCGGAAGAGCCGCATTCACTTGGACGCGGACTCGTTGGCATTCCGACCCAGACGGGATCGGAACGCTCGAGCAGGTCCTCTGTCGAGGTACCCGTGCCCCGTCACTTCGCCCTTGGGACGGTGGCGCTGGTGCGTGATCTCCTGTCCCCGGCCGAGGTCGCCCGCGTGCTCCTCGAGCAGCGGCGCCAGCCCGGCAAGAAGTTCGGCGAGCTGGCGGTCGAAATGTCTCTGCTCAGCGAGTCCCAGCGCGAGGAGCTGCTTCTGGCTCAGCAGGAGGGATTGTTCACCGACGCGGAGATGCGGGAAGCCAGGCGGCGCCTGCGCGAGTTCCGCGAGACCGCCGCGCAGTCTCTCTCCGGCCTGGAATAGCCGTCCTCACGTCCGGGCTGCGGCTCATCCTCCCAACCGACCCAGTCTCCGTACGGCGGCTCGATACGGAAGCGCGCCGCTCAGCAGGCAGAAGCCAGCCGTAATAGCCAGCGCCAGTCCGAGCTCCGAGAGCAGTGGCGCCCGCGCCTGCCGACCGGGAAGCCCCGACGCCAGGAAGCCGCGCAGCGCCCAGATCTGGGTGGAGAGCACCAGGCCGAGGCTGACGAGCGCCCCCAGCATGAACAGCAGCCCGCCGACGGAGGTCGGGATCTGGGCCGCGTTCTCGGATTCAAACTCCGGATAGTACACGCCCCATGCCAGGGCCTGTGCCGTAAAGGTGAGGCTGAGCCCCACCACTGACGCCAGTGACAGCACGGCCAATCCCGGCGGCACGCCGAGGAAGGCGTTCGTAACACCCGTGAGCAGTACAGCAAGAGCGGTGAGCGGTACGGCCCCCACCCAGTACTTGGCGCTCAGAATGGCCCCGGGCTCGAGTGGCGCCGAACCCAGAAGCCACAGTGTCTGGCCCTCCAGACTGAGGGCCGGAAACACGAACCGGGCGGCGATGGCGGCCAGAACGAAACCAGAAAGGGCCAGGTTCAGGAAGACTACGATCGTGACGAGGTACTGGGTGATCATCCCGTCCGCGCTCATCGGAAGGACGCGAATGTTGTACACGTAGACCACGACCAAGACTGCGAGGATGATGAGCTGAGACCATTGGGTGGTGTCCCGGAAGAACACCCGCACGTCTTTCAAAACCAGCTGCCGGAGCTGCAAGGGGACTCTCCGGAGAGCCCACTCCAGCCAGATCCAGCCGACGTGGTGCCGGATCCGGTTCTCGCTTCCCTCCTGTGCCCGGGTGAAGCAGGTCGGGTACAGGCTTCGGTGCAACATGGCACCCAGAGTCACCGTACCGGCGGCCGTCGTCCACAACAGCACCAGGAGGAACGGATCGAAGCCGCCCTGCAGGAAGCCCGCCAGGGCGTCGGCACCCCACTGTGAGGGTAGCCACGGGGACGAGGGTCCGCGCAGGTCCGCGAGGAAGTCGACGAGGTTCCGATACGCTTCGGGATTGACGAGTCTCTCCGGTCGTAGAACCCGCAGGAGAAGAACCACCAGAGCGACCGCTGCGACGGCGATGATTCCGAGGATGTCCTT
>JBDHFS010000106.1:0-9711 GCA_039590285.1 Gemmatimonadota bacterium
ACACCGGTCAAATGCTGCCGGATGAGATCCCGGATGTGACGCCGAACCTCGTGTGGGCGGCCGACGACCAAACGCTGTTCTACACGCGGCAGGATCCTCAGACGCTGCGCTGGTATCAGGTCTACGCGCATGTACTGGGTACGGACCCTTCCGCCGACAGGCTCGTGTACGAGGAGACCGACGAGGAGTTCAGCGTATCGGTGGGCCGCTCGAAGTCCCGCGAGTACATCTTCATCTCTTCCTATCAGACCCTGTCGACCGAGTACCGGTATGCGCCGGCCGATGATCCGGAGGCGGAGTTCCGCGTGGTCGTGCCGCGGCTTCCGGACCACGAATACGGTCTGGATCACCTGGGGGACCACTTCTACTTCCGGACGAACCGGGATGCCCCGAACTTCCGCCTGACACGCGCCCCCGTCGCGAATCCGGGACCGGATTCGTGGGAGGAGGTCGTTGCCCACCGGGAGGATGTCCTGCTCGAGGGCTTCGACCTCTTCGCCGATCATCTGGTGGTCGAGGAACGCCGGGAAGGTCTCGTCCGACTGCGCGTTATGCCGTGGGAAGGCGTCGGCGAGCACTACATCGAGTTCGCCGACCCGGCCTATCTGGCTTTTGCCACCACCAACGTCGAGTTGGACACGCCGGTGCTGCGGTACGGCTACACGTCCCTGACGACGCCGTTCTCGACGTACGACTACGACATGACCACGCGCGAGCAGACGCTGCTCAAGCGGACCGAGGTCGTGGGCGATTTCGATCCGGCGGACTACGTCTCGGAGCGCCTGCGGGCCCCGGCAAGGGACGGGCGCGAGATACCGGTGTCACTGGTCTACCGGAGGGGTTTCCAGCGCACCGCGAGCGCGCCGCTCCTCCTGTACGCGTACGGCTCGTACGGGGCCAGCATGGACGCCGGATTCAGCTCGCCCCGCCTGAGCCTGCTGGACAGAGGCTTCGTGTATGCCATCGCGCACGTGCGCGGTGGGGAAGAGCTGGGCCGGTGGTGGTACGAGGAAGGCAAGCTCCTGAACAAGAAGAACACGTTCACGGATTTCATCGACGTGGCGGAGCACCTGGCGGCTCAACGGTACGCCGACCCCGAGCGGCTGTTCGCGATGGGCGGAAGCGCCGGCGGCCTGTTGATGGGGGCGATCGTGAACATGCGTCCGGATCTGTGGCGCGGAGTGGTCGCGGCGGTGCCCTTCGTGGACGTGGTTACGACCATGCTGGACGAGAGCATTCCCCTGACCACGAGCGAGTACGATGAGTGGGGAGATCCGAACGAGACAGAGTACTATGATTACATGCTCTCGTATTCGCCCTACGACAACGTTTCTGCGCTGGAGTACCCCAACCTGCTGGTGACGACGGGACTTCACGATTCACAGGTTCAGTACTGGGAGCCCGCCAAGTGGGTGGCCCGTATGCGAGCCGTGGGGACGGGGCAGAACCGCCTGCTCCTCCACACCAATATGGACGCCGGCCATGGCGGAGCCTCGGGCCGCTTCCGACGACACCGCGAGACGGCGTTGGAATACGCCTTCCTTCTCGACCTGGCTGGGGCGGGGGAGTAGGAGGGCGCCGGTCTTTGGCTCGACATAATGACTCACATCGGGCGTGACTGGCACGGAGGGCGGTTTTTGGTGTTGGAGGTAGGTCTGCGGATCGCACCACCAGATCCCACTCTCAATAGTCTCTCTCGTCCAGATGAGGAACGGCATACTCTTTGCCCGCCACCACGAATGAGAAGCTTCCCGCATGACAGAGATCCCGCCGAGGTAAGGAGCCTCCGGGACCGTCCTCGATAGATCACCGTCGCGCCAATTGCGGCGAGGCCGTGATACAGACCAGCCAAAAGCTACATCAGCGACACGCTCGGAGGACACAGGGCTGGAAGCCTGGCTTTCCCCGTGCGTTCAGGGTGGTGCAAGCGCTGAGGAGCATGCCGGGGGGACATCTAGCGCCGGCAGGCCTTCCGCTCGGTTTCTCAACGGAGGTTGCCATGACCGAATCGCCGAGCTGGTTCGTCGAGGAACTCGAAAGGCGGGGCGTCTCGCGCCGTGAGTTCGTCGGCTTCTGCGGAGTGATGGCTTCGGTCCTCGCCTTGCCGAGAGCGGTGGGAGGGAAGATCGCTCAGGCCATCGAGGGCGGCAAGAAGCCGACTCTGGTGTGGCTCGAGTTCCAGGATTGCGCCGGCAATACGGAGTCGTTCCTGCGGGCCGGGAGGCCGACGGTAGCCGACATCGTGCTGGACACGCTTTCGGTCGACTATCACGAGACGATCATGGCTGCGGCCGGACATCACGCCGAAGAAAACCTGGCTCGTGTCGTAGGGGAGGAGCGAGGCGCCTACATCGCGGTGGTGGAAGGGTCGATCCCGACGGGGGCGAACGGGGCCTATTGCACCATCGGGGGCCGGTCGGCCCTGGTGATCGCTCGCGAGGTGTGTAGCGACGCCGCGGCGACCATCGCCATCGGCACCTGTGCCGCGTTCGGCGGCCTTCCGGCCGCGTCGCCCAACCCGACGAAAGCGCTCAGCGTTGCCGACGCGGTGCCCGGCTTGAAGAACCTCATCAACCTCCCGGCGTGCCCCGCAAATGCCGAGAACCTGGCCGCGGTGATCGTCTACTACACCGCCTTCGGCAGGTTGCCGCCAACGGACCGCTACCGTAGACCGCTCTTCGCGTATGGCAAGTCGATCCACGACAACTGCGAGCGGCGGGCCCACTACGATGCGGGTCAGTTCGTGGAGAATTGGGGAGATGAGGGTCACCGTACCGGCTACTGTCTCTACAAAATGGGGTGCAAGGGGCCGGTCACGTTCCAGAACTGTCCCGAGGTAGGGTGGAACGAGGGCACCAACTGGCCCATCGGCTGCGGCCACCCGTGTATCGGCTGTGCTGAGCCGGACTTCTGGGACAAGATGACGCCATTCTACGAGCATATCGCAGGAGTCCCCGGTTTCGGTATCCATTCCAGCGCGGATCGATTCGGGCTGTGGCTGGCGGCCGGCGTCGCCGCCGCCTACGCCGTCGGAGGGGCGGTCCAGTACGGAAGACGCGTGGCGTACGAGAAGGCTGAGGCGGCCTCCGCCGCCGACGAGAAGGGAGGCCAGTCATGACTCACGTCGTGATCGACCCGGTAACGCGCATCGAGGGCCATTTGCGCGTCGAAGCGGAGGTGGACGGCGGGGTCGTTCGAAATGCCTGGTCCTCCTCGACCATGTTCCGCGGTGTCGAGATCATTCTCAGGGGTCGGGACCCGCGGGATGCCTGGGCCTTCACGCAGCGGATCTGCGGCGTCTGTACCACCGTGCACTCGATCGCCTCGATTCGGGCGGTGGAGAATGCCATCGGTGCGCGGCCGCCATCCAACGCGCGCCTTCTGCGGAACCTGATCATGGCCTCGCAGATGGTCCAAGACCACGTCGTCCACTTCTACCATCTGCACGCCCTGGACTGGGTAGACATCGTGTCAGCGTTGTCGGCAGATCCGGCGGCTACGTCCCAGCTCGCCCAGTCCATCTCGGACTGGCCCCTGTCGAGTACGACCTACTTCCGCGGCGTCCGGGATCGTGTCCAAGATTTCGTACAGCGCGGTCAGCTCGGCCCCTTTGCCAACGCGTATTGGGGACACCCGGCCTATCGACTGCCGCCCGAGGCCAATCTGATGGCCGTAGCCCATTACCTGGAGGCCCTCGACTGGCAGCGGGACTTCATCAGGATACACGCCGTGCTGGGCGGAAAGAACCCGCACCTGCAGAGCTTCCTCGTCGGAGGCATGGCCACGCCGATCGATCCAGACAAGCAGGCCTCGATCAACATGACGTCGGTGTCTCACATGCGGAAGCTCATTCGGGAGGCGCGGGAGTTCGTCGCCAAGGTATATGTCCCGGATCTGCTGGCGGTCGCGTCCTTCTATAAGGAATGGGCCGGGTACGGCGGCGGTGTCGGCAACTTCCTCGCCTACGGTGAGTACCCAGAGACTGACGACTCCAACTCCCCCCTCTTCCTTCCGTCCGGCGTGATTCGGGACATGAATCTCTCGGTCGTCGAGTCGATGGACCAGAGCAAGATCACGGAGTTCGTTACCCACTCGTGGTACGAATATGCGGGTGGGGACGGAGAGGGTCTCCATCCGGCCCAGGGAGAGACACAGCCGAACTACACCGGCCCGGAGCCGCCCTACGAGCGCCTGAACACGGACGAAAAGTACAGCTGGCTCAAGTCGCCCCGCTACGACGGCAGTCCGATGGAAGTCGGTCCACTCTCTCGCATGCTCGTAGCCTACGGTTCGGGCCACGCCCGCGTGCAGGAGCTCGTCGGCTACGTGCTGGGGGAGCTGGGCGTCGGGCCCGAGGCCCTGTTCTCCACCCTGGGAAGAGTCGCGGCCAGAGGCATCGAGACGCTCGTTCTGGCGGAGAAGTTGGAGGACTGGCTGGACGAGCTCGAGGACAACATGGGCCGGGGCCAGCTAGACATTCACGACAACTCGATGTGGAATCCGTCCTCCTGGCCCTCCGAGTGTAGCGGCGCTGGCTTTCACGAGGCACCGCGAGGTGCCCTCGGACACTGGGTGCATATCGTCGACGGCGAGATCGCCAACTACCAGTGTGTGGTGCCAAGCACCTGGAACGCGGGACCGCGCGACGCGTCGGGGCAGCGCGGACCTTACGAGGAGGCTTTGATCGGCACGCCGGTGGCAGACTCAGAGCGGCCTGTCGAGATCCTGCGAACTCTGCACTCCTACGACCCGTGCATGGCTTGTGGCGTCCATGTCGTGGACCCGGCAGGCCGCGAACTGACCCAAGTGAGGCTCCGATGAACGAGGCAGCGGCCGTCGGGGCGGCATCACCGCTGATCAGGGTCTATGTGTGGGATCTGCCGGTCCGCATCACGCACTGGCTTATTGTAATCTCGCTGACAGTGCTCGCGATCACGGGCTATTACATCGGGAACCCGTTCATCGTCGCGCCGGATTCGGCGGGGCAGGAATTCGTGATGGGAACCGTGACGGCGATTCACTTCTTCTCCGCGGCGGTGTTCAGCCTGTCCGAGATCGCCCGGGTAGCCTGGATGTTCATGGGCAATCGATACGCCCGCTGGCACGAGCTCGTGCCCACGAATAAGCGTCGGTGGAAGCGAATCTGGGAGTGGTTGAAGTTCTACCTGCTGTTCCGCCCGGTAACCCCGCGATTCGTCGGCCACAACCCGCTGGCTGGCCTGACCTACCTGGTGATCTACGGTGTCGGGTTCCTGTCGGTTCTCACGGGCTACTCCATGTTCGCGGTGTATGCCGGCGCGGGCTCGCCGATGCGCATCTTCGAGGGCCTCCTACCCTTGTTCGGCGGTGCCCAGACCGCGCGATGGATCCACCACGTGTGCATGTGGATCCTGGTCGTGTTCGTCATCCACCACATCTCTTGCGCTCTCTTGGTCTCGCGTGCGGCCAAGAACGCCACGATCGGGTCGATATTCTCGGGCTACCGTTTCGTAACGCCCGAGGCGCTGGCCGCTGAGGACTTGGACGGCGATTGATGGCGTCGCCCGGAACACCCTCTGCTCTGCTCGTCCTGGGACTCGGCAACGTCCTGTGCAGCGATGACGGCCTCGGTGTGGCTGCCGTCGAGATCCTGAGGCGCCGCTACCGTATGCCGAAGGACGCGCGGGTGCTGGATGGCGGGACGCTCGGACTCTCCCTGCTGTCGTACATCGATGCCTCCGAGGACGTGATCCTGGTCGATGCGGTTCTTGGTCCTGGCCCCGCCGGCTCGCTTGTCCGACTCGAAGGTGATGAAGTGGCCCCGGCGGTTCGGACCCGTCTCTCCTGTCACCAAATCGGGGTAGCCGACCTCCTGGATGCGCTGAGCATGTTGGGCGCGGAGCCACGGTCTCTGGTTCTGCTCGGGCTGATCCCCGAGACGCTGACGTTGGGCCTGGGCCGATCGCGGGCGGTCCAGGCCAGCGTCCCCGCACTGGTGGACAAGATCGTGGAGGAGGCGCGCCGGCTGGGCCACGAGTTCCTTCCCCGTCCTCGCGCCGTGGCGCCTGCCACTCCCGACCATCAGACCCGTGCGGTTCAGGCACTCGGCCTGTAGGCAAGTCTCCCGGCCCGGCACTCTAGTCGCGCCCGCCAGACCAGGCCCGGATGTGGAAGCGTAAGGCCGCAGTCACGACGTCAGATCCGACGCTCCACGTCGCCGCTCGTCCAGACGGAGGAGGAGGTACATGAGCCACTGAGTGGGGAGGGGCATCACAAGGAACAGGGCCACAAAGGGCAGGACGACCAGGAGGGCGATCTTGAACGCCGTCCCGAGGGCGGGGTTCTGGAGGAACTCAGCGATGAACCGGATGGTCCACAATCCCGCGATGATGGCCCAACCCGCGCTGACGATCAGACCGAGCATCAATGTCAGGCGCGGCAGTGCGCCCGCCTCCCACGTCCTTTTGAGCAAGCTGGATGACATGGTCGCGCGGCCAGGCAAGTGGGGTTTGGAATGGCACTCCGGATACAGGGGTACCATTTCCCCGGTACTCTCCCGGCGCCCCTCATTATGAGCAGGAAGGTGGTGCCGGACAGAATCGGCTGCAAGATGAGAGAGGTTCCCTACGGTTGGAGACCGGCACTGATCCTGGGAACGCTGCTCCTGGGAGCGTGGGGCTGCAACGGCGATGCTCTGCCCCCGGACTACCGCGCACTTGAGGTTCCCGAGGCGAGGCTCGCCTCGGCAGAAGCACGCCGTCGGGGCAGAGACCTCTTCCTGGAGCACTGCGCCATCTGCCATGGTCAGCGGGCCGATGGACGAGGCCCTCGGAGCGGTGCCTCGATCCGACCGGCGGACTTCACCGAGCTGGCGTGGCGCCAGCGAATGGATCCCAGGAGGACCTTCTTCGTCGTGCGGGAGGGCCTCCGCGGGACGCCCATGGGAGGTTGGAAGATCCTCACGGCGGACCAGACCTGGGATGTGGTTGCCTACGTTCTCTCGGTGGCGGAGATGGGGTCGGATCCTCATCCGTGATAGTATGGTGCGACAACATGTGCCCGAGCGGTCCCAGGCCTGGGACCCGGCGGCGAAAAGGACCGGAGAGACGCACGGTGCACGAATTGAGCATCGCCCTTGACGTATGCCGGATCACCGAGGAGCACATCGGCCGCCATCGTCTCCCGACGGTTCGGGAGGTAGGCCTGGATGTCGGAGATCGCTCTGGCATCGAGATCGATAATCTCCAGTTCTGTCTCGAGGCACTCCTGGCAAGTCCCCCTTTCGGGAACGGGGTGCCAGTGATCCGGCGGCTCGATGGAGACGAACTGTCCGTGACTTACGTGGAGGTGGAGGAGAATGGCGGTACGTAGGATCGACGTGCGCGAGAAGGTGATGGCGAAGAACGACGAGCTGGCGGCTGGAGTTCGCGACCGCCTCCGGAAGCACGGGGTGCCGTCGCTGAACCTGGTCTCCTCGCCGGGCTCGGGGAAAACGACGCTCCTGGAGCGGACCCTGGACGCTCTGGGCGATCGGCTCCGCATGGCCGTGGTCACGGGAGACGTCCAGACGCAGAACGACGCCGACCGGCTCGCGGCGCGGACGGATCGGCTCGTTCAGGCCGTGGTAACGGGCGGAGCGTGCCACATGGACGCGCGTCAGATCTCGACCGCGATCGACGAGGTCGACCTGCCCGCCACGGATCTCCTGTTCGTCGAGAACGTCGGCAATCTGGTGTGTCCCGCGTCCTGGGATCTGGGTGAGAACGCGAAGGTGGTGATCTTCTCGGTCACGGAAGGCGAGGACAAACCGCTCAAGTATCCACGGATGTTCGAGCGCTCGGACTATTGCGTCATCAACAAGATCGACCTCCTTCCGTACCTTCCGTTCGAAACGGACCGCGCGGTGGAGTACGCGCGCGAGGTGAATCCGGGCCTGCGCTTCTTCTTCACTTCGGCGCTTACCGGTGAGGGGATGGACGAGTGGTACGGGTTCCTCGAGGAGCTCTGCCGAACCGGGGCGGAGAACCCCGTGTGAGCCGAGAAATGCCAGCGCCCGGCGAGCCGGACGCCGCTGCCGCTGAAGCGGTCCAGTCGGTGGCGGGCGCGCGGGAGGCCCGGCGTCTCCGCGTGACCGGGGTGGTGCAGGGGGTCGGCTTCAGGCCCTTCGTGCATCGGCTGGCGGTGCGGCACGATCTGGCCGGATGGGTGCGCAACGAGTCTGGCCAGGTGTTCATCCACATCGAAGGATCCGGAGAAGCCCTGGACGGGTTCGTCCTGGGCCTGCGTGATGGGGCGCCGGTCCTGGCACGGATCGACTCGGTGGGCGTCGATGTCGTGGCGGTGCGTGGAACGGACGGTTTCCGGGTCCTCGAGAGCCGCGCGACCGAAGGCCGGCTTCCGGTGTCCCCCGACGTGGCGATCTGCGATGCGTGCAGGCAGGAGCTGTTCGATCCGGCCGATCGGCGCTTCCGATACGCCTTCATTACGTGCACGGACTGTGGTCCGCGGTACACGGTCATCGAGTCGATGCCGTACGACCGCGAGCGCACCAGCATGCGGGCCTTCCCTCAGTGCCGGTCTTGCGAAAGCGAGTACACGGACCCGGCGGATCGCCGCTTTCACTCCGAGACCAACAGCTGCCACGAGTGCGGCCCCCGCGTGTGGCTGGCCGGTCCCGACGGGGCGCCGGTCGAGCGCGGCGAGGATGCTCTGGAGGGCGCCGCCCAGATGCTGGAGCTGGGCGGTGTGCTGGCCATCAGGGGTCTCGGCGGCTATCACCTGGCGTGCGACGCCACCAGCGAGTCGGCCGTCCGACGACTCAGGGCGCAGAAGACAAGGGAGGAAAAGCCGCTCGCCGTCATGGCGTTCGACCTGGAAGCGGCCCGCCACCTCGGATACATCGGTCCGGCGGAGCAGGAAGCTCTGTTGAGATCCGAGCGCCCGATCGTTCTTCTGCGCTCGCGCGCGGACAGCGGACTGGCCCCGAGCGTGTCTCCGGGTCTCGACACCGTCGGGGTCATGCTGGCGTACACTCCGCTCCATCTGCTGCTCCTCGAGCGGGTCGGCCGAGCCCTCGTGATGACGAGCGGGAACGTGAGTGAGCTTCCGATTTGCACGTCGAATTCGGAAGCGGAGGAACGGTTGTCCGCGGTTGCCGGCGGATTTCTCATGCACGACCGGGAGATCGTGTCGCGCTACGACGACTCGGTCGTCCGTGTGGTAAGTGGAGCTCCCGTGTTCCTGCGGCGGGCCCGCGGCTACGCACCCCTTCCTCTCTCTCTTCCGGTCGCCTGTCCGGAGCCGCTCCTGGCCGTGGGTCCGCACCTGAAGAACACGTTCACGCTGGCCTACGGCTCCACCGCGTTCGTCAGTCAGCACATAGGCGACCTCGAGAACGTGGAGACGCTGGATCATTTCCGGGAGTCACTCCTTCGGTTCAAGAGCCTGTTCAGGATCGAGCCGTCGGCGGCGGCGCGAGACCTTCACCCCGGATACCTGTCCACGCGGATCGCCGAAGAGCTGGAGTTGCCGACGGTCGTGCCCGTGCAGCACCACCACGCCCACGTGGCCGCCATCTCAGCCGAGCACGGGGTGACGGATCCGGTGATCGGCGTGTCTTACGACGGCACCGGTTACGGAGACGACGGTCACACGTGGGGCGCGGAGATTCTCATGGCGGACCTCACCGGCTACCGGCGCCTGGCCCATCTGCGGTACGCTCCGATGGCCGGG
>JBDHFS010000107.1:0-9698 GCA_039590285.1 Gemmatimonadota bacterium
CACACGGCCGTCGACACCTGCGGCCTCGTGGATCGCGAGGACCTGCTCGCGGCGGCCGAGCTGGCCGACCTCTTCCTGTACGACGTCAAGCACATGGACGACGCCACGCACCAGGAGTGGGCGGGCGCATCCAACGAGCGGATTCTGTCCAACCTGGAAGCCCTGTCCCGCGTGCACGATTCGATCTGGGTGCGAGTGCCGGTGATCCCCGGAGTGAACGACGACCGCGATAACCTGGGTCGAACGGCGGACCTCGCCGCGGCCCTGTCGGGCGTGCGGCGCGTGAGCCTGCTGCCCCATCACGGGCTGGGGACCGGAAAGCGAGAACGCCTCGGCGAGACCGGGGAGGCGTTCGATCCCGGCGCGCCGACGATGGACCAGATGGTGGAGGCGGCCGCCCTGTTCGAGGCGGCGGGCCTCGCCACGACCATAGGAGCCTGAGCGTGACCGACCGAACGCGGCGCCTGCGTCGCCTGAGCCTGGAGGCGGCGCCGAGCATCTCGGCCGAGCGCGCCCTGTTGATGACCGGCTTCTACAAGGAGAACCTCGGGCGCCACTCCGCGCCCGTGCTGCGGGCGCTGGCGTTCCGTCACCTGTGCGAGCACAAGACCCTGTATCACGGGGAAGGCGAGCTGATCGTCGGCGAGCGCGGCCCGGAGCCCAAGGCGGTGCCGACATTCCCAGAGCTTACGTGCCACTCCGTCCAGGATCTCGAGATCCTGCACACCCGGGAGAAGACGCGGTACGAAGTTGCGGCGGACGTAAGGGATGCGTACCGGGACGAGGTGATCCCGTTCTGGACAGGGAGGTCGATGCGCGATCGGCTGTTCGCCGAGCTGCCGGAGGAATGGCACGCCGCCTACGACGCCGGCGTGTACACGGAGTTCATGGAGCAGCGGGCGCCCGGACACACGGTCCTCGACGACAAGATCTACTCGCGCGGCATGCTCGACTTCCAGGCGGACATCGATGAGGCGCTGGAGGCGCTGGACTTCGCGACCGACCCCGAGGCGCAGGACCGGCGAGAGGCCCTGCTGTCCATGCGTATTGCCTGCGACGTGCTGATGATCTTCGCCCAACGACACGCGGATCTGGCAGAACGCAAAGCCGCGGTGGAGGAGGAACCGGCGGAGAAGGCCATCCTGGAGAAGGTCGCGGCGACCTGTCGCCACGTTCCAGCGCACGCTCCACGGGCCTTCCACGAGGCGCTCCAGTACTACTGGTTCTGCCACCTCGGCGTGATCACGGAGCTCAACGGGTGGGACGCGTTCAATCCCGGACACCTGGACCAGCACCTGCTCCCGTTCTGGGAGCGGGGCCTGGCCGACGGATCGCTGACGCGGGAGTCCGCGCGCGAGCTGCTCGAGGCCTTCTTCATCAAGTTCAACAACCACACGGCGCCGCCCAAAGTGGGCGTCACGGCGGCGGAGAGCGGCACGTACACCGACTTCGCCAACATCAACATCGGCGGTCTGTTGAGAGACGGCTCCGACGGCTCCAACGAGGTGTCGCGCATCCTGCTCGACATCGTCGACGATATGCATCTCCTTCAGCCGAGCACCAACCTCCAGGTGTCCAGCGAGACGCCGGACGACGTTCTGAGGCATGCGCTCCGCGTGATCCGGAAGGGCTACGGCTTCCCATCCCTGTTCAACGCGGACGCGGTGGTCGCGGAGCAGCTGCGCCAGGGCAAATCGATCGAGGACGCGCGGGCCGGTGGGTGCAGCGGGTGCGTGGAGGTGGGCGCTTTCGGCAAGGAAGCTTACATCCTCACCGGCTACTTCAACCTCGTGAAGATTCTCGAGCTGGCGTTGCACGATGGCTTCGATCCGCGTCGCGGGCGGCAGCTCGGACCCCACACGGGATCGCCGGCCGACTTCGCGACGTTCGGCGACCTGCTCGCCGCGTTCGAGGAGCAGCTCCGCCACTTCATCGACGTGAAAATCAGGGGCAACCAGGTCATCGCGAGGATGTACGCGCGGGAGATGCCGGCGCCCTTCCTTTCCGTGCTCATCGACGACTGCATCGCCAATGGGAAGGACTACAACGCCGGCGGAGCGCGCTACAACAACCGCTTCATCCAGGCCGTGGGCATCGGGACCGTCACGGACAGCCTCGCCGCGGTCCGACGAGTCGTGTTCGAGGAGGAACGGCTGGACCTGGCGGATCTCGTCGGCGCGCTGGACGCCGACTTCGAGGGCCAGGAAGCGCTGCGCCAGCGGCTGGTGCATCGGGCGCCGAAATACGGCAACGACGACGATGCGGCGGACGACCTCATGCGGCGCGTCTTCGTGGCGGCGTTCAGATCCATCGATGGCCGCCCCACCGCGATCGGCGGCGCGCATCGCCTGGAGATGCTCCCGACGACCTCGCACGTGTACTTCGGGTCGGTGACGGGAGCCACCCCCGACGGCCGACATGCCGGAGTTCCGCTGTCGGAGGGGATCTCACCCGTGCAGGGCGCCGATCGAAGCGGTCCCACGGCCGTCTTCCAGTCCGCGGCCAAGATGGATCACCTCAAGACGGGCGGCACCCTGCTCAACATGAAGTTCACGCCGTCCCTTCTGTCCGGCGAGGAAGGCATCGACCGCCTGGCCGACCTCGTGCGGGGTTACTTCCACCTGGACGGTCACCACGTGCAGTTCAACGTGGTGGACGCGGACACGTTGCGCGCGGCGCGGGAGGATCCCGACTCGCACCGCGACCTGATCGTGCGAGTAGCGGGGTACAGCGACTACTTTTGCGACCTGTCGGACGCCCTTCAGGAAGAGATCATCGAGCGAACGGAACACACCGGCTTCTAGAGCGGAGCGGAGTCCACCATGCGACGCCTTCCATACCTGTTTCTAAGCCTCTTGCTGCTCGCCGCGTGCGCGGAGCCCCGGACGTACGACGTCGTGATCCGGAACGGGACCCTCTACGACGGGAGCGGCGGTGAGCCGTTCGCCGGCGACGTCGCGATCGACGGAGACTCGATCGTGGCGCTCGGCGACATCGGCCCCGCCACCGGGAGGACGGAGATCGACGCCGCCGGACTCGCCGTCTCTCCCGGCTTCATCAACATGCTCTCCTGGGCCACCGAGTCCCTGATCGAGGACGGCCTCGGGCAGAGCGACATCCGGCAGGGCGTCACCCTCGAAGTGTTCGGCGAGGGGTGGTCGATGGGTCCGCTCAACGAGGAGATGAAGCAGGAGGAGCTCGACTCGCAGGGTGACATCAAGTACCCGATCGAGTGGACCACGCTCGGCGAGTACCTGGAGTGGCTCGTGGGACGCGGTGTCGCGCCGAACGTGGCCTCGTTCGTGGGGGCCACGACGGTTCGAATCCACGTGCTGGGATACGAGGACCGCCCGCCGACGGAGGAAGAGCTGGAGGAAATGCGCGGGCTCGTCCGCCAGGCGATGGAGGAGGGAGCACTCGGGCTCGGGTCGTCGCTGATCTACTCGCCCGCCTACTACGCCGGGACGGACGAGTTGATCGCGCTCGCGAGAGTCGCCGGCCAGCACGGAGGCATGTACATCAGCCACATGCGAGGGGAAGGGAAGACCGTGCTCGAGTCGCTGGAAGAGTTGATCTCCGTCGCTCGCGAGGCGCATCTCCCGGCCGAGATCTACCACCTCAAGGCGTCCGGCAGGAACAACTGGGCCAAGCTGGAGGACGTGATCCGGCGCGTTGAGGAAGTGCGGGCGGAGGGACTGCGGGTCACGGCCGACATGTACACCTACCACGCCTCCTCCACCGGCCTCGACGCGGTCATGCCGCCGTGGGTGCAGGAAGGCGGGCACGATGCGTGGGTCGAGCGCCTCGAGGATCCCGAGATCCGGGACCGCGTGAAGGCGGACATGAACGACCCGGAGGGCGAGTGGGACAACACGTGGCTCAGCGCCGGCTCGCCGGAGAACATCCTGCTCACCGGGTTCCGGACGGACTCGCTGCGCTACCTGACGGGCCGCACCCTGGCGGACGTCGCCCGCGAGCGCGGCGCGGGGGCTGAGGAAACCGCCATGGACCTGGTGATCCAGGACGACAGCCGCGTGCAGTCCGTGTTCTTCACCATGTCCGAGGACAACATCCGCCGGAAGATCGAGATCCCGTGGGTGAGCTTCTGCTCGGACGCCGGAGCGTACGCCACGGACGGCGTATTCCTGAATTCGCAGCCCCACCCGCGCGGCTATGGCACGTTCGCCCGCCTGCTCGGGATGTACGTGCGTGACGAGGGCGTGATCACGCTCGAGGAGGCGGTGCGGCGGCTCACCTCCATGCCCGCGGAGAACCTTGGCATCCGGCACCGCGGGTCCCTGGCGCCAGGCTATTACGCGGACGTCGTCGTGTTCGACCCGGAGACGATCGCCGACAGGGCCACGTTCGAGGAGCCGCACCAGTACGCGGTCGGCGTGCGGCACGTGCTCGTGAACGGGGAGCTCGTGCTGACCAACGGTGGTCCCACGGGGGCTAAGCCGGGCCGCGTGGTGCGCGGCCCCGGCTGGACCGGCTGGCAGGAGTAGCTTCGGGGCGTATCTTTACGGGGCGTCCCCATCCTGCGGCCCCTGGGCCGAATCCGAAGTCGTGCGACAGGCTGAGAGTCCGAGAGGCGGGGTAGAGCGATCGCGTCTTTTACCCGTCGGACAAGCATCCTGAGTGGACCCTGCGCGGGCCGTGGTGCGCCGGGAACCGGCGACCACGGACTAGCCCGCGCCTTCCTCCGTGTTCTGCTCGCCTGCGGACTGGCTCTGATAACGAGCACGCCCTTGATGGCGCAGACCAAGGCCCTGATCGGCGCCGATGCCTCCGTGCGCTCCTCCAACATCTGGAGGGGCCAGACGCGCAGCGGCGACTGGGTGCTCCAGCCGGACCTGTACGTGGCGGCGACAGGCTCGAAGCTCAGCCTCGCGGCCGCCTGGTGGTCCACCATCGAGCTCCAGAGCCTGAGCGCCGAAAGCGGGGACACGGGCCTCGGACAGGCCTGGTTCGGGCAGAACGACCTGTCGCTCGAGGGGAGTGCGGATCTGTCGCCGCTTTACTTGCGTGGCGGCTTTGTGCGGTACGCGTTCGCCGACGGCGCGTTCGGGCAGACGGCGGATGCCGTCGGCACGAACGAGATCTATCTGGATGCCTGGGCCAGCCTGGGTGCTTTCGTGCCCAGAGTTGCCGTGTGGCACGACGTGGGCCGGGTGAAGGGGGCCTACCTCGAGACCGGACTCGACCTCCGCGTTCCCGTGCTTCCGAGCCGCGCTCCGATCGTCGGGATGTATCTCTCTTCTCTCGCCGGGTGGAGCCTGGGCCAGCACGTGGACGACTCACGGTCGGACGATTCCGCCTATTTTTCCGACGCCGGCCTCACGCACGTGGATCTGGGCCTCGACATTCGCGTGGGGAGCGCCTCCAGGTACGTGACCGTCGAGCTTCACTTCCTCATCGAGAGGGATGAAGGCGCGCGCGGTTCCGATACGGGCACCAGCGGAGACTCCTGGTGGTTCGGTCTCGGAGGCAGCGATGCCTGGATCCTGGGGGTGTTCTGATGAATCGGGCCGCCTCCGGATCCGCGGCTGTCGTCGCGTTCCTGATCGCCTCCTGCGCGCCCTACACCGTGGACCTTCCGGCGCCCGCCTCGCCAGAGCCCACGCCCCCGGCGCAGCCGGGGCTCCAGGCAGGGTTCGGCAGGGCGGACATCACGCCACCGCCGGGGCTCGGGATCCAGGCCTACGGCCCGTCCGGAAGCGTCGCGAACGGCTTCCGGACCCGTCTGTACGCGCGCGCCGTGTTCCTCGAGGACGCAGACGGCGAGAGAGTGGCCCTGGTGGCCCTCGACCTGGCGCACGCCTCGGTCCTGCTCCACCGGAACGTCGCGGCTCGAACACTGGAAACCGGAATCGGAGCCGATCGACTGCTGCTCGGAGCCACGCACACTCACGCCGGTCCGGGCCATTTCATGTCCGACGAGGCGATCAATAAGTACGGGCCGGCGCGGCCAGGCTTCGACCCGGCGGTCGTCGATTTCCTCGCCGAACGAATCACCCGGGCCGTGCGGGAGGCGGCAGCCGACATGCGGCCCGCGGTCGTCGGGTGGGTGCAGGGCCAGGTATGGGGCCTCACGCGTAACCGGAGCATGACGGCGCACCGCATGAACCCCGAGGTCCCGGGACGGCCCGTGCCCCCTCCCGGTCTGCCCGAGGACCAGGGCGCGATCGATCCCACATGGACGCTGCTGCGCATCGACACGATCGATACTGCCGGGGATACGATCCCGGGAGCCGCGATCAGCGTGTTCGGGTTTCACGCCACGGGCAATCCGGCGGCCAACGACCTGTACGACGGTGACGTTCCGGCCATCATCGAGCGGGATCTCGAGCAGTACATGGATGCGCTGGCCGGCGCCACACCGACGCACGCTCCTCGTTCGGTCCACCTGTTCTTCAACGGGTCCGAGGGGGATGCCTCGCTCGTCGGCATGTCGCGCTCCGCCTGTCCGCCCGCGAAGCAGCTTCGCGGCGTACGGCCGGGCGGACCCAGGAGCCCCCGCTCCAACGACTACTGGAAGGGCCCATCGGCGGCGCCGGCGTCCGAATGCGTGCAGCAGGCCCGCCAGCTCATCAACGGTGCGGGTGACAGCCTCGCCGCCCACGCCCGAGACCTGTACCGGGAGGCGGGCTCGCGCCTGACATCGGACGTCGCTGTGGGCCGCGCGTTTCGCAGCTACGATCTGTCCGCCGAGCGCCCCGAGGGGCTGTGTCCCGAGCCCGTCATCGGGCGAGGATCGGGAGGTGGGGCGGAGGACGGGAAGAGCGCGTTGTACGACTGGAGGATCTTCGGCTTCGTGGACATCGAGGCGCGGGAGGGCGTCGTCGATGAAGACTCCCAGGACTGCCAGGCCCCCAAGAAGTCCCTGCACTGGCTGCTGAAGCTCCTGGTGGGCCCGCTCGCGCTGTCCGAGACCTTGCAGCTGCAGGTCGTTCGGGTTGGAGACCTTCTTCCGGCCGGGCTTCCCGCGGCGCCCACGGCCGAAGTCGGCTTCCGAATTCGGGACGCGATGCTCGAGTCGGCTGCCGGTAGCATCGACGTTCACGGGGCGGCCGTCGTCGGTCAGTCCAACGGTTACGTGCAGTACCTCGCGACCGCCGAAGAGTACTCCGTCCAGCACTACGAGGGCGGGTCCACGCTGTACGGGCCAGGGTCCGCCGGGGCGCTGGAAGCGGTCATCGCCGATCTCGTCGCGACCCTGCCGGACGGCGGAGAAGCGCTGGTCCTCCCGCTCACGGTCGAGCCTGGCAAGCCACACCACATTTTTCCAGAGGCCGAAGAGAGCGCGGGGGCGGGCCGCGGGCCGCTTCGCGTCGAGTCTTCCGGCTGCTCCCGGGACACGGCCGTCGTGCGCTGGCACGACGACAGACCCGGCACGCTGCTGCCGTCGGATGGACCTATCCTGGAGCTCGCGCGGACGGACGGGCCCGGTGGCGACGTGAGCGTATGGGACGACGATCGTGAGGTGGAGATTCGCGCGCTCGGAAGCCGGGTCGGCAGGGGCTATCTGTGGGAGGCCCGCTGGACGCCGCCCGCCGGGACAAGCGGCCGTTACGAGGCTACATTCTTACGCTGGTCCGGCCCCGGAAACACGCGTGAATGGGAATGCCGATGACCGACATCTTCGCCGACTCTCTCGATACCGCGTCCTCCCTCGGGTCCCTCGACGACTATCCACTCGCCTCGAGGGAGTCGTTCGTTCAGAAGGAACGCGACCTCATGCGGCGGCGCGCCCGCCTCGTCTTCGGGCTCGGCCTCGGCATCACCGCGATCCTCATCCTCCTGTCCCGCGTGGTGATTGGTGGCGTGTGGGGGCCGTGGGAGCGGCTTCTGGACCTGGCCATCCTCGCCTCGTTCGCCGCTGGACTGGCCGTTCTGTACGCCGGCTCACCGGGTCTCCGCCGCCTCCAGAACACGGCATTCGCCGTCATCGCGCTGAACGCCGTGCTGGTCGTCGTGAACATCGAGGCCCTCCAGGCCACGCCCGACTACCCGTCCGCAGTGATCCTGGCGCTGGTGCTGTTCGTGCCCGCGGCCGTCATCCCGTGGCGAGTCCGACACCAGGTGGCCCTCGGCCTGATCGCGGTACTGGCTCCGATCATCGTGCGCATCGTCATGGACGCCCTGGAGGGCGGCTCCGGTCTCCGCCTCGCAACCTTCTGGCAGGACGTGCTGGTCTCGTCGGTCGTGCTGATCGTGCTGGCCGCCACGTCGGTGCTCGTCACGAACACGCTGTACAGCCTTCGCCGGAAGGCCCACAAGGCGCGGCGGCTCGGCAACTACACCATCGAGCGCGAGCTCGGCAAGGGGGGCATGGGCGAGGTCTTCGTCGCGCGCCACGCCCGCATGGTCAGGCCGTCCGCCGTCAAGGTGCTGCGCGTGTCGAGCGTTCTCGACGAGGAGGCCCTGGCCCGATTCGAGCGCGAGGTTCAGACGTCCTCCAGCCTGACCCATCCCAACACCATCACGATCTACGACTACGGACGCGCCGACCGGCTCACGTTCTACTACGCTATGGAATACCTGGAGGGCATGGACCTGAACCGGCTCGTGAAACGATTCGGGCCCGTGAACGCGGCCCGCGCCGTCCACGTGCTGCGCCAGGTGTGCGGATCCCTCGCCGAGGCCCACGACAGGCAGGTCATGCACCGGGACCTCAAGCCCGCCAACATCTTCCTGACGCAGAGAGGAGGCCTGTTCGACTTCGTGAAGGTGCTAGACTTCGGGCTCGCCAAGCAGGTTCAGTCTGATCAGGCTGTTACCCGGAAAGGCTTGATCGTGGGCACTCCCGAGTATATTTCGCCGGAGGCGATCCACGGCGATCTGCCCGTGGATACCCGATCCGACATCTACTGCCTGGGCGCCGTCGCCTACTACCTGCTTACCGGAAGCCCGCCGTTCAGCTCGAAGTCAGCCATGCAGCTGTTGCTCGACCAGGTCAAGAAGCCGCCGGAGCCACCGTCACGCATGACCGAGATCGAAGTTCCGGAGGGGCTCGAAGCGGCGATCCTGCGCTGCCTCGAGAAGCGACCCGAAGGGAGGTTCCAGAGCGTGCGGGAACTGGACGAAGCGCTCGTGCAGGTCCCGCTGGATGAGCCGTGGTCCAACGAGCGGGCCACGGAATGGTGGGAGCTTCACCTGGAGGCCATGCGGCCCGTCCTGTACGAGTCCACCCCGGGCAAGGAGAAGATGGTGCGGCAGGGACAGTCGGACACCTCCAGCTCCGGGCAGGTGGGCCCGGGGCCGATGAGCTGGGGGCCGGCGGGCGAAGCCTGAGCCGCTCGCGGACGGATCTAACCGGAATCCGCCGCCCCGAGCCCCTGGGCCTCGCCTTCAGCTACCAGTCGCTCCCGGTCTTCGTACAGGTAGGCCCCCGGGAAGTCGGGCTCGACGAACTTCCTCTTGCCGCTCCACGCCTCGATGTCCACCCGGAACACGCTCGTGCGCTTGAGCTCATCCGTGGTGATCGGCCGGTAGTCGCGGCCGGGCTTCAGGTGGGGCGAGTACTTGTCGAGCAGTAGCTGAAGGCCGTACTCCGCCTCTTCCGGATCGCCGACGACGGAAGCCCTCCCGAACACGACCACGCCGCCGTACTCGACGCTGAACTCCAGCGCCTCATCGGCGGGAAGAAGGCGCCCCATCTCGTGGATCGTGAACGCCACCGCACCGCCCGCCTCGAG
>JBDHFS010000107.1:9753-14140 GCA_039590285.1 Gemmatimonadota bacterium
CGGTGCGGGCGGTATGCAGGTACAGGGCCGAGCGTCCTTCGTCGTACACGAACAGGTTGGAGTTCACGAACGGCTGGCCGTCCTCTACCGTGGCGAGGACACCCACCGGGGCCTCCAGCAGGAACTCCCGGATCCACGGGTCATCGGCGGACCTGTCGTTCCGACGGAGCTTCGTTCGCTCGTCCAACGCGCCTCCGTTCGTGGTGCGAAACCGATTCCTGACCCGCCGTCGCCGGCCTGGCGCTCAGTGGATCTTCCCGGCCTCGTCCGGCTCGAGGTCCACCGTCGTGCCCCGTTCCTGTGCCTCCGCCACCAGGTCCACGAGCCAGTCGAGGATCTCGACCGACCGCTCCTCCCCCGCCTCTCGCCTCTCCTCCCGCTCGAGCTCGACCATCTCGCGCAGTCCGTCCAGCATCGTGGGAGGGAAGAGCCGCACGGCATCGCGCACGGGCTCGGCATCGCGGCGCGCGAGCGCGCGGAAGATGGTGGCCAGCTCGGGACGCTCGATTCGATCCAGCTCCTCGGCGACCTCGTTCGCCCACAGCGTGAGGCCGGCCTCCTGCTCCTCGACCGTCATCGGTCCTCCAGGACGTGTGAGTACCATCCATTCTACCCTGTGAGGTTCCTTCCGGCAGCACCGATCCCGGGGCGGCTGGAATCCGTGGGCGCGGCAGACCATTATCGCTTACAGGGAGCGCTCTGCGCTGTCGACGGAGTGCACGGATTCGAGTCGGACGAAGCGCGGGAGAACGAGCGATGGCAGACTACGAGGCATCCACGTACGGCGACGGAGTGGCGGACGTCTATGACGCCTGGTATCCGGGCGGCGACCCGACTCCCATCGTCCGTCGGCTGGCGGCGCTCGCTGGCGACGGGCCGGTGCTCGAGCTGGGCATCGGAACCGGGCGGATCGCGATTCCCCTGGCGGCGACAGGCATCCCGGTGCGCGGCATCGACGCCTCGGCTGCCATGATCGAGAAGCTGCACGCCAAGCCCGGCGGGGCGGACATTCCCGTCACATTCGGCGACTTCGGCGATGTATCGGTGGATGGCGAGTTCTCACTCGTGTTCGTGGTCTTCAACACGCTGTTCGCGCTCACGGAGCAGGAAGAGCAGGTGCGCTGCTTCCAGAGCGTGGCCGACCACCTGGCGCCCGGCGGTCGGTTCGCGATGGAGTGCTTCTTCCCGGACCTCGGCCGGTTCGACCGGGGGCAGCGCCTCTCCGTCACCGCGATCGACCAGGAGGGGATTCGCCTCGAGGCGACGCTGCACGATCCGATCTCTCAGCGGGTGAAGGCCAGGATCGCGGTTCTCGGTGAAGACGGGTCGCGCTTCTACCCGCTGGAGGCCAGGTACTGCTGGCCGTCAGAGCTGGACCTGATGGCTCGGCTCGCCGGCCTCGAGCTCGAGCACCGGTGGGGCGGTTGGAACGAGGAAGAGTTCACCGCGGCGAGCGGACATCACGTGTCGGTGTACCGGAAGCCGGGCTGAGTCTCGGGGAAGAACGCCACTGGACGGAACCCTCGGGCGACAGCCGCGCCTGAAGCGCCGGACGTCCTCAACTGATGGTCCGCTTCCCGGCCTTGCGATCCATGTACTGCTTCTCGATCCAGGCGTAGGTCTTCGTCATGCCATCCCTCAACGGGATGCCGGGTTCCCATCCGAGGACGCGCTTGATCATGGTATTGTCGCTGTTGCGGCCGCCTACCCCCAGCGGGCCTTCGATGTGGTCCCGCTCCAGCTGGACGCCCGCGGTCTCCTCGACCATGGTGGCCAGATCGTTCACGGAGATCAGCTCGCTCGAACCGAGGTTGATGGGCGTCGCGATGAGGTCGTCACAGTGCACGATCCTGTCGATGCCGTGCACGCAGTCGTCCACGTACATGAAGCTGCGCTGTCGTGTGCCGTCACCCCAGATCTCGATGCGGCCGGTGTCTAGGTCCTTGGCCTCGATGACCTTGCGGCAGAAGGCGGCGGGGACCTTCTCCCGACCTCCGTCCCACGTCCCGTACGGTCCGTACACGGCGTGGAACCGGGCGATGAAGGTCTTGAGACCCCGTTCGTGCCAGTACTCCTGGCAGAACATCTCCGACATGAGCTTTTCCCAGCCGTAGCCCCGCTCCGCCATGGCCGGATAGGCATCCGACTCCTTCAGGGAGATGGCGTCGGTGTCTTTCTGAAGCTCCGTGTTGTAGGCGCACGCCGATGAAGAGAAGAAATAACGCCGGGCACCCGCCCGGTACGCCGCCTCGACCATGTGCGTATTGATCAGGATGCTGCGCAGGCACTCCACCCGGAATCGCTCGATGAAGCCCATGCCTCCCATGTCCGCGGCCAGGTTGTAGACCTCTGCCGCGCCCTCGCAGGCGCGCTTGCAGCTATCCGGGTCGCTCAGGTCCAGGCTCAGGCACTCGACCCCGGGGACAGGCTGATACCACTCGGGAAGAGGCTTCTTGTCGACCGCGCGGATTCGGGTGAATCCCCTGTCCCGGAAATACTTCGTAAGGTGGCCGGCGATGAAGCCCCCGGCCCCCGCGACAACTATGAGATCATCCGATCCGGCTTCGGTGTTCACGATGTCGTTCACGCTCCGTCTCCGTGCCGTTGAAGGTCTCGCCGAAACTGTAGCTCCGGGTCCAGCGGAGGAAGATACGTCGATGCGGTGCAGGCGCGGTACAGCGGGCCATCGGAGCTGGATCCAGCGGCTCGTCCTGAGGATCCTGTCCGGCCGAACAGCGCCTACTCTGCAACAGGGTCGTGCGCTCTCCCGTCAGGCAGGCGATGCAGTCTCGAGGGCCTGCTTCGTGAGCACCGAATACGCCCAGAGGAACAGGGCCAGGAAGGCCAGGTCGGCGATGGCGAACGGCTTCCAGATGAACGGGACGCCGGCCGTGAACCAGTGGTAGAACACCACGGCGCAGTACGAGACCTTCAGCATGATTCCGTAGGGAATGAGGCTGAGGTTGGCTACCGGGTTCCGCGCGATCGCCAGGAACATGAGACCGAACACGATCAACAGCGCCGCGGGGAAGTGTACGTAGCCGAAGTGGTTAGGTGGCGTGACGCCGACCCACTCGAACAGGGAGGGGGCCGCGACCAGGAAGGCGATGCCCAGGATTCCGTCGTACAGCGCCGCCACCGCGAACAGGCTTTGAATCGAGCGCGTGCTCATCAGGACACTCTCCCCTTCCGGCGAAGGCCCGTCGGAAGGGCCTCCTTGAATCGGTTGCGTCTCCACCGCGTGAATTCTTCGCTGTACAGCCTGACCCCCAGCCGCTTGAAGCCTTCCACCAGCTCCTCCGGGGTCATGCCGGCGGGCCGATAGTTGAGGTCGAACAGAGTGCAGCGATTCCAGGCCCGCGGTTCCAGCATCCGCCCCTCATCGAGCAGTCGATCGTACAGAGGGGTGCCCGGGAACGCCGTGAGAATGGTGATCTGGACTTCATACAGGCCCGAATCGCGAACGAACTCGAACACCTGGTCGAAAATCTCTGGCGTCTGTCCGTCCAGGCCGATCACGAAGCATCCGTTCACGGTGATGCCGTGCGACTGGATCTCGCGGATCGCCTCCCGGTACTCGGGATATCTCTTGCGCTTCCAGTCATTCCTGAGCTCGATCCCCGTGAGGCACTCTTCGACGGGGCTCTCCAGGCCGATCAGGACCTGCGCGCACCCGCTCAGACGCATCAGGTCCAGCAGCTCGGGGTCTCGGGCCACGGACAGGTCCGTCTCGGCGAACCAGCGGAGCTTCTTCTCACGGAGCCGGGCCAGGAGCTCCTTCCAGTACGCCCGGTTGACGAGCGCATTGTCGTCGGCGAACTCGATGAACGGCTGATCCCAGATCTCGAGGATGCGATCGATCTCGCGGACGACTTTGTCCACCGGCTTCTGCTTGTATCGGTCCGTCAGCAGCACCGAGCTGGCGCAGAACTCGCACCGGTGGGGACAGCCCCGACTCGCCTGAACGGTCAGCCTGTTGTATTGGGAAATGTCGAGCAGCTCGAACGCCGGGACGGGAGCCTCGGCGAGATCGTAGTCGTGGAGCCGCGCGTCGTACACGCCGTCGAGCCGGTGACCCTCGCAGTCCGAAAGGACCCGGCCCCAGCACGGCTCGCCCTCTCCCGCGACGACCGCGTCGGAATGCCCCAGTGCCTCCTCGGGGAGCGCTGTAACGTGCGGTCCCCCCATGACGACCGGGATGCCCTCTTCCCGATATCGATCCGCCAGGTCGTAGGCTTCGAGCATCTGGGCGCTGTACGACGAGATGGCCACGAGATCGAACCCGTCTGGAAGCTCGTCCAGCGACCGGGGATCCGGCACCTCCAGGTACTCCACCTCGTGCTCCGGTGGGGTCAGCGCCGCCAGGGTGAGGAGACCCAGGCTCGGG
>JBDHFS010000108.1:0-13951 GCA_039590285.1 Gemmatimonadota bacterium
CGGCGAAGTCGTCCCAGCCCCCCGTGAGGTATCGCGCCGCCCAGTCCGAGCCGTGCGGCTCGTGGCCGACGGCCGCGACCACGTCCGCCGGCCCGCAATCGGCCAGCCATTCGAGGAACGCGCGCGAATCGCCCGTGGCCAGGGATTCGACTTCCTCGATATGCTCGATACCGTATTCCTCCGCCACGATATCCGCCGTCTGCATGGCGCGCGTGAGGGGGCTGCTGGCCAGCACGTCGATCTCGGGGACGAGCGTCCGGAGCCCGGCGGCGGCGCGGGCCATGCGCGAGCGTCCTCGCTCGGTGAGCGGCCGGAAGTAGTCCGACTTGCCGGTTCGGGAAAACTCCAGCCGGTCCTCCGCGATGGCGTGCCGAACGAGCAACAGGTGCATGGTGCTTCCCGTCTGGGGTCACCCGGATCGGCCTGCGGCGCCGGATCCGCCGGGGGGCGATGAAACTGGGCTTCCGACGCTCAAATGTCGAGCGATCGGCGGTCCCCGGCTCGGAGCGGACAGCTCAGAAGAAGGCGCTCAGCGAGATGTAGAGACTCGACGGGACGATACCGTACTCCGATCCCGGAACGCTCGCGGCGATCACGTCGGTGAGATCCGAGCCGGGCAACGGCAACGGGACCTGGCGTTCTCCCGGGCCGATCCCGAAGAAGAAGCCACCCCGAACGTAGGCCTCGTTCGACAACGAGTAGCTGACAGCCGGAGAGAGGAGGAAGCTCCCGTCGTTCATGTTCCACATGGTGAGGAAGTCCGTCGTGAGCAGGGGCGTGGCCTGCCAAGAGGCCTGGAGGGCGGCCTCGTCGCGGCCGAGCACCTGCAGCTCACCTCGGCTGTACGGATCGGAGAAGAGTACGTCCATGTAATCCGACGGGTCGGCAGCTCCGTACCCGTCGCGCTGGTACTCGAGCACCACGTACAGGTCCCGGCCGGCGAGGAGGAAGCTCCGGTCCGCCCCGATCGAGAACCGGAGCACATCGTCCGGCCAGCGGAGCTCCGCCTCTCCCCGGAATGCCGTACCGGCCGCGGTCAGCGTGGCGGCCGCGGAGGCGGCACCGCCGTCGTGCAACACCCCGGCCCAACCCGCGACTTCCCACGGTCCCGAAGCCGTGGTGATGCGGCCGAGCGCCGTGATGGTGGTTCCGTCGCGCGTGTCCGAGGGCCGCAGCACGAACTCGAGCTCGGTGAAGGGCCCGGAGAAACCCTGGATCCGCAGGGCGTCGACGCCGGCCCGGAACTCGCGAAACGGGTCGGCCGGGTCGAACGGAACGAAGGGATCGGCGGGCGTGAAGATCAGTGACGTGGCCCAGGATATGGTCTGTCGACCGGCCGTCAGCTGGGCCGACCCGCCCAGGGGAGCACTGATCAGCAGCCTGTCGAACCGGTGACGCCACGACGCGTGGTCCCACTCCTCGATCGTCCACTGCAGATCGAGCCAGTTGATGCCCGTCGAGCTGGCGCCGAGGACCGGACCGAGAGCGAGCTCCGGGTCGGAGACGAGCTCGAGCGCCTGCTCGTAGGCGATGTCGATGTGCAGGGGCCCCAGGTCGGGTGCCGCCATGAGGCGAAGGCGCTGGAAGTCGGTCACGCCGGCCGGGCTGAAGGGCCCCTCGAGAGCTCCGGTGGCGACGTTCAGGTAGTAACCGGCCAGCCGGAGATCCTCGCGCAGTGATTGCGCGGTCGCGGGACCGGGCGATGCGGCGGCGGCGATCGCCACCGCCACGCAGCACGCGACGGCCGCACGCCCCCGGATCATGGCGTCAGTCCCGACGGTCGTCTTCCACGATCGCCCCGTCCACCAGGCGGACCACACGGCGGGCCCGGTCCATGAGGCGAGTGTCGTGCGTCGCGAACACGAACGTGGTTCCCAGGTCCCGGTTCAGCTCGGCCATCAGGTCGATCAGGGCCGTGCTGGTCGCCGTGTCGAGGTTGGCCGTCGGTTCGTCCGCCAGCACGAGGGCCGGCTCGCCCACCACGGCCCGGGCCACGGCGACCCGCTGCTGCTGGCCTCCAGACAGCTTGCCGGGCCGGCGCTCTTCCAGACCCGCCATCCCCATGCGCTCGAACAGCTTTTCGACCCTCGCGCGGCGTTCATCCGACGGCACGTCCCGCAGGAGGAGCGTGAATTCCGCGTTCTCGAGGGCCGTGAGCACGGGCAGCAGGTTGTAGGCCTGGAACACGAACCCCAGCCGCTCGAGCGGCGGCCGGGCGAGCTTCCGCTCGGACAACTCCGCGATCTGGATGCCGTCGATCCACACGCTCCCTTCCGACGGCCGCGTGAGCCCTCCGATCACATTCCACAGCGTCGTCTTTCCGGAACCCGATGGCCCGGCGAGGACCACGAACTCGCCCTGGTCGACGGTCATCGAGACATCGCGCACGGCCTCCACGCGGAAGCCGTCGTGCTCGAACACCTTCCACAGGCCCTGGGTGCGAACCGCGGCCGTACCCGTGCCCCGGATCTCGCCCGTGGAGATTCCGTTTCCGTTTCCGCCGGTGCCGTCGCTCATCTCTCTATTCCTCGAACTTCATGGCCTCGGCCACGTCGATACGTGTGGCCCGCCAGGCCGGGTAAATCGATGACAGTGAGCCGATCGCCAGGATGAAGGCGAGGCTCTGGAGAATCTGGTTCCAGTGGAAGCGAGGCACGATCACCGGATCGATGACCACGCCGGCGGCCTCCATTTCCATGTCCCACATGGCCGAGAAGTCGAGGCCGTTGCGGAAGAAGATCCACACGATGGCCGCTCCGAGCGCCATACCGACGAGGCCGCTGATGGCGGTCAGGACCATGCCCTCGATGAACACCACCCGGCCGACCTCGCCACGCTCCAGTCCGAGCGCCCGGAGGACACCGAATTCGCGCGTACGGTACATGACCGACATGAGGATGGCGTTCACGATCGCCGTGCCCGCGATCACGAACAGCACCAGGTGGAAGATGTAGTCGGCCCAGTCATCCATGCGGACTGCCGCATACAGCTCGGGCGTAGACTCCTGCCATTCGAGGACGGTCATTTCGTCCGTGCGGTCGGCCAGGGCCGCCCTCAGCTCCCGGCGCACGGGCGCCACGTCACGGCTCGTCCTGAGCAGCAGGGCCTCGGAGGTCACGGCGCCAGGCAAGCCGAGCCACTCCTGAGCGGTGGCGAGAGGAATCTGCACGAACCCTTCGTCCATCTCGGGAATCCCGCTCCGGAAAGTGCCGGCCACCCGTACCATCTGTCCGGTGATCTGGCCGGCCGCGTCCTGCGCCGTGAGGACGAACCGCGAGCCCTCCTTGAGCTTGAGTCGGCTCGCGAGGCGGGCTCCGACGTAGGCCCTGAGCCGGTCGTCGGGCTCCAGCCATCGGCCCTCCTCGAGCTTCTCGTGGAGCGCGGAAAACGCCTTCTCGCCCTCCGGATCCACCCCGACGATGGCCACCGGCAGCGCGGCGGACGAGGAGGACGCCAGCCCCTGCACCATGAGGCGCGGGGCGGACGCCACCATGCGCTCGCTCACGAGCGGGGAAGCCACGGCCTCCAGGGCGGCGGCCCGGGCCTCGGGCGACAACCGGTGCTCCAGCGTGCGCCGGGTACGGAACTCTGGCGCCTGGATGCTCACGTGCCCGTCGCCCATCCGCACGCCCGCGTCGATCCAATCCTCGTGCCCCCCCTCGGCGATCGTGCGCGAGAACACGAGGAGGGCCATCGCGAGCACCATCGCCGAGCCGCTGAGGATGCTGCGCCGCCGCTGGCGACGGAGATTGCGCAGCGCGAGGCGAGCTCTGATCCGGCCCCGGGCACTCATCGTCCCGCCAACGTGTCGGCGGGCGGCACCCGGGAGCTCCGGTACGCCGGGAACAGCGCCGCCACCAGGGCGGTCACGAACATCGCCCCCGCCGTGATGAAGATCATGGAGGTCGGCCACTCGACCCGGAGAATGGGCCGCATCAGACCCCCCGCCATCGTGAAGCCGCCGTAGATCCAGCTCATATCGGGCGGAGCGGCCTTCCACCAGGCGAGTATGGGGAGCGTCACGGCTACGCCGACGGCAAGGGCCAAGGCCCCGAGCACCAGCGCTTCGGCCAGAACCGAGCGGACGATCAGCCCGGGACCGCCTCCGAGCGCGAGAAGGACCGCGAATTCGCGCCGTCGCTCGAACGAGGACATCAGCATCGTGTTGGCCACGCCCCAGATGGCCATCCCGAAGACGAAGATGATCAGCATCCACTCCATGCTGCTGACGAGGTTGGCGTACTCCACCATTTCGGGCCGGAACTCGGTCCACGGGCGGACCACGGCCGGGACCCGGTCACCGGCGATGCCCGATGCCACGTCGGCAGCCGCTTCCGGCGCGGCCCACGGGTCGTCCACACGCCCGGCCACCTCGTGGATAAGATCCCCGACACGATGAACAGGTCGTTGCCCAGGGAGCCGTCCGCGCCCGGGGCCACGACCACGACCTCGTCCCCGGGGCCCGCGTCGAGCTGGCGCGCCATCTCCCTGCCGATGGCGATCTCGTACTGGCCCGGCGTCGGCGCGCGGCCTTCGTCGATGTGCGTCAGCAGGTGGGAGACGCGAATCTCGCGCTCGGGGTCGATTCCCATTATGACGCCGGCCGCCGTCGCGGCTCCCGTGCTCACGAGACCGCCGGCGTACACACGCGGCGTCGCGGCGGCGATCCGCGGGTCGGCATCGACGGCGGCGACCACACCCTCCACGTCCACGCCGTCCCGGCCTCCGAGCGTGTCGTAGATCCCGCGGTCCGGCAGGTAGTCCTCGGCGAACACCTGGACCTGTCCGGTGAGCATTCCGGTGCCGTTGTCGATCATCTCCGACACGAGTCCCCGCGACAGGCCGCTCATCACGACCACGGCCAAGTATCCGAGCGCGAGCCCGATCGCCGTGATCAGGGTGCGGCGCCGGTTCCGCCCCAGGTTGCGCCAGCCGATCCTCCACCACGCGCTCGATCTCATGGCGTCACCTCACATCCCGCAGCCGGCGGAGCGAGAAGAACTCCTCACTCAGGTCGACGTCGAACTCCAGATCGGCGTAGCGGACCTCCGTGTGCTCTCCCGGCTTGTCCTCCGGGACCACGCGCATGGCCGCCGGCACGAGCCGGCCGCCCAGCTCGCGGAAGTCGAAGAACGTCATCGTACGCACGAGGACGCCATCCTCGTCGTAGTAGCGCGCCCACATCGGCATCGTGTCCGACTTCCGGATCTGGTAGGCGATCCGACCCCACACGACGGGGGCCTCGGGACGCGGCAGCAGGTCGAACTCCCACACCTCGGAGCCCTCCCGGTCGCCGTCGAAGGCGAGCGTGATCTCGTAATCCTCGATCAAGCGGCTCTCCTTCACCAGGTCGTCGTTGGTGAAGTGGGAGCCCATCCACGAGGCGCTCATCAGGGAAGCCGGTATCTTGATCGTGCGGTCCACGCGGGGCAGGTAGTTCCAGATCTCGCTGCCCGCCTTGAGGGTGGCGGTTCCCGCATCCTTACGGGGAGACAGGATGCGGACGAGCGCGTGATCGGTGCCCAGGGACCACATCTCCATCTCCATCGCGCGCGTCCAGTTCTCCGTCACCACCTCCATCGTGGAGACGCCGTGGCTCGACTCGCCGCGCATAATTCGGTCGACGCAGTCCACGATCTCCGTGGGATCATCGAGCCCCGCGCAGGCCGCGGTCTGGGAGACCCCACTGCCGGGAAGTGCGAGCGCGGCGGCGAGCGCCGCAACCATAGCGATCTTCGTTCTCATCCCTTCACCTCCCTCCAGCGCTCCAGCAGTTCCTCCACCTGCTCTCCCATGAACAGGTAGAAGTCGAGCATCTCGGTCAGGCGGTCGCGCGCCGGGGATTCGTCATCGCCGACGGCCACCAGGCCTTCCGCGGCGAGCCCGGCCATCTCGTGGATCGACTGCACGCGCCGCCGGGTCATGCGCTCGAAAGCGCCGGGGACTATCTCGTAGAAGTCGCGGCGGTCGCCGCGCAGGCCCACCCGCCGGGCTAGGCCGATCTGCTCGCACGAGCGGGCGTTGGTGCTCACGGACGCTTTGCTGACGTGCAGCTGCTCGGCGATCTCGTCCAGGGACAGGGGTCGGTCCGCGATCAGGAGGAGACCGAACAGGCGGCCGAATGTGCGGGTCAGGCCGAGGCGTTCCATCGCCAGGCCCATCCGCTCGACGAACTGCAGCGTATCGGGATTCAGCATGCGCGTTCCCTCCACCCAATACGTTACTTGTTAAGAACGTTTAGTCAATACTGAACGTGCGAAACTATAGTGGCGGACGAGGGTGCGGGTTCGGGGGCACCCTCAGGCAAGCGGCCATTCAACCCTGCCGGGTGTTGTCCTGTCATATTACTCATAGATATCGACGCACTCTCGGAACGCTGAACGGACCGTCGCCATGCTCGCTTCTCTCTTTGCCGACCTACGCTTCGCCATTCGCCAGATGATCAAGAGCCCGGGCTTTGTCACCGTGGCCGTGCTCACGCTTACGCTGGGGATAGGGGCGAACGCCGCTATCTTCAGCGTTCTGGATGCAGTGGTCCTGAGCCCGCTCCGCTTTCCCGAGCCGGAACGCCTGGTACGCATTTACGAGGCCTCGTCAGACCAGCCGAACCGCGATTTCAGGGACAACTACCACACCGTGCCCGACTTCCTGGATCTGAGGAGGGATGCGGAGGGCTTCGAATACCTGGCGGCGATCTACACGTACCGTGAGGACGGCCGCGACCTGACCGATGGCCAGGTACCCCGACGGATCCAGGTTCTCCCGACAAGTGCAGACTACTTCGAGGTGTGGGGCGTACTGCCACAACTCGGCCGGAGCTTCACGCGGGACGAGGAGAGGGAGGACGCCAATGTGGTGATCCTGAGCCACCGGCTGTGGACGGCTCACACCGGCGGCGACACGGGAGTGCTCGGTACTACGATCCAGCTGGACGGGACATCCTACACCGTCGTGGGTGTGGCGCGGCACGGGTTCCGGGATGTCGTCGGAGGCGATGTCGACGCGTGGGTCCCGCTGGACCTCCCGGAGGGCGAGTACTCGAGGCAGAATCACTTTCTCACGCTCATCGGCCGAGTCGAACAGGGCGTGTCGGTCGAACAGGCCCAGGCCCATGTGAGCGTCGTCAACGCGCGCATCGTCGATGAGCACGAGGAGGTCCCGGACGGGCAGCTCATGCGCGTCCTTTCGCTGCACCAGGACGTGGTGGGCTCCACGGACACCATGTTGCGCGTCTTGATGGGCGCCGCGGGCCTGGTGCTGCTCATCGCGTGCGTCAACGTAGCCAACCTGTTTCTCGCCCGCAGTATCGGACGACGACGCGAGATCGCGATCCGGTCGGCCCTCGGTTCCGGCCGCTTGCGACTGGTCAAGCAGTTCCTCACCGAGAGTCTTCTGGTGGCCACGCTCGCCGGACTCACCGGGCTGGCCGTGGCGCACCTCGGAGTCCGCTTCCTCCTCTCGATCAGTCCGGAGGCGGTGGCGCGCTCGCAGGAAGTCGGGCTTGACGGCCGGCTCGTCCTGTTCGCGGTCGGCGTGACCGTGCTGACGGCCCTGCTCTTCGGGCTCGCCCCCGCGCTTCGCGGGTCACGCGTGGATCTGACGGCCGACCTGCGTGAGGGATCGCGATCCATGGCCGGCGGAGTCCGATCGACCCGTATCCGGACGGTGCTGGTGGCGACGCAGGTGGCGCTCGCTCTGGTCCTCCTGATCGGAGCCGGCCTGCTGATCAAGAGCTTCTCGAGCCTCAGGAGCCAGGATTACGGCTTCGATTCATCGGATCTCCTGACGTTCGAGGTGCACCTTCCGGACGCGCGCTACGAGGATCCGGCCCTGCGCGTGGAGTTCCACCGGCGTTTCCACGAGCGACTGCGCGCGATTCCGGGCGTCGAGTCCGTGGCCGCGGCATCCTGGCTTCCGGCGTCCGGTCCGTACCACGACTGGGGTTATCGGTACGAGGACGGCGACGGCGAGCTGCAGTGGGAGGGCGCCCAGATGAGGATCATCGAGGGCGACTACTTCCGGACGCTGGGCATTCCGATGCTCGCCGGGCGAGCGTTCAACTCAGGGGACGGAGAGGACGCGCCACCCGTGATGATCATCAGCGAGACGGCGGCCGGGATCGCGTTCCGAGGTGAGGATCCGATTGGCAGGGAGTTCTATTCGGCCGATACGCTTCGGGCGATCGTTGGTGTGGTTCCGGACGTGGCGTACGACGCGCGCGGTAGCCGGAAGTCGAAGATCTACATACCACACACCGAGTTCGGGGACGACCGGAACTGGGCCCTGATCCAGGTCGTGAAGACGAAGGCGGGCGCCGATATCCTGCCGCAGGCGCGTCGGGAGCTCGACGCCATCGACCCGGAGCTCGTGATCTACCGCGCCCGCTCGATGGAGCAGGTCGTCGGACGCCACATGGCGGGTGACAGGTTCGCGCTGACATTAATGGGAGTGTTCGCGGGAGTGGCCCTGCTGCTCGCGGCGATCGGTGTGTACGGAATCCTGTCGTATTCCGTGAGCCAGCGGACGCACGAGTTCGGGATCCGCATGGCGCTCGGTGCCACGACCGGTGCCGTCCGGCGACGGGTGCTGGTCCAGGGAGCCGTGCTGGCGGGAGTCGGGCTCGTAGCGGGGCTTCTGGGCGCGTACTGGCTGAGCCAGCTGCTGCGCGGACTGGTGTTCGGGGTCAGCGTGACGGATCCGGCGATCTTCGCGTTCGTGGCGCTGTGCCTGGCGGTCGTGGCGATGGTGGCGGGCTATCTGCCGGCGCGGAGGGCGACGCGCGTTACGCCGATGCAGGCGCTGAGGGAGGAGTAGGCTTCAAACGGCTCATCCGGGAACTCGGGGTGTATGCGGCCCTGTCATGACAACCCGAGACCCGAGGTGATCCGATGATCCGCACGCTCTCGCGCTGGCTCCTGGCCGCCATGCTCCTCGGCGCCGTTGCCTGCTCGACGTCCACGGACCCCCTGAACGCACAGGTTCCGGACGTCGGTGGCACACTCATCGTCGTGAACAAGGGGGCCAGCACGGCCAGCATCGTGGACGTGGCCTCGGGCCAGGTCCTCGCGACATTGCCGACCGGCACGGGCCCGCACGAGGTGGTCGTGTCGGGCGACGGGAGCCTGGCCGTCGTGACCGATTACGGCGCCCAGACCGGCGGCAACACTCTGACCGTCATCGACGTGCCCGGGTTGGCGGTGGCTCGCACGATCGATCTCGGCGGACACCGCCGACCGCACGGCGTGGCATTCATGCCGGGCGACGAGATCGTGGCGGTGACGACCGAGCAGAGCCGGCACGTAGTGCTGGTCGACGTCACGAGCGGCGAGCTGACCGCCGAGCTGCCCACCGAGGGTGACGTATCGCACATGCTGGCCATCCCGGCATCCGCGGACCGCATCTTTACGAGCGATATCCGGGACGCCACCGTTACCGAGATCGGAATCGCTCAGGGTGGGCCGCTGCGCAAGATCGATGTGCCGGTGACGCCGGAGGCCATCGGCGTGAAGCCGGACGGATCGGAAGTGTGGGTCGGGAGCAACGAACTGGGTATCGTGAGTGTGATCGATACGGGAAGCGGGTCGGTCGAGAGTGCTCTGGATGGCTTCGGTTGGCCGTATCGGGTCGTTTTCAGCTCTGACGGAGAGATGGCGCTAATTCCGGATCTGCGGGGCGAGGAGCTGCGTTTCATCGACGCGAGCACGAGGGGGGAGATCGGTCGGGTTCCCTTCCCGGGCGGAGGGCCTCAGAGCGTCGCGTTCTCCGCCGACGAGCGCTTCGTGTTCCAGGCCCTCAGCCAGCAGAACCGGGTCGCCGTGCTGAACGCGAGCACGCGCGAGGTCGTGGGCCACCTGCCGGCCGGAAACCGACCCGACGGGGTGGCGCACACGGCGCGGGTGGTGAAGTCAGAGTGAAGGGCCGCCACATCGACCCGTTGAAAGGTGCCCTGGCCGTGGCGGCCGTGCTCTGTGCGACCGTTCCGCCGACGGAAGCCGCCTCGCAGGAGCCGGCCGCACCGGTCAACCTCACGCGGAACCCCGCGCAGGATCGCTATCCGGCATGGTCCCCCGCGGGAGGGGCGCTGGCGTTCGAGTCCGACCGGGACGGAGACTGGAACCTGTTCCTGATGGACCCGCGCTCCGGCGCCGTGCACCGCCTCACGGATCATCCGGCGACGGACAGATTCCCGGCCTGGGACCCCGGCGGGCAGCGTATCGTCTTCTACAGTGACCGGGAGGGTACTCCCGCCCTGCACGTGCTGGACATCGTGTCGGGTACGGTCGAGCGGCTGATCGAAGTCGAGGGCCGGGAACCGTCCCCGGACTGGTCGCCAGACGGAGCGTCGATCGCCTACGCCTCGCAAGCCGCGGGCGTTCTTCAACTTTTCCTGACGTCGGCCGATGGATCGGAGATGCGCCGCCTGACCGACGGACCGCACCGGAGCCTGTGGCCCAGGTGGTCGCCGGATGGCAACTACCTCGCCTTCTTCTCCAGGCGAGACACGAACGGCGAGGATGACGAGGTCTACCTGTGGGATGGCGCCACCGAGGACGTGTGGCGGATCACGGAGCGAGCCGGACACGACTTCTGCCCCGCCTGGTCTCCCGACGGCTCGAGACTCGTCATGGCCAGCATCGGACCGGGTGACGAACGCTCGCTTCGTGTGACCGACAGTCGAGGAACGGAGCTGGCTCGACTCGCCCGGGGCTTTGCCCGGGTCAATCAGCCCTCGTGGTCTCCGGACGGCAGCGGAATCGCGTTCTCGGCGCGCACCGCGGATGGAGACTACGAGATCTTCCGGGTCAGGGCGCCGGAGTAGGCCCGGGCGTCGAGGAACATCTCCCCGATCCAGCCTGTTGTGACATGAGGTGTCAGTGCTCGTGGCTTCCTCGTGGACAAGGCTGGATGACCGATGCTTTTACGCACGCTAGTACCCTGCCTGCTGGTTCCTCTGTTTCTGACGTCGGCCTGTGGTGGTGATGGAGATGGGGACGGTGGCACTGGCCCACCCCCTCAGACGGCGACGGCGATCTCTCAAGTCTCGGGCAACGGACAGACAGGCGTTGCGGGCACTCAGCTCGCCGCCTCCTTCGTCGTGCGCGTCACGGACGATCAGGGTAGCGGCGTGTCGGGTATCGGCGTTGCCTGGGATGTAACGGTGGGTGGCGGCTCGCTGTCCTCGGCCGTCACACAGACCAACAGCCAGGGACAGGCTTCCGTCAGCCTGACACTCGGACCCGCGGCCGGTGCCAACACGGTGACGGCCTCCGTCACCGGGTTGACCGGATCTCCCGTCACTTTCAACGCTACGGGAACCGCACCCCTTACGCCGACAACGATCGTCCTGGTTTCCGGTGACGACCAGAACGGGAAGACCCTCGAGCCCCTGGCGAGTCCCCTTGTCGTAGCGGTGACCGACGATCTGGGGACTGGAATTCAGGGCGTGACCGTGAGCTGGGCCGTCACGGCTGGCGATGGCAGCCTGTCGGCTTCCTCGTCAGAGACTGACGGCCAGGGACAGGCGTCGATAACGTTGACTCCCGGGGCTACGCTCGGCGACAACACGGTGACGGCGAGCGTCAGCGGCTTGACCGGCTCCCCGATCACGTTCACGGCCCGGACGACCGTGCTCGTGATCGAGATGGTCGACATCGCTTTCGAGTATCCGGACGGCGGTATCAACTCCGGAGTGACGGTCGCGGTCGGCGACACGATCGAGTGGGTCAACCGGGATGGCGTTCAACACACCGCGACTTCGAACGTCGAGCCGGCCGGCGGATCGGCATTCGACAGCGGCTTGATGGGCAATGGGGCGACATTCAGGTTCGTGCCCGATGTCGCAGGCACGTGGGAGTACCTGTGCGAGGTTCACCCGGCGATCATGGTTGGGGCGACGATCACGGCTCAGTAATGTGGGCTGAGCGGCAGCCAGCCTGACACGCGAGCCCTGCGAGCGCCCGGTGCGAACCGGGCGCTCGTGCATCCGGTCCCCACGCCGGTGCTCGGTTCGCCCCGCACTTCCAGTAACTCCGCCTCCTGACTATCTTCCCGCCGTCCGACGCACCGTTGTCGGCATTGATAGGGGGCCGTAGCTCAGTTGGGAGAGCACCTGGTTTGCAACCAGGAGGTCGTCGGTTCGATTCCGATCGGCTCCACTCACGAAAGGCCCGTAAATCGGGCCTTTCTGCCATTCTACACCTTCCTCGCTCCAGGCCAAACTTGCATTAGTGTCACAAAACTGACACAATAGAAGGCACTGACAGCCTGGCTCCCCTCCTCGCTGAAAACCGTTTCTGCTTGGGTTCCACGGAGACGACGTTCGGAGGTTCTGTGCCGAAGCGAATCAAGTTCGGAGACTTCTCGATCTACCAGCGTGCAACCCAGCGGAACGGTGGAACGACCGTTCGGTGGTACGGAGACTTCCGATCGCTCGGTGGAGGACAGAAAGCTCTTACCCCTCGGCTGATAGGTGACGCAGGTCCCCAGCGTGGGGTCGAGACGCGACGAGGAGCACAGGGCATAGCTACGGAATACGCCCGCCTGCTCCGAGAGGGCGGTCGTGGACTCGGCGGGACGAACAGGGTCCGAGCTGTCGCCACCTTTCAGCAGTACGTGGATCGACACGTTGCCGCACTCCGGGATCGACCGAAGCGATCTGGCAGAGCGCGGAGCGACTCCTACGTCCGTGACACCGAATCACAGTTGAAGTACGCGGCTGACTTCTTCGGACCGGATCGCCCGCTTGCTTCCATCAGTCACGCGGAGGTCGCTGACTACCTCGACCATCTTCATCGGCGTGACATTACGCCACGCACCGTGGAAGCATACCTGCGAGGTCTCGACCAAATGCTCCGTCGTGCGCTTGCCGAACAGATTGTTTCCACTAATCCGGTGGATGCCGTGCGAACGGAGATACCGGCGGGCAGAACGACTCGAACCCGAACGGCGTTGGAGTCGGACCAAGCGTGGTCTTTGTTGATGGCCGCCGAGGAATATGACGCGGAGGTGGGTCACTATATGCACGCCCTGGCCTCCCTTCTCTTGCACGCCGGACTCCGTTGGAACGAAGCGAGGGCCCTTCAAGTGGGCGATGTTCGCTACGCTCCACAGGGTGCTGGGCCGGAGGCCCGAGGGGGAACGCCTCACGCGGAGGGAGTGATCGTCGTAGCTCCTAACCGTTGGCGGGATCTCAAGACAGAAGGCTCCGAGCGTGAGGTGCCTCTGTGGCCTGATCTCTCGCCCGCTTTGGCACTATTGGTGGCTGATAGACACCCAAACGCGCCCCTCTTTCCGAGCCCCCGCATACTGGACCAGCCGGTCCATAGTGTGCGTCGCGCCTGGGCCAGCGTCCGCGACAAAGCCGAGCTGCCAACTTGGGTGGACTTCCACACCTGCCGACACACTTATGCGTCAGCCCGCATCCAAACTGCCGAGGGCGGACAACCAGTTTCTCCGTTCACCGTCGCCAGGGAGCTTGGTCACAGGAGTACGTTGATGGTGGAGCAACGATACGGACACCTGCTTCGCGACCGAAGCGTGCGAAGGAACGTGGTCTCGTATAGGCCAGCTCCATCTGTACACGGTGAGGGCGTGGCCTAACCCCAGCTCGCACAGTGGCTGGCGCGGCGTACCCGCCATAGTTGACGATGGACCGGCCCCCGCTCATCGTGAAGCTGTTGTAACCGAGGCTTTACCCACAGTACCGCCGGACCCCCCCTCCCTGTGGTGTGGCTTTCCTCATCCACAGGAGGCGTTGTATGCGTAGGCCCCTATCTTTGATGCTCCTTCTCACCCTCCCCATGGGCATCATCGCGTGCGGGGGGGACGGTGAAGGGCCGTCTGGGCCGACTGGTCCTACCACCGGCAGTATTCAAGTGTCGCTGGTCGTGTCCGGCTCCGATATGGACACCGACGGGTGCAGCTTCGCCGTCGATGGAGGTTCGGCACAACG
>JBDHFS010000109.1:0-17262 GCA_039590285.1 Gemmatimonadota bacterium
ATAGGTGTTGGGTACATATACGTACG
The DNA here is from genome assembly GCA_039590285.1 of Gemmatimonadota bacterium. Lineage (GTDB taxonomy): Bacteria > Gemmatimonadota > Gemmatimonadetes > Palauibacterales > Palauibacteraceae > Benthicola. The sequence continues at coordinate 27 of JBDHFS010000109.1, forward strand.
GTCTCTTACCGAACCCCGTCTGGCACCCTTCCTGCAACTCCGGACCGCACACGATCTTGGCCCGACGACGCACCCCCCAGGGCGGCGGGCCACATTCGTTGTGGGAGAGCAACCTTAAAGGGGGCGTACATGAAATTCAGACACGGGTTGGGGATCTTCGCAATCCTCTCGCTCGCCCTGGTCGGCTGTACGGGCGACCAGGGACCCGCGGGGCCGCAGGGGCCGGAAGGTCCGGAGGGGCCTGAGGGACCGGAGGGACCTCCGGGCGAGAGCTTCAGCGAGTTCTCCTACCAGGGAGCATTCGGTGAGGCCTGCAACCACTGCCACGCGGGGAACGTGAGCGAGGTCCTGACGACCAACCACACGAACGCGTTCCTGGACCTCGGTGAATCGCAGACGAACCTGTACTGCCTGCAGTGCCACACGACCGGGTTCAACTGCGACGTGGCCTTCGGCGACACCGAGATCGACCCGGCGAACTGCTGGGAGCCCGACGATGGCTACAGCGGCTACATCGGCGACGAGACCGCGGAAGGCATGGAACGAGCCATGTCCCTCGAGGGCGTACAGTGCGAGTCCTGCCACGGCGCGATGGGGCCGAACTTCAACGCGCACCAGCCGGACATCTCGTTCTCCACCTACACCCCCGACTTCGAGGGCGGTGTTTCGGAGTCGCTGTGCTTCGACTGCCATCACGGACAGATCGAAGAGTGGCTGGAATCGGGACACGCCATGGCCGAGGGGGGAGATCCCGAGGCGCTGGGCGATCATTTCGGACGCTCCTCATGCGACTACTGCCACACGTCGGAGGGCTTCATCCGAACGCAGGACCCGGCGTTCGCCACCTACGAATTCGGCGGCGAGTACAGCCAGGTCGGGTGCCCGACGTGCCACGATCCGCACGTGGGCGAGATGGGCACCGGCAACGAGCATCAGCTCCGCAATGTGGAATCGGTCGAGCTGAACTACGTCTTCCCGTGGGAGGAGGGCGACGACGAGGCCCCCCGGATGGAGGGCTACGGAGTAGGCCAGGTCTGCGCCAATTGCCACAAGGCCCGGCGCGACAACGACCACGTCCAGGGTCAGATCGCCAACGGCTACGGCCACTTCGGGCCGCATGGCAGCCCGCAGGCCGACATGTTCATCGGCTACGGCTCCTATGAGATCCCGGGCTACACGTACGACCGGGGGTCCGCGCACAAGACCGCGGTCCAGATCGCCTGCGTGGAATGTCACATGGTGCGCGAGGCCGAGATACACGGCGAGCTCCAGGATCACTCGTTCCACTCGTTCGAGGCAAACGTCGAGAATTGCCTGCCGTGTCACACTCTTGCCGAAGGAGACTTCGACTACAACGGCGTGCAGACCACGATCCAGGGCAAGCTGGACCAGGTGGCGGTCCTGATGGGATACGCGGACTGGGCCACGCTCTTGGTGACGCTCGATGAGGACAACATTCTCTGGACTCCCGAGCAGCGCGAGGCCGTATACGGCGCGGTGTTCGTTAGCAACTCCGGCGACCTGGGCGTGCACAACTCGACGTACGCGAACTCGCTGCTGGACAACGCGATCGCGTACCTCGGCACACTGCCGTAGGGAGCATGACTGAACCCCGGCGCCCTCGCGGCTCGAGGGCGCTCGGGAACACATACCGGTTTTCCCAACCCGGGATGAAGGGCGAGGCCCGGAGGCGCGATGAGTGTCTCCGGGCCTTGCTGTGCCCGTGAGCCTCGACGATGGACGGTCGCGGGCACGAGGGCCGGTGGAGTGAAAGCAGGGACGTTCCGGCACTGACGGGACATTTTGGCAGCACTTGAAGCTCATGAAACCCCAGCACATACGAAGCCTCATCCCGCGAAAGTACTTAAGTACTCAGTAGTTTTACGGGATCCACCCGAAAAAGACCTTCTGTGGCACCGTTTGTGCCCCGCTTTCCGAGACAAAAGCGCGCCCGACGACCCAACCTCCCACGGCGTCGGGTTTCAGTTGTGGGAGCGCAACCCTTAAAAAGGGGCACTTCATGAAACTCAGACACGGGTTGGGGATCTTCGCAATCCTGTCGCTTGCGCTCGTCGGCTGTACGGGCGACACGGGGCCGCAGGGACCGCAGGGCGAGCAGGGCGAGCAGGGCGAAAAGGGCGACCAGGGAGATCCCGGCGCCAGCTTCAGCGAGTTTTCCTACCAGGGGGACTTCGGCGAGCCGTGCCAGCACTGCCACGCGAGCACCGTGGAGGGCGTCCTCACGACACATCACACGAACGCGTACCTGGACCTCGGCGCCGACCAGGGCAACATCTTCTGCCTGCAGTGTCACACGACCGGGTTCAACTGCACGGTCCAGGACGGCGACACCGAAATCGACCCGGCAAACTGCGAGGAGCCGGACGACGGCTACAGCGGCTACATAGGTGACGACACGCCCGAAGGCGCCGAGCGCCGCCTGGCCCTGGAGGGTGTGCAGTGCGAGGCATGCCACGGCGCGATGGGGCCGAACTTCAACGCCCACCGCCCGGACGTGTCGTTCTCGACGCACGACGACCCGGCGACGGGCGAGTCGACCTCGTTGTGCGTGAAGTGTCACTTCTTCCAGGTCGAGGAGTGGAAGACGTCCGGGCACGCCAACGCCGAGGGCGGCGACCTGGAAGGGCTTAACGATCACTGGGGCCGCAGCTCCTGCGACTACTGCCATTCGTCGGAGGGCTTCATCGAGACGTACGATGCCAGGTATCCGCGCGGCTCGATCACGGACGAAATCTCGTTTATCGGCTGCCCCACATGCCACGATCCGCACGTCGGCGAAATAGGCGGCGGCAACCACGCGCAGCTCCGCACGCTGGCGCCAGTCGAGGTCTCGTACACGTTCCCGTTCGATCCCGGTGAGGGCGACGCCCCGCGGATGGAAGGCTACGGCCCGGGACAGACGTGTGCGCAGTGCCACAAGGCGCGCCGCAGCACGGAGCACGTGCAGAACCAGGTCACCGTCGGCTACAATCACTTCGGCCCGCACGGCAGCCCGCAGATGGACATGTTCATCGGAGCCGGCTCGTACGAGATCCCCGGATTCACGTACGACGGTGACCACGGACACCAGATCATCGACGACGGATGTCCGCGGTGCCACATGACGTTCACCGAGGAGGCGGCGCCGGGTGGCGCTGCACCGGAGGGACACACGGTCCACGACTTCTTTCCCGACGTCGAGAACTGCCAGCCGTGCCACCCCGGCATCACGGACTTCGACGTGAACGGCATGCAGACGGCGATCGCGGGCAAGCTGGACCAGGTCGCGACCCTGATGGGCTACGCGGACTGGGCGACGCTGGAGCTGACGCTGGACGAGGACAACTTCAACTGGACCGTCGAGCAGCGGGAGGCGGTGTACGGGGCGCAGTTCGTCTCGAGCTCCGGCAGCCTGGGCGTGCACAATCCGAGTTACGCGAATTCGCTACTCGACAACGCGATCGCGCACCTGCAGGCGCAGCCGTAACCATGACCTGCCCCCGGCGTCCTCGATGCTGAGGGCGTCCGGGAATCACATACCGGATGATTCCCACCCGGGCTGAAGGCGAGGCCCGGAGGCGCTCCGTGCGTCTCCGGGCCTTGCCGTGCCACCTGCCTTGTACGATCCTCGGTCGACCCTGCCCCTACCAGAGCCGGATCGATCGAATGAAGCGCGAGAATGGCTGACAGCAGCAGGAAAGCCGGAGCCGACTCTCCGGGCACGACGGCCCTCATCCTGGCTTTCGCCGCCATCTACCTGATCTGGGGGTCGACGTATCTGGCGATCCGGTTCGCCGTCGAGACCCTGCCGCCGTTCCTCATGCTGTTCGCCCGCTTCTTCACCGCCGGGATACTCATGTACGTTTTCCTGCGGCTGCGTGGAGCCGGCCGTCCCGCGGCCCGCGAGTGGGTCGGGGCCGCGATCATCGGAGGGCTGTTGCTTCTCGGGGGCACGGGAGCCGTCGGCTGGGCCGAGCAGTGGATCCCTTCCGGCCTCGCGGCCCTCATCGTGGCCATTGTGCCCATGTGGATGGTCCTTCTCGACTGGGTGGGTCCCGCGAAGCAACGTCCCACGGGGGCCGTGGTCGCGGGCCTGATCCTGGGCCTGTTGGGTGTCGTAGTGCTGATCGGACCCGTGGACCTTTCGGGAGGCGGCCGGATGATGTTCATGGGGTCCGCCGTCGTCGTGTTCGGGACGATCTCGTGGGCCACGGGGTCGGTATACGGCAAGCACCTGCCGCACCCGCAGTCACCCTGGATGTCCGCTGCCCTCCAGATGACCATGGGCGGCGTACTGCTCCTGGTCGCCGGGACGGTCGCCGGAGAATGGGGCCGGGTCGACCTGGCGGGCATGTCGGGCCGCTCCCTGGCATCGCTGGCTTATCTCGTGGTATTCGGCTCGCTCATCGCCTTCGTGGCCTACGTGTACCTGCTTCGACACGCGAGCCCGGCTCGCGTCGGAAGCTACGCGTACGTGAACCCGGTGGTCGCCGTGATCCTGGGCTGGGCGCTGGCCGCCGAGCCCGTCACCACGCGCACCGTGGTCGCTGCCGCCATCATCCTGACGGGAGTGGTCCTGATCACAACGCACCGGGCGGCGGCTCCGGCGGGTGGGGGTGAACCGGCAGCTGGTTCACCCGAAGAAGTCGCCGCGGACTCCGTTACGAGTCCCTGTTCCTGATGAACCCGGAGCCGTCCCGGTCCGCGACAATTTCCCCGTTCGACCGGCGCAGCCTGGCCGGGTGGAGCGTCGTCCTGCTGCTCGGAGCGCTCGCCTGGCGGACGCTGCGCTACGCCCTCGTGTTCCCGATGTGGGGCGACGAGGGGATGCTCGCCGTCAACTTCTTCGAGCGCGACTGGGCTGGCCTCACGAAGACTCTCGACTACGGGCAGGTCGCGCCGCCGGGGTTCCTGTGGCTGGAGCTGGCCGCCTCACGCCTGGCGGGCTTCTCGGAGCCTGCGCTCCGGCTGGTGCCGTACCTCGCGGGAATCGCGGCCGTGCTGCTCTTCTGGCGCGTGTGCCGCGAGCTCCTCGACCGACGTTCGGCGGTGATGGCGCTCGCCGTGTTTGCCGCCTCGTTCTACCCGGCCCGGTACGCCGCGGAGGTGAAACCGTACAGCCTCGATCTTCTCGCCGCACTCGCGATTCTGGCGATCGCCTGGAGCGTCTACCTCAGGCCCGCATCGGCCACGCGCTGGATCGCGTTCGCCGCTCTCTCCGCCGCTTCGGTATGGCTTTCGTATCCGTCCGTCTTCGTGGCGACCGGCGCCTGTGGCTTCCTTCTTCTCTACCCACCGACAGGGCAGGAAAGCCGGCGGATCGGAGCCGTCGCCCTGGTCTCGATCCTCCTCGCGGCGAGCTTCGTCGCCATGTACGCTCTGGTCGGGAGCGGCCAGAGGGCGGCGGCGCCGGCTTCTTACTGGAGCGCCGGCTTCCCGCCGATGTCCGAGCCATGGCTGCTTCCTCTGTGGGCGCTGGACGTCCACACGGGAATGATGCTGGCTTATCCGAACGGCGGCCATTCCGGGGGTAGCGCCGTCTCGTTCCTCCTCGCGGTCGTCGGGGCCGTGCTCTTGTGGCGGAACCGCCGGCCGGCGCTCGCGCTCCTGCTGAGCCCTCTTCCATTGATGTTCCTCGCCGCTGCTCTTCAGCAGTATCCGTACGGCGCGAGCGCCCGCGTGGCACAGCACGTTGCGCCGGCCGCGTGCATGCTCATAGGCACGGGCGTCGTGTGCACGCTGCGGAAGGTCATGGGTCCACGCCGTGCGATCCGCGCGCTCCCGTTCGCCGTGCTTCCGTTCCTTGCCGTCGTGGTGGGTGGCCTGGTACGGGACGTCGCGTACCCGTACCATTCCCTGGCGGACGGCATGGCCCGCGAGGCGATTGCGGAGCTCAGTCGGGAGACCGCAGAGGGAGACCGGTGGGCCGTGTTCGCGAGCCGCGAGCGGGGCCGGGAGGTTCCGTACTTCTCGAGGTTCGTGGGGATGGGTGGTCGTATCCACTTTCAGATCCTGAGCCAGGCACCCGTAGCCGTTCAGTGGGGCCCGAACCCGGAGGAGATCGCCGAATCCGACGAGAGCCTGACCTGGCTGATCGCGTATGGAAACAGGGTGTACGAGCCTGCGCGGGAGGAGCTCGATGCCTACCTGCACCGGCTGACCCCGGCGGTGGAGACGGCACCGCTCGTCCGGCGTCACGAGCTCCCGGACGGAGAATGGATCGAGATCTACGCGATCGGCGGGCCGTGAGGGTCGGATCCGATGGTTGATCGATGGCGGCCGGCATACACTCGCCTGACGCGGTCAGGGCTTCGGGATCGTGCCGCGCGAGCCGTCTCCCTGCTCGGCGACTGCCGCCTGTGCCCGCGCGACTGCGGGGTGGATCGCCTCTCGGACCGTTGGTCCGCCTGCAAGACGGGCCGCCACGCCGTGGTGAGCAGCTGCTTCCCCCACTTCGGCGAGGAGGACTGTCTGCGCGGCCGGCACGGCTCCGGGACGATCTTCTTCGCCCACTGCAACCTGCGCTGCGTGTTCTGCCAGAACTACGACATCAGCCAGGGAGTGCGTCCGGAGCCTGCAAGCGGAATCCCACCCGAAGCTCTGGCCGGACTGATGCTCGAGCTTCAAAGCCGAGGCTGTCACAACATCAACTTCGTGACTCCGGAGCACGTGGTGCCGCAGATCCTGGAGGCTCTGGTCCCGGCCGTGGAGAGCGGCCTGAGTCTGCCGCTCGTCTACAACACCAGCGCGTACGACTCGCTCGAGAGCATGGAGCTCATGAGCGGGGTGGTGGATGTCTACATGCCCGACTTCAAGCTCTGGTCGGACGAAAGGAGCGGGACGTGGCTCAAGGCGGCCGACTATCCGGACACCGCCCGCGCCGCCATTCGGGCGATGCACGATCAGGTTGGCCCTCTTCGGCTGGACGCGAACGGACTGGCGCGCAGGGGCGTGCTCGTCCGTCACCTGATGATGCCGGGATGCCCGGACGAGACGGAGTCGATCCTACGGTGGCTGGCCGACGAGCTGGGCCCCGATACGTACGTCAACCTGATGGACCAGTACCGGCCAGGGGGGAAAGTGGACGGACGACGCTATCCGGAGCTGAATCGCGGGATCGACCGGGCCGAATACCGCAGGGCCTCCGAGCTGGCGCAGAGCCTGGGGTTGCGACTGGATCACCGGTCTATGCGCCGGGTCTAGCTCGACTCCGCCATCCGCCCTGAAGGGAACGGCCCGGCACGGTGGGGGCAGGGGGCGCCAACCACCGCACCGGACCGTCGGACCCGAGGCGTCTACTCCTCGGGAGCGAGATGCCAGATGTCCCGGTGGATCCTCCAGCCGTCCTCGGTCTTCTTGACCGCGTTCATCCAACGACCGCGTTGCGAGATCGCTTCTCCTCCCACGGTACCGGAGAGCTCGTACACGCCCCAGGTGGATGCGACATCCTCCCCGAGCAGTCCTCCGTAGGCCGTGATCTCGATGGAAGCTCCCGCGAACGCCTCGATGTTCGCCTGGATCTCCTCCCGTCCCCGGATGATGGCCTCCTCCGGGGGAATTCGTACCGGATCTTCCGTGTACAGCGCGGCCACGGCGGCCGCGTCACCCGCGTTGAAGGCCGCTTCCCAGGCCTCCACGAGCTCGGCGAGCGGACCCGGAGCCTCCTGGGCGCTCAGGTTGGCGGTGGCGGCCGAGATGCCCAGCAGGACACAGGCGGCCGATAGTGATCGGCGCATCGAGAGCCTCCTTCCGAGGGATTTAGTGTCTCCCCACAAAGTCTCGATGGGGCCGGAGTGTCAATGTCTGGCGCCCGTCATCCAAGACCTGCCCTGCTGCTGATGGTCTTGGCAAGCGCCTCCAGCTCTTCCTTGGACCGACCCTCGAAGCCACGCACCACCTGGTCGGCCATGCCGAACAGGATGTGGTCTTCCTTGGCGATGTGATTCCGTATGAGCTGGATGTAGGCCCGGGCGGCGTTGCGGAGCGTAGCTCGCGCCCGCTCGTCGCCCTGCCGCGCGCCGTCCAGGGAGTCCAACATGTGCCCCGCGTAAGCCCTGCCCTGCTGGTGCTCGTACAGCATGACGGCTATCGGGCCCCGGTCTCTCGGCAGGCCGGCGGCCTCGAGCTCGGGGAACAGAAGGTCTTCTTCCTTGCCATGATGACAGGCGTCCGCGAACAGGCGTATGAACGTGACGCAATCGTCCATAGCATCCAGATCCAGCTCGCCGCCGGCGTCCTCGTCGGCCAGCAGCGCCTGCATGGCGTCCGCGACCTGGAGTATGAGCTGGTGCTCATCCCGCAGGCGGGACGTGGGGGTTTCGCTGGGGGGGGCTGTCATGCGCGCCTCTTATGCGATCGGGTGGTCTCAGTAGGTGAGCAGCAGCGCCAGCGTTATCGGTGTCACGATCAGGCTGGATGTGGCCAGCCAGTCGATGGTCTGTTCCTCGACCCTGCGCACTTCATACACCGGCACGGCGGCCCGCGCCCACGGTGTGCCCTTCTGCGGCCGGTAGTAGCCGACCACGCTGTCACCTCGCATACGGGGCCCCTTCATGAAGAAGCGGGTGCCATCGGCCATGGTGAGCCGGTACTCCGGCCCTTCCGCGTCGGCCGAGCCGATCGTGCGGCCGAGATCGTCCTCGTAGCTCTGATCCTCGCTGACGGCCGGATCCGTGAGATCCAGGGGAAGATTGGCGGGCACGTACTTCTTGCACCCGGCAGGGAACAGGGCGAGCAGGACGAGCAACGGGAGGATGCGCGGCAAGTGAGCTCCTTTTGCACCTGACGAGAAGGCCATGGATGCCGGCCACGATGAGGACACATCATATCGCCAACGTGGGGACGGCACGAGACGGACGTACGACGCCCGCCGCACGGCTTCAAGGTGGGGTCGGCATCCTCAAAGTCACTGCGCCTGGAGGAACGCTATCAGGTGGGCCATCTCTTTCTCTTCGAACGTCGGCCAGCCACGGTCCTCACCTTCCGTGACCGTCTCCGTGACGAGCGTGTGATTCCAGAGCGCGGCCAGCACGGCGGCTGGAGAGTCCCATCGCTGCGACATGGCCAGCTCGCTCGCGCTCCCACCTCCCCGGCCGTCCAGCGAATGGCATTCCAGACATCCCCTGTCTCGCACCTGGCGCCGCCCAAGCCCCGGATCGCCGGACGTCTCGAAGTATCTGAGGGAATGCAGATAGGCTACGATATCGGCCATCTGCGGCGCTGTCAGCTCGGGAGCTCGCAAGCCTGCCACCTGCATCTGAGCCAACATCGCCGGCGCCTTGTTCCACATCGCCGCCGCGAAATCCGCCATACCCCAGTCGCGTCCCCGCTGGGCCAGGTTCGGTCCACGTCCTCCGCTACCCTGGACTCCGTGACATGCGTCGCAGCGCTTGGTCCGATACAACTCACCGCCCCGACTCGTGCTGCCCGGGAGGGGGAGCAGTGAGATCTCCCGCGAAGCATCTCCCGCGGAGTTGATGTAGGCCAGCAGGTCGACGAGCTCGGCGCCCGTGAACGTGCCCCGCTCGATCCCCCTGGAGCGCATGGATTCGGCCATCGCGGGTCCGTGATTCCACATCGCCGCCGCCACCTGGCTGGGAGAGTCGAACTCAACCCCTCGATCCAGGTCGGGGCCGGCCACGCCACCCACGCCACCCACCTGGTGGCACATGATACACCGTCTCTCGACGAACAGGTCTCTGCCGGCCTCCGTATCGCCCGAGGCCTCGGAATAATGAACGGTGAAGAGGAACAGGACGAGGTCGGCCATCTCGTCAGCCGACAGGTGCGGCCGCTCGATTCCCAGAGCGTCCATCCTGCCCTGCATGGCCGGGATGTGGTTCCACATGACCGCGGCGAGTCCAAAGAACGTCATGGTCTCCGCCGTCCCTCCAAGATCCGGAGCCTCAGCGCCGCCCGCGCTCCCGACCGCATGACACTTTGCGCAACCCTTGCTTCCGAAGACCCTGGATCCTTCTTGCGCATTGGGAGGTGGCTCGGACAGCGTTTGTTGCGAGAAAGCGGTCCCCGGGGAGCACATCGTCATGAAGACCATCGAGCACATGACCGCGGCGATTCTCGTCCTCCGTGACCGCTCGTGTGACACGACACCCAGCGTGACCCTTGAATCGACAGTGCTTTCCATCAGGCCTCCCTGCGACTACGGATTCGAGACCAGGCTTCTCAGGTAGACCGAGAGATCCCTCATCTCTTCACCCTCGAATCGCGGCCACTCCTGAGTTTGAATCAGGTCGTACATGGCCGGCGCATGGTTCCACATCGCTGTGGCCAATCCAAGAGGCGTGAGTATGGCGTCTGACCCGGAGAGGTCTGGCCCCATGGAAGAGTCTCCGTCTCTCCCATGACAGCCGGCACACCTCTTCCGGTCGTACACGAGCCGTCCCGCCGAGAGGTCGCCGTCCGACTCGTAGAAGCGAAGGTAGTAGAGGAAGCTGATGACATCGGCCATCTCCGTGGCCCGGAATCTGGGAAACGTCATGTCCAGGGAGCCCATGGCGGCGTACATCCGGAACGAGTGATTCCATAACTGTCCGGCGATCTCCGACACCTGCATGCGCTGAGTGGCCTCACGTAGATCCGGACCCGACCGGGTGCCCCGCCCATCGTTACCGTGGCAGCGAGCGCACCCTTTCTGCTCGAACAGGTCTCGCCCGGCGTTCGGGTCGGGCGGCTGAAGGAACACTGCGTTCCGCTCGCGCAAAGCGGACTGCCGCCTGATGTATGCGTGGATATCCGACATCTCACGCCCGGCGAAGAGAGGCATCGGAATCCCTCGCGCACGCTGGTTGGCCTGCATGGCAGGTCCCGCGTTCCACAGGCCCGTGGCCAGCATGATAGGCGCGATGTGGCGCGCATAGTCGTCGAGAGCCGGACCATTCGTTCCGCCGATTCCGCCGACCGCGTGACATCCACCACATTGCTTCTCGCGAAACCAGCGCTCGCCGGAGTCGGGATCGCCGGGCTCGTCGAAGAGCTTCACGTAGTAGATGTAGCTGATGATGTCGGCGAGGTCGTCTTCCGAGAACGTCGGCCATTCGATTCCTCGATCACGCACGGTCTCGATCATCCGCGGTGTGTGGTTCCAGAACAGCCCGGCGAGCTGTTGCAGGCTGCGTCCTGCCCCGACGACGGCGAAATCGGGGCCGAGCAATCCGCCGTTGTCCCAGATCGAATGGCAATCCACACAACCGCGATCCACGAAGATCCGCCTTCCGGCGGCGGGGTCTCCGGTGAACGGCTCGGCCTGCTGCGCCGCAGCCGTCGAAGCCACAGTGAAGCACAGACACACGAGAACCGCGATCTCGAGCGCACGGCTGATCATGGGTCTGCCCTCTCAGGCTGGGCGGGATGCCCCGGCAGGTACCCGGCCACGCGATCCGCGACCAGGTGCACCGACTCCTCCCTCCCTTCCTTGATCTCCCAAATGCTGACGATGGGGATGAATTTCGTGGCGAGCATGTACACAAGTATGAATCCGGAGAAGGTGGCCGCCATGATCGACAGCTCGATCCAGGACGGCAGGTAGCGACCCACCGACTCGATTTCCCAACGAGGGTTCACGGACGTTGGAACCACGATGTTGAAGCGCTCGAGCCACATTCCGACCATCACCGCGATCCCGGCCACGAAAGTGCCACGGGGGGTCCTCGTCGACCGCCGCGACATGAGGGCGAGAGGTACGAAGAAGCATCCCGCTACCATGGTCCAGAACGGGACGGCGAACGGACCCGATATCTTGGCCCAGAACGCCCTCATCTCGGCCGGCTCACCTCCGTAGAAGGCCGTCAGGTACTCGGCGAAAGTGAAGTAGAACCACAGGAGGCTGAATACCAGAAGCAGCCGGCCCAGGTAGTCGAAGTGGATGTCCTTGAAGTATTCCTGCAGGCCGTACGCCTTACGAAGCACCACCATCGCGACCAGGATCGCGGCGATCCCCGAATAGATCGCCCCCATCACGAAGTAAGGTCCGAATATCGTGCTGTGCCACATCGGACGGAGCGTCATGGCGAAGATCCACCCGATCACCGTGTGCACCGAAATGGCGATGGGGATCACCACGATCGACAGTACGCCGATGACCCGCTCGAGCCGCGCACGCTGCGCGGGCGTGTCCCGATAGCCGGCCGCCAGGAACGTGTACAGCCGGGGGTACTTGATCCCCGAGTCGCGGATGAGAGCCAGGTCGGGAAGCATCGGAACGTACAGATAGACCGTGCATGCTGTGAAGTAGAGGCCGATGCTGATGACGTCCCACAGTAGGGGCGAGAGCATCTGGGCGTGGAGGATGACGGTGAGCACCCTGTCCGGCCGGCCGAGATCGACGATCGGCTGTATCGCACCGAACCCGATGACCAGTACGGTGATCAACTCCGCGGAACGGGTGATCGAGCGCCGCCACTCCGCTTTGCTGACGCGGAGAATCGCCGAAATCAACGTTCCAGCGTGGCTGATGCCGATGAAGAACACGAAGCTGATGATGTAGATTCCCCAGTACCCCGGCCGGTTGAGTCCCGTCCGCCCCAGGCCGTACCGAACCTGCAGATAGTACGCGACGACTCCCCACACTGTGACGGCCGCCAGCAGCGTGGCCGTCACTCGAAAGCCCCGCGACGTCTCGAGGAGTGGACGCAGCAGCACTCGCTCGTCCGGAGGCATGTCCGCCAGAATGGCGGCGGCGTCTCGGCGCATCTCATTCCCTCGGTGCGAGGTAATAGACTTTCGGTCTCGTTCCCAGGTCTTCCATGAGCCTCATCGCACGCGGGTCCTCCTTAAGCTCCGCCACGCGATGCTCCGGATCGTCGAGATCGCCGAAGGTGATCGCTGCCGTGGGGCAGGACTCGACGCAGGCCGGCTGATAGTCGGCCTCGAGCATCTCTCTTCCCTCCGCCCGGGCCTCTTCCCGCGCCTTCTGCAGCCGGTGGTGACAGAACGTGCACTTCTCGATGACGCCCTTGGGCCGCACCGAGACATCCGGGTTGAGGTGCTGCCGTTCCGACTCCGACCACTCCGGCCCGTACCAGTTGAAGTACTTGGCGATATAGGGACACGCGTTGGCGCAGTATCGGCATCCGATACAGCGCGGGTAGATCTGACCTACGACTCCCTCGTCGTTGATGTACGTGGCGCCAACGGGGCACACTCTGATGCACGGCGGATTGTCGCAGTGCATGCACGGGCGGGGGTAGAACACGGCTCTGGTCTCCGGAAACTCGCCTTCGAGATCCGTTTCCACCTTCATCCAGCTGATGGACCGTCCCATCATCGCCTGGTCCGGCGGCACGGTCGCGATGTTGTTCTCGCTCTTGCACGCGACCTCGCACGCCGCACACCCGGTACACAGATCCAGGTCGATTACCATGCCCCAGCGTGTCATCCCTCCAGCCTCCTCACGCTCGCTCGAGCCGGATGGGGGTCGAGAACCAGGACGAGAGCCCGGTCAGCGGGTCGTGCGAGTCATCCAGCAGCTGGAGGGGATTCGCCCCCTCCCCGTCAGGGTGTCGCAACCGGTAAGGAGCGCAGACGGTCCCGGCCGCCGTGCCGGGAAAGACTTTCAACCGGGCGCGATAGCGTCCCCTCTCCGAGGCCACGTGCACCATGTCGCCGTCGTCGAGTCCCAGATCGTGCGCCGTCTCGGGGTTCACCTCCACCCACGGCTCCCAGAACACCTCGGGAAGGACGGTCGGCAGCTCGCTGAGCCACCGCTCGAGGGAGAGCGTACCCGAGGAAAGCGTCGAAAGCCGATATGGAATCAGGAGCAGCGGGGCCTCTTCGCTGCCGGGCGATACGACCTCGATGTACATGGCGTCCCGGCGGCCCTGTGCCTCCAGGACCTCCAGCAGCTCCTCCGGCATCAGTGCTATCCGGCCGTCTTCCCTCTGACTGATGCGGGCGGGATCGGTCTCGTCGTAGAACAGGTCCAACCATCCGCCCTTCTCGACGAGGTCGTCCCAGAAAGAGTCGAAGTCGCCGTGCTCCGGTAGCCACCAGCCACGTTGCTCCATCTGGCGATGGTGTCGGCGCCCGAATTCGTCCCCCAGAGTCATGCCACGGCCAGCGACGAACAGACCGCGGGCCCGTACCCGGAGAACCGTCTCGAAACCCTCGAACGGGAGACTCTCGGCAACGCTCCCTCCCAGGCTGCGCGCCAGCGACAGGATCGCATCCCCCGTATGGGTACCTCCCGCTTGCGGTTCCACGAGAGGGCGGGCGATACCCCAGACGGGGTAGGGATGCGAGCGAGGCACGGGAGCGTCCTGCCACCGCTCGTAGGACAGGAGATCGGGAAGGATCACATCGGCCAGGCTCGCCGTCTCATCCAGGAATGGAGAAAAGCTGACCACGAAGGGAATTCTGTCGATAGCATCCTCCCACAGATCCGGACGCGGGGATGAGGCGAGCGGGTTCGCGTAATAGACGAGCAAGGCCTCGATCGTGGGCTCCGAGCTGTCCACCACGCCGCGCGCAAAGCGCAACGACGGGTCACCCTCGCCGAACGGGACCCCGGAGGACCCGACTCGCTCTCGCTCCAGGCCGGATGTCGCGGTCGCGTCCAACACGGGTTGGGGGAGCGATCCGAGCGGCGGGGCGTCGCCGAACATGACGCCTCCCGCCCGGCCTACGCTGCCCACCAGGACGTTGAGGCTATGGACGGCGAGTCCGGCGAGCAGCCCGTGCGCGCTTTGCGTCACATCGGATCCGCAGACAGCCACGGCCGCGCCGCCTCGCGCGAAATCCCTGGCCAGGGACGAGATGCGCTCCACCGAGACTCCGGTTACGGCCGAGACCTCTTCCGAGCGGTAGTTGCGCGTCACGAGCGATCGGTATCCGGTCCGTCTCCGGCCTTGCTGGTCCGTGAAGTCCTCGAAGCCGGACACGTGCTGATCCAGGAACCGCTCGTCGATCAAACCGTCCCTGATCAGGACGTAGGCGATGCCGAGAGCGAGGACGGCGTGGGTTCCGGGCCGGATCCCCACCCACTCGTGTGCTCCGGCGGCTGTACGGGAAAAGCGTGTGTCCACCTGCACGAAATGTGGGCGCTCGCCTCCTGTACCCCTGCCGGAGAAGGCTACGTATGCCTGGAGAGGCGACCACCACGACTCGAACAGCGGGGCGCCGAAGGAGAGCACGAATCTGGCGTTTTCCAGATCATAGCCCGGCTGCCGGCGCATGCCGTGCATCAGGCCCATGACGAGGTCCGTCCCGTCGTGGTACTCCTCCGGCACGCGATTGGGCGTCCCGAAGGCGACCAGGAACTGGCGCCACAGGTCGGACATGGTGCCGGCGCAATATCCCGATACCAATGCCAGCTTCTCCGGCCGCCCCTCCTCCCGGAGTCCTCCCAGGCGCTCGCTGACGCGCGAGAGGGCTTCCTCTCGCGAGATCTCACGCCATTCCCCCGAACCCCGCGGACCGACTCGCTCGAGCGGCGATGAGATACGGCCAGGGTGATAGAGAGTCTGAACGCCTGCGATCCCGCGCGGGCAGACTCCTCCGCGGCTCACCGGGTGCAACGGGTTGCCGCCGATCTCGACGAGGTTCCCGTCCACGACGCGGCCACGGATTCCGCATCGAGCGGGGCAGACGAGGCAGGTCGACGTGAGACGATCTTCGATCCCCGGCTGCCAGGCGATCTCGTCGTCACTCTGTGCCGTCCAGATGACGTCGGGGACCCTGGTAAGGGCCAGCGCCGCACCGGCGGCACCCGCAGTCCAGACGAACTCGCGTCGAGTGGGACTCATCCCGGGGACTCCTCTAGCGGTGGCAGGCGTTGCAGTCCAGCGTCTGGCCTCGCTCGCGGTGGCAGTCCATGCACGCGTCCATCGTCATCCGAACGAGCGCGCGGGCCGGGGGACGCTCCGTTCCGGCGATCTCCCCGTGGCAGCTCGAGCATTCGAGCTCGGCGATTCCGACATGTCGGCGGTGCGTGTAGAAGACGTGGTCGGGGAGGCCGAACAGCTTGTTGAACCGCAGCGGATCCCCGGCCGCAAGGAGCTGGGTGACACGGGCCGCCTCCGCCGTCGTTCCCTGCGGCGCCTGGTGGCACATGCCACACGTCTCGGCGCCTGGAAGACCCGCGTGCGCTCCGGTGCGCACGTATTTGTGACAGAAATCGCACGCGAGCCCCAGGTCACTTGTGTGCTTGTGGTGGTTGAACGCGATGGGCTGCCGCACCGGTGGACCCTGCCTCAGGCCTTCAGCGACCGCGACGGTGATCAGAAGCGCGCCACCGAACAGGAGAAGGATTCGCGGCTTGCGCAGCCGCGACAGGATGCCCCGGAAGCGTCGCGGTGAATTCAACCGGCCGCTCGTCGCCGATTCCTGGCATGGCCCATCCGTGTTCCCAACATCTCACCGCCAATCGGTCTATGGAGCCAGCCTCCATGGTCGGCACGCCAGGTCGTGCCGTTCCGGAGGGGGCATTCCGGCCACGGCCGACCTGATGCAGAAGATCGCCACGGAGACTGGCTCTCATGCGGTTTCCTCTCGACCTGACCGGGAGGGCGCCTTTCGAGCGAGCATCGTCGCCCTGTACACAGAGCATGCGCCGTACCATTCTTCGCCCGATCCACGAATCGCTTATCGTGAAAGAGATTACGCGGAGTAGCCCTCTGCGGCCGGATATCGTAGATTGGGTGATATCACCCACTCAACTTGGGGTATTTGCCCCTATCGATCTTGAGCACGGGAGTGAGGAACACGTGTAACTTGTTGTGACGGGCGGTGCTCAGTGACGGGTATCGTTCTTGCCTCGATTGGAGCCGTAGTCCTGGAACAGGTGTGATGCACGCCGCACACAGAGGATGAGATGCGCCTCAGTCACATCCCGGACAGGGATTCCCGTCCGCAGTCACTACTCTCCGGCCTGGGACGCCGGATTCTCGTCTGGTTCCTCATCCTCTCTCTGCTCCCGCTGTTTCTGTCCAATTCCGTGGGATACGCGGTCAGCCGTCGGATCATCGAAGAGCATGTTCGCCGATATCTCGGCGCGCTCGCCGAGCTTCAGGCAGACCAGGTAGCCAACGAGGTCGAACGGCATGAGGCCTATCTCGAGGCCATGGTGGCCGGCAGCACCCTGCTAAGGGATTACCTTCCCGAGGCTTCGCTGGCCATCGAGGAGGGTCGAAACAGCGATCCCGCGGTCGGCGCGATGCGCACATACCTCGGCCTCCGGCGAGACGGGCTGCCCTCGATCACCGAATTGTACGTGCTGGATGTG
>JBDHFS010000110.1:0-9406 GCA_039590285.1 Gemmatimonadota bacterium
CAAACGCCCATCCGGGGTGACCGTCAGGCCCGTCCACTGGCGCTCGGAGCTGGCGACCTCCGCGAGGACAGCGGCGGTCTCAGCTGAAGCCGGCCGTTCCTCTCCTGTACGCCCGGCGGTGTCGCCCTCGCCCCCGCAGGCCGCCGCGGAAGCGAGCAGAGCGCAGAGCGGCAGTAGAAGGTGGCGGCTCACGCCGGCCCCTGCGTGAACAGCGATCCGGGCACGACGCGGGATTCCAGGTCCAGCAGACGTTGCTTTCGCCACAGGCCTCCACCATATCCGGTCAGCCGACCGTCGCTGCCCACCACGCGGTGGCAGGGGATGAAGATGGCCATGCGGTTGTCTCCGTTCGCCCGTGCCACGGCGCGAACGGCCGTCGGCCGTCCGATCGCGCGCGCCACGTCCGCGTAGCTCCGCGTTTCTCCGTACGGGATCTCCAGCAATCGATCCCACACGTCCCGCTGGAACTCCGTGCCCGGGGCGGCCAACGGAATCGAGAACTCCATCAGGTCTCCGGCGAAGTACGCCTCGATCTCGGATCCGGTCTGCTCGAGAATCGGGTTGCTGCCCGGTACGAAGACGCAACCGAGCCGGGTGCGGAGCCTCTCGAGCTGCTTCTCGAGCCGGCGACGGTCGGAGAACTCGAAGAAGTACAGGGCCTCGTCAGTACCGCCGGCGATCATCGGCCCCAGTGGCGTCAGGACCCGGGTCACCTGGAGCACCGTATCGCCGGTGAGGTCCCTCGGCGCGCCCCCGAGAAGCTGGCGGAATGCCGCGTTGAAGCCGCTGAGCGATTCGTATCCGTGCTGATAAGCTGTCGTTGACACTCCCGATCCCTCCCTGATCTGCTCCAGCGCCAGGCCGAGCCGCCGGCCCCTTCCGTACGCGTGAAAGGTCATGCCGTGGTTTCTCTGGAACCAGCGCCGCACGCGATCGGGATGAAGGCCCCTGTCGCGCAGGTCCCGGTCTGTCCACCGTCGGCCCGGCTCCGAGTCCATCTCCCGGAGAAGACCTCGAAGCCAGGTCGGCGGGCTACCCGACGGCTCGAGGGGCCGGCAGCGACGACATGGACGGTAACCGGAATACAGCGCGTCCCTGACCGTCGCGAAGAACTCCACATGCTCCGGCTTGGGCTTTCGAGCCGGACAGACGGGCCGGCAGAAGATCCCGGTGGTGCGGACACCGGTGTAGAACACGCCGTCGTACCTGGCATTCCGGGCCTGAAAGGCCTTCAGCATCTCCGTTCGGCTGGGCAGCGTGCTCGTTCTCATGCAGCCAAGATCGCCTGCCGGGCCCGGCGGGGCTACCGGAAACTTCGCATCGAATTCGGGAGCCCGAAGACCCCTTCGTCAGGACAGCCATTCGGGATCTTCTTCTGTCCGGTCATCCCGTACGTCGCCCGTGTTCACCGTTCCGACAGGCTCGAACAGCAGCACGTGCACCTCGGCCGCCGCCACGGGACGGTGCTCGACGCCGCGCGGAACGATGAGCATCTCTCCGGCCTCCAGGTCGACGGCGCGATGCCGGAACTCCATACGCAGCGTTCCCTTAACGACCAGGAACAGCTCGTCCTCCTCCGCGTGGCTGTGCCAGATGAACTCGCCGCGCAATCTGGCCAGCTTCACGTGCTGGCCGTTGAGCTCTCCCACGATCCGGGGCTGCCAGAAGTCCGGAATGAGGGAGAACTTCGCAGCCAGATTCACCTTGTCGAGCATTCGCGGCTCCTCCGTGCGACTTGACCCATCGCCCGATCGTGTTCTGTATGGAGCGTACTCTGCGCGCCTGACGAGGCGATGGCAACGAAGACGGAAGGAGGGCAGATCCGCTGACTGACTACCGGAAGTACCTGACCCTGGACGATGCCCTGTTCGACTACGTGCTCGATCATACGACGCCGCCGGATGCCGTCCAGCGCGCCTTGATAGCTCGCACCAACCAGATGGGCGACTCTCGCCGCATGCAGATCGCGCATCCCCAGGCCGTGTTCATGACATTCCTGACGCGCTCCTCGGGCGCGCGTTCCGCGATCGAGATCGGCACGTTTACGGGATACTCGGCGCTCGCGATCGCGCGCGGGCTCCCGCCGGACGGACGGCTGATCGCGTGCGACGTGAGCGAGGAGTGGACGGCGATCGCGCGCGAGGCCTGGGTCGCCGGCGGCGTGGCGGACCGGATCGACCTGCGCATCGGCCCGGCCCTCGAGACGCTGTCCGGGCTTCCGGCCGACCCGAAGTTCGATCTCGCGTTCGTCGATGCCGACAAGGAATCCTATGTCGACTACTACGAGGCTCTTCTCCCGCGCCTCAGCCCGAACGGGCTCATCCTCGTGGACAACACCCTGTGGGAGGGTAGGGTCACCGATCCATCCTTCGAGGACGGACCGACCACGGCGATACGTGCGTTCAACGCACACGTCTCGGCAGATGAGCGTGTGGAGCGGGTGCTGCTTCCCGTGGCGGACGGACTTACGCTGATCCGCAAGCGGACCGAGTCGGTTACCCGGTGATCCACAGCAATCACCGGCCTTGACACATCGGGGCGGTTTGTCCTCTCTGGAGGGTCTGTATCGCGTCTGAGGCATGAGAATCAGGAGTTCTTCACTCTTTCGGAGGTCCACATGGGAAGTCGTACCGTAGCCGCACTGGCTGGAGGCCAGGTCGATATCGACGCCGGGACACTCGATGCGTTCGCCGCGAGCCTTGATGGCTCCCTTCTCGACCGGGAGGATCCGGGATACGAAGAGGCCCGGGCCGTATGGAACGCCATGATCGAAAAGAGGCCGGCGCTGATCGTGCGGTGCGCCGGGACCGCGGATGTGAAGCGGAGCGTCGATTTCGCACGCGAGCAAGGGCTGCTGTTCTCGGTCCGTGGGGCCGGACACAACATCGCCGGCAGCGCGCTGTGCGAGGGCGGCCTGACGATCGACCTTTCCCAGCTGCGGGACGTGGACGTGGACCTGGACTCGGGCACGGCCCGGGTTCAGCCCGGGGCGACCCTGGGTGACGTCGACGCGGCGACGCTGCCGCACGGCCTGGCTATTCCGGTCGGAATCAACTCCACCACCGGAATCGCCGGGCTGACGCTGGGCGGCGGCTTCGGCTGGCTGAGCCGCAAGTACGGGCTCACGGTGGACAGCCTCCTGTCGGCGGACGTCGTGACGGCTGACGGTCGGCAGCTCACCGCCAGCGAGACCGAGAACGCGGACCTGTTCTGGGGACTGTGCGGCGGGGGCGGCAACTTCGGGATCGTCACTTCGTTCGAGTTCCGTCTCCGGGCTGTCGGTCCGGACCTTCTGTGCGGGCTGATCGTTCACCCCTTCTCCGAAGGAAGGGACGCGCTGGAGACCTACCGGCGGTTTACAGAGGGCTTTTCGGACGACCTGACCGTGTGGTGCGTGCTCCGGGATGCGCCGCGCCTGCCCTTCCTGCCGGAGGAGGTCCACGGGACGAAGGTCGTGGTCTTCGCGTTCGTATACGCAGGGGACCCGGCCGAGGGCGAGCGGGAAGTCGAGGCCCTGCGTGCGTACGGCAACCCGCACGGTGAGGACGTCGGCGTGATGCCGTTCGCGGCCTTCCAGCAGGCGTTCGACCCGCTGCTGGCGCCCGGATCCAGGAACTACTGGAAGTCGCACAACTTCGCCGCCCTGGACGACGGCCTGGTCGATCGGTTGCTCGAATACACCGCCAATCTGCCCAGCCCGCAGTCCGAGATCTTCGTCGCCCAGATGGGAGGCGAAACCGCAAGGATGCCGGCGGATGCGACCGCGTATGCCCACCGTGACGCGGCGTTCGTGATGAACGTTCACACGAGGTGGGAGGATCCGGCCGACGATTCCCGGTGCGTGGCGTGGGCCAGGGAATTCTCCGATGCGACGGCCGAATACTCGACCGGAGGCGTCTACCTCAACTTCGTGACCGACGCGGACGACGCGGCCCGGGTCTCGGCGGCGTACGGCGCGAGCTACGGGCGGCTCAGCGAGCTGAAGGCGAAGTACGACCCGGAGAACGTGTTCCGCACGAACCTGAACGTCCGGCCGTAAGCGCAATCACCTGAAGGAGGGAGCCTCGCCGGCCCCGCGGTCACATCCCGGCCGGCGGCTCCTTCCAGTTCCACCATTGCAGCAGGGCCGGGTCGTGCACCTCGTTCGAAGCGAAGTATACGGCGCATCGAAACACGTACTTGACGCACGGGTCGATCCGCTCACCCCGCAACTCACACAGGTGGTCGTACATCAGGTCCGGGTCCCTGCCACGGAGCTCGACCACGCGCCCGACCCCCAGGTCGAGCAGGTCTCGCGTGATGCTGGGTCCCACTCCAGGGATGTTCTGCAGGTCCGTGTCTCGCGTGTTCGCCATTCCAATGCTCCAGTTGTCGGCAGGAATACCGAACATATACCGAACACGGTGGCCTGGCAATCGATGAGCCGCTTGTGCGTCAGGGCTCGGGCTCGTCGAGCTGTCGCTCGAACACCACCTGGGTCTTCGTGAGGCGGAAATCGAGATCCTCGTAGAACAGGCGGGCGTCGTTGCGGGTGGTGCGGGTGCGGATGCGGAGCGTCGTGAGGTTACGATCCGCGGCCCAGCGCTCGGCCTCCGAAACGAGCCGCCGTCCGATGCCACGGCCTCTCAGCGACTCCGTCACCACGAGGCCTCCCAGCTCGGCGAACGGCTCGCCCCCCAGCCGGGGGGAGCGGAACACGTGGATCCAGCCAACAACCGAGCCCGGGCCGGTTTCGGCCACCATCACGGCGTGGCTCTCCGATGCCTTGATGTCGAACAGACGTCGTCGGGCGTCCGGCGCGGCGGTCGGGTACCCCAGCTCGCCGGAGAGGCGTGCGATGGCCTTCGCGTCGTCCGGCGCCGCGCTCCGTATGCTGATCTCTCCGGGTTCCCGTGCCATTGATCCTCCGCTCCCTCTCTACGGGCTCTCCGCGGGTGGTCCGCGGGCGTGAGTGGATATTCTGGCACACCTTCCGCGCCTCCAACAGGGGATAGCGAGGCCGCACCATGTTACCTTGGGGAAGCAACCGATCGGGTAGGAGGACGTCTTCGGCCAGGCGCAACGGGCGCGGCCGGATCGTACCGGCTCCTATCCGGTATGAAGCGGTGACCACGGAGGTTTCTTTGGACGTTCCCATCGATTCCGCTCACGTCACGGCGACGAGGCACTGGTCGCGTCTCGCCGACGGGCGGGTCCAGTGTGATATCTGCCCGCGGCTGTGCAGGCTCCGGGACGGCCAGCGCGGGATGTGTTTCGTGCGGGCGAATCTGGGCGGAGAGATCGTTCTCACGACCTACGGGAGGTCCAGCGGCTTTTGTGTCGACCCGATCGAGAAGAAGCCGCTCAACCACTTTCTCCCAGGGACCGCCGTGCTGTCGTTCGGGACGGCGGGGTGCAACCTCGCGTGCCGGTTCTGTCAGAACTGGCACATCAGCAAGTCGAGGGAGATCGACACACTTGCAGACCAGGCCGGGCCCGGAGCGATCGCGCGGGCGGCGGCGGACCTGGGATGCCGCTCGGTGGCCTTCACGTACAACGACCCGGTCATCTTCCACGAGTACGCGATCGATGTGGCCGCCGCATGCCGCGAGCACGGCATCCATACCGTGGCCGTGACTGCCGGCTACGTGTGCCCCGCGCCCAGGGCGGAGTTCTATCGATGGATGGACGCTGTCAACGTGGATCTCAAGGGCTTCACGGACTCGTTCTACGCCACGCTGGCCGCGGGGCGGCTGGAACCGGTTCTCGACACCCTTCGCTACATACGGCATGAGACCGACACCTGGCTGGAGATCACGACCCTCCTGATACCGGGCGCCAACGACTCCGACACGGAGATACACGAGCTCACATCCTGGGTCGTCGAGGAGCTGGGGCCGGATGTGCCGCTGCACTTCACCGCGTTTCATCCCGACTGGCGGATGCGCGACACGCCGCCCACTCCCCCGGGGACGTTGACCCGGGCCCGCGCCATAGCCCTGCGAAATGGTGTGCGCTACGCCTACACGGGTAACGTCTCCGACCGGTCCGGCCAGAGCACGTATTGTCACGCGTGCCGGGAGGCCGTCATCGGCCGCGACTGGTACTCACTGTCGCACTGGAGACTGGGCGCCGGGGGCCTGTGCGCCGCGTGCGGCGCACCGTGCGCCGGGCGGTTCGAGGCCTCGCCGGGAAACTGGGGTGCGCGTCGGGCGTCCGTCTCGATGGCCCCCTACCGGGACTGACGGCGGACCTTCAAGAACCTCCGTCGGGCTCCAGGACGTAGATGTGGAAGTCTCCCGTGACCACTCCCGGCAGGGGCATGGCGCGCCAGAAACGCAGCCCGCATTTCTCAGCTACCCGGGCGGACGCCCGGTTGTCGGGATGTATGGCGGCCACGATGCGTCGAAGATCGTGCTCCCTGCGGACCCACTCCAGAACGGCGCGGGTAGCTTCCGTTCCCAGACCGTCGCCCCATACCGCAGGAGCGAGATGGTAGTGCAGCTCGGCGTCGGCCGTATCGTCGAGCTCCGTCGTGAGAAACCCCACTCTGCCAACGACTTCCCCCGTTTCCCGCAGCTCGGCCGCGAGTAGACCGAAGCCACGCCCGTGGTAGTAGGCATCGATGTGGTGACGAATCCCCTCCCGCACCTCGTCGAGCGAGGGCGAGCGCCCGCCGCTGTATCTCACGACTTCGGGGTGGGCGAAGATGGCGGCGAGGGCCTCGGCATCGACCTCCCGCAACGGCCTCAACGTGAGCCGCTGCGTATCGATCCGGGCGGGGCCGGCTGGGGCCGTGTTCATCTCGGACGTCCCGGTCACGTTCAATCCGCCTTGCGGGCCACGACTACGAGGCGGCGCGCCTCCCGGTCAGCATCCATCAAGCCCCGACCTCCATGCCGACCCACGACGCGATCGGGTCGGTGGACCGCACCCGGTTCATCCCTTCCTCCTCGAACAGATCCAGAGCATCCTCCGCCTGCTCGGTGAAATCTACGACGTCCGGGATGACGACCGACGACATACAGTCCTCGAGGACGTAGATCTTACCGGCCATTTCAGGATCCCGTGCCTGGATGGCCGTCAGGAGATCGTGCAGGGTCCACGCCACGCAATGGCTTGCCGCCTGACCCGCGACGATCACCGCGTCGAAGCTCATGAGATGATCGAACAGCGACAGGTTCGGCGATGCGATCCTCTCGTGTGCCGGCCCGAGGGTGACCTCCGGACTGAAGACCGAGTAGTTCTCGGTCAGCGGCGTGCCGCCCTTGACCTCGAAGCGTGCAGCCGTTTGCCGCGCAATGCTGTGGAAGAACACTGCCTCGTCCACCGCCGAGACGAGGGCGTGTCCGATGCTGCCCAACAAAGCATGATACGGCCACACCATGAGCGGGTATCGGCCCTCCGTCACTCGGCGCACGTAATGCGTGGCGTAGGACTCGAGCCACGCGACGTCGCCGTCGGTCAGGGAGTCGGCCACCGCCGGGTTCGGCCGCCAGCGACCGGTCTCCACGTCCGCCAGCGTGATCTCCGTCTTCCCTCCGACCGGGTGTCGACCGGAATCGTCGATCCAGAACACGGGGTGAAAGATCTGGAGCGCCGTGTGCGTATCCAGCGTCGCCGTGATCTCCGTCAGAATGTCCAGATTGCGGTAGATGAACTCGCACAGGCGGGCGTTGTCTTCCACCGCGCCGGTCCCCGACCGTCCGGCCACGAAGAGCTCGTAGCCGGGAATGCAGAACGTGTTCTGGCAGTCGACCAGCAGCAGACCGACGCGTGGCTTATCGTGGGCGGGGTGCGCGATCCCGTGCTCCGCCGCCCACGCCTCGGCACCCGCGGCTCGCGCGTCGTAATCCACTCGCCAGATCTCGTCCGTGCGCGCCGCGTCGAAGTGGGGGGGAATGGGCAGGTCAGGCACCTCGCACCTCCGTATCGAGCCGCTCCAGAAGATCCCAGTTCACGCGGATGAGTCGCGGGTTCTCCCATACTCCGCGCCCGACCTTGGCTTCCGGCGCCCCATCCACTTCTACTATGTCGGCCGTGAAGTCGAAATCCGTGACCACGCCGTCGCTCTCGCATCCGTGGCCCAGAATGCTGCTTCCCACGCCGTAGGCGGCGATCGGGAGCCCCAGATCGGCGAACCGCCGGATCTTACGGGGCGTGAAGCCTCCACTGACCATGATCCCGACGTATTCGAAGCCTTCGGCGTCCAGCGACTCGCGGACCTTGCGAACCAGGTGGGGGTTGACGCCGGACAGGCTCTCCCTGCCCCACAGGTCCGGATCATCCATGAGCGCCCGGTCCACCAGCTTGCCGCTCGTGTCCACGCGAACACCATACAGGACCCCGTCGCCGAATTCGTCTCGCATCGCTCGGGCGACGGCGAGCGAATCGCGCACGCAGTCGTTGCTGTAGTCCACAAGGCTGACGATGGGGACGCGGGGTTCCTCATCCCTCACGTAACGGGCGAACGCGAGGGTAGCCTCCACCACGTCGCCGTCGAACGCCGCGATGAGCGCGTGGGGCATGGTACCCACGCCTTCCCCGCCCCACCAGGACGCCCCGGCATCGCTCGACACGTCGCCTCCGCCTCCCACGCGGGCTGCATATCCGTCGGGCGTCTGAATGCGCCAGTCGTCATGGCGTGGAGCGAAGTAGATGACCGGCACACCCCCGGCCGCTTCCACGGAGCGTGCCGCGTTGGTGGCGATCAGAGTGCGTCGGGCCAGCACTCCGTCCAGCGTCGTCTCGAGGTGGGCGAAGGCCCTGTACCGACCGCGGATCCGAAACGCTACCTCCCACGGATCGATGCGGTCCCCGTCGTGCAACGTGTCGACGACCAGATCCGCGAACGCGTAGGCCGGGGCCAGCTGGGTCTGGAGCATGCGGACACATTCATAGGTGCCCGCCAGCACGCCGGTACGCTTGGCGAAGAACTGAAGCGTGACGACGGGATCCCGATCCGCATGGGCCAGAGTGCGCGCGGCCCGCACGAAATAGCGGTCCGACAGCCAGCCGCCGCGGATGCGGGAATCGAACTGGAACAGATCCGCCGGGAAGCGGGTCAGTCCCGAGTGGAAAAGCTCGACCCGCTCCGCGGCCGGAGCCTCAGGTTGGGAAGGGGGCCGGTTCATCGGTCCGCCCCCGGTCCCGAGATCAGCGTCCCACACGGCGGCGACTCCTCCTCAGCGGTACTGCCCGCTGGTCTGACGCGCCCCGTCCTCGCAGGAGGGCCATGACCTGGTCTCCCCGGTTTCGGGGTCGACGGGCATCACCCGGCGATCCCTCGGCACCCGGTCGTCCTCCGAGGCCAGGTAAGCCAGCATCGCGTACAGGGTCGCGTTACTCCGTACGTTGTCCCACACGATCTTGTCGAACGTGTCGAGATTGGTGTGCCACGTATAGCCGAAGTAGTCCCAGCTGCTCG
>JBDHFS010000111.1:0-9383 GCA_039590285.1 Gemmatimonadota bacterium
CCCGCGATCCCCGCATTGTCCAGGAAATCACCCTCTGAGATGCGGTCCCGATCCCGGTTGAAGAAGATGAGATTCCGGGGTGCAGTGCGGTCGGCTGTTGCAGGACCGGGCAGAATGGTCACGAGAAGGGCCAGGAACACGATCGCCGCAATAGCGGGGTTGAGGAAGGTACCGGAACGTTGGCTGAAAACCATTTCCTGACTCCGCGAGACGGGACTCACTCTCCGATGTCCTCGTTCCACACCTCCGGGTGCGCCGCGATGAACTCGGTCATGAGCTGGCGGCACTCCGGGTCGCCGACCACCACGAGGTCCACGCCGCGGCTGCGCACGTATTCCTCAGGCCCCCTGAAGGTCTCGTTCTCCCCGACGACGACCCGCGGGATTCCGTAGAGAAGTACCGTTCCGCTGCACATGTCGCATGGTGACAGGGTAGAATACAGAGTGGCACGCCGGTAGTCCGACGCCTTCAGGCGACCGGCATTTTCGAGACAATCCATCTCGGCGTGCAGCACCACGCTCCCTCTCTGCACGCGCCGGTTGTGCCCCCGCCCGACGATCGTTCCATCGATCACGAGGACGGAGCCGATCGGGATCCCGCCTTCGGCCATGCCCTTCCTGGCCTCTTCGCTGGCTGCCGCGAGAAAGACGTCCATGTCAGGGTACCTTCAGTGCGGTCCTGACCGCGTCGACGTCGGGCTCCATGATCCACACGTTGAAGTTGTCATCGCGGGTGCTCGTAAAGGCGATTCGGGTGCCGTCGGGAGACCACCTGGGGGTGCCGTCCAGGGCAGGGTGAGAGGTCAGCTGGATCAGCTTTCCGCCGGCAGCGGATCCCACCCACAGGTCGCATGCTCTTTCCACGCACCCCACCAGAGCCAACAGCGTCCCGTCGGGCGACAGGTCCAGGTACCGATAGATGAGATCCCCCTCGAATGTGACCTCGCGGGCTTCTCCGACTCCACTCGACGGCACCGAGTAGATGCCCGACTCGTAGGATTCGATATCTCTCACGGTTACCAGGACATGCTCCCCGTCGGGGGACCAGCACCCGGGTATCGGATACGTGCCTTCACGCGTGAAGGCGATCGTTGCCTCGCCGGTCCGGATATCCAACACCCACAGGTTCGATCCTTCCCGGAAGGCGATTCGGCTGCCATCGGGCGACCAGTTGGGGTTGCCCCCTCGGAAGACTGGAATGGAGCCGGGGACGACCCGCACCGGGTGCCCGCCGTGTGCCGAGACCAGCTTGATGCTGTTTCCCGAGTCGGCGTCGAAGACGATGTACTGGCCGTCGAGCGACCAGTCCGGGTGCTCTCCGATGAAGTCGGTGAGCTGCCAGGGTTCCCCTCCGGCAGCAGGTATCTTCCACAGGCCGGTGCGCGAGGGACTCTCCCGGTCACCGAGCGAGTACACGATCGTCTCACCATCGGGAGACCACGATGGAAAGCCCTCCTGGGCCGCATCAGACGTCAGTTGCCTCATAGGGAAGGTCTCCTGCGCGTGGAGGGTCTTGTCGCTGAAGAAGATGAGGGCAGCGGTCACCGTGAGAAGCAGGCGTATCGCGTCCATATCGCAGTTCCCCTGGGCTGTGGTCCATCCGCAACAGTTGACACGCGGCGGAATATGCCGGTTCTTTGTTTGTGGCGTAATATACTGTCCTCGACGTTCGTTCTCCGCATTGTCATGTCGTGCAGGGAGCGATCTCACGTGGTGGAGAGCCGGAACGAGCGCCGACACCCGGTGTCGCGATCGTGCGGCGTCGATCCACGGAGGTGTATCGTGCGTAGCTCCCGTCCAATGGTGCTGGTGTCCCTGCTTCTCGTGCCGTGGCTGGCAACCTGTCGTGATTTCCCGACCGACCCCGGGCCAGCCGACGTCGTCGAGCCTTCGGCGTTCGAGCCGTCCGCCGACGCGGAAACTCCTCAGGCACGTGAAGATCAGGTGATCCCCAACCGATATCTCGTGATCTTCCAGGACGATGTGCCCGATGTGGCGGCGCTCGCCCGAAGCCTGGCCGGAGCCAACGGACTGGGCGTTCGGTATACGTACAGGCACGCGATCAAGGGATTCGCGGCGGAGTTTCCCGAGGCCGGCCGGGACGCCGTCCTCGAGGCCCTTCAGCGAAACCCACGAGTCAAGTACATAGAGCAGGACAAGCTGTGGTACATCGACACACACGAGATGTTGACCGGGGCGGTCGTGGCCGCGCCCGCTCCTCCCGCGGCTCCGTCGAATCTCGTTGCGACGCCGCAGGGAGCCACCGCGGTGGATCTGGCGTGGAGCGATAACTCCAGTGACGAGACCGGATTCCAGATTCTACGCTGCGAGGGAACGGGCTGCTCGAACTTCGCCGAGGTCGGGTCCACCGGAAAGAACAAGACAAGCTTCTCGGACACCGAGCTCCAGGCGGCGACCGAGTACTGCTATGAGGTGACGGCCATAGGGGGGAGGGGTAAGAACAAGACCTACTCGGGACCCGCGGGGCCAGTCTGCGCGACGACGGACTCCGGCGGCGGCGATCCGCCCGCAGACGAACGGCCATCGGACCTGAGCGCCACGCCAGGCTCCTCCACGACGATGGACCTGTCCTGGACGGACAACTGGGATAACGAGACCGGCTTCGAGATCGAGCGCTGCGAGGGGAACGGCTGCTCCAACTTCGCCAACGTGGGCAACGTGGGTGCCAACGTCACTTCGTACGCGGATAACGGCCTCACCGCCGGTACAGAGTACTGCTATCGTGTGCGCGGCGTACGGATTCGGGGCAAGAAATCCAACCTGACCGAGTACTCGAACGTCGACTGCGGCACGACGCCGAATTCTCCGCCACCCCCATCGACGGATCCGCCGACCGGACTGAGCGCCACGTCGGCGACCAGCACCAGCGCCGACCTGTCCTGGACCGACAACTCCGACGAGGACGAGTTCGAGATCGAGCGCTGCCAGGGGAACGGCTGCTCCAACTTCGCCGCTCTGACCACCGTCGCGGCCGATGTGACGGCCTACACGGACAACGGGCTCACGGCCGGAACCGAGTATTGCTACCGCGTCAGAGGCGTGGTAAGCGGTACACCGACCGGGTTCTCCAATACTGACTGCGCGACGACCCCGAACCCGCCGGCAGGGCAATTCGTCGAAGATAGTTTCGAGGACTCGCCGGGAACCCTTCTCCAGTCGCACACGGGGCTGACCGGCGCGACATGGACCGTGCACCCCACGAGCGCCGGGAACGCCCAGTTCTCATCGAACGGAAGCGAGGTCGAGTCGGGAGCCCAGGCGGTTTACACGGCATCCGGCGGGCCTCCCGGTGCAGACTACAGGGTG
Organism: Gemmatimonadota bacterium; assembly: GCA_039590285.1. GTDB lineage: Bacteria > Gemmatimonadota > Gemmatimonadetes > Palauibacterales > Palauibacteraceae > Benthicola. Next base: position 3,327 of record JBDHFS010000111.1, read on the forward strand.
GCGGCCCGCATGTACTTCCACACTACGTCGAGCGCCGCGGTCACGTATACGTTCGTGACGGGTCGGGCGGATGAGACGGCGCGGACGATGTACATGTTCGGATTCGTGTACTCGTGGGTGAACCAGTGGGAGCTCAAGAAGTTCGTCAACGGCACAGAGACGCTGCTGGCATCCAGCAGAGAGCGCCTGCCGTCGCCGGGCGATTCTCCTCTGGTCGACCTCCGGATGGAGGGCTCGACGATCAAGGGCTTCATCAACGGTTACGAAGTTGTCTCGGCCACGGACACGGACATTACGGCTCCGGGGAAAGCCGGTCTTCGAATGCTGACGGGGAGCGCGCAATATGCGCCGCTGGCCGACTTCGAGGCCACGACGCTCGATCTCTCTCCGCCGCCGCTGCCTCCGTCGACGGATCCGCCTACTGACCTGGCGGCAACGGCGGCATCGAGCACGAGCGCCTCTCTGGCCTGGACCGACAACTCCGACGAGGACCTGTTCGAGATCGAGCGCTGCGATGGTACCGGCTGCTCGACGTTCGGGTACCTCGACCAGGTAGGGAAGAATGTCGCGAACTACCTGGACTCAGGCCTCATATCGGATACCGAGTACTGTTACCGTGTCCGGGGTATCGTGGAGGGCGCCCCCACCGGCTATTCGAACATCGCCTGCCTCACGCCCGCGACGTCGCCTCCGCGGTTCGTAGACGACAGCTTCGAGGACGCTCCGGGAACCCTGCTCCAGTCGCACGTGGGTGAGATCGGAGCGACGTGGACGCCGCACCCGACCACCGGAGGAAGCGCGGAATTCGCGCCGAACGGTAGCGAGGTCCAATCGTCCGTCCAGGCGATCTACACGGCATCCGGCTTTCCACCGAGTCCGGATTACAGGGTGGCGGCGAGGATGTACTTCTATTCATCGGTGGGCGGACCCGCCGTCTACACGTTCGTGACGGGCCGGATGGATGCGACCGCGAAGACGATGTACATGTTCGGGTTCGTGTACTCGGGCGTGAACCGGTGGGAGCTTAAGAAGTTCGTCAACGGGTCGGAGTACCTGCTTGCGTACACTACCCAGAGTCTGCCGTCGCCTGGAGACACTCCCCTGGTCGATCTCCAGATGGAGGGCTCGACGATCAGGGGAGTCGTGGACGGCATAGAGATCGTGTCGGCTACGGATACGGACATCACGGCAGCGGGCTGGGCAGGTCTTCGCATGAGGAGCGGCAACCTGGCCTTCGCGGCGATGACCGATTTCGAGGCCACGACGCTCGACCTCGCTCCACCTCCGCCGACACCCTCGACGGATCCGCCCACCAACCTGGCGGCCACCGTGCTCTCGAGCACGCTCATCCGGCTGGCGTGGACGGACAACTCCGACGAGGAGACGTTCGAGATCGAGCGCTGCGAAGGGACCGGGTGCACCGGCTTCGCGTATCTGGGCCAGGCGGGAGAGGACGTCCGCTCGTACACGGACTCCGGCCTGACGGCGGGCACCGAGTACTGCTACCAGGTACGAGGCATCGTGGGCGGTGTGCCCACGGGCTACTCGAACGTGGCTTGTGCCACACCCGACGAGCTGCCGCCGGGTGAGTGTCCGGACACGGGCAACCACGACAGTCTCGGTCAGCTCTGGGGTATCGCGAAGACCCAGGCCAACCTCAACCCGACATGGCTCGGCACGCAGACCGGCGGCGGCTGCGCCATTCAGGCCTGGTTCTTCGGCATCGACTCCGGTGTCGATAGCAGCCACCCCGATCTGAACGTCATCGAGGCGGTGGACTTCCTCCAGGACGGCAGCGGCCCGGAGGATGGGCATGGTCACGGTACGCACACCGCGGGCACGGCGGCAGCCGTCGACGGTAACGGTGGGGTCGTGGGCATGGCGCCTGGCGCGCCCGTATTCGGGTTCAAGACGTGCGGCGCCGACGGAAGTTGCTCGCTCTCGGCAATAGTCGCCGCAATCGACGAAGTCAGTGCGCGGAAGGCTGCCAACCCCAACCAGCCCATGGTCGCGAACATGAGTCTTGGCGGTGATCCGTCGGTAGCCATGGAGGATGCCGTTCGGAATTCGGTCAACGGCGGCGTGGTTTACGCGATGGGGGCCGGCAATGGGCTCATCGGGGCGTGCATCTTCCCCGTGAATGCCGCCAATTTCTCACCCGCCCTGGTCGGTGACGACGACATCAACGCTTCGGGAGGGAGCAACGGAAACACGAAGCCGATAAACGGAGCGATTACTGTAACGTCGAGCACCGAGAACGATACCGACGCTAACTGCAATTACGGGGCGCCGGTGACCGTCGCGGCACCGGGCACCAACATCTACTCGACGATCCACAATGGTGGCTACGGCCTGAAGTCGGGCACATCGATGGCCACGCCGCACGTGGCCGGCGCCGCACTGCTGTACCTTCAGAATCACCCCGACGCGACGCCGGAACAGGTCGAGGCCGCGATCGTCGGTTACCTGGATCCGTGGACCACGGACGAGCAGCCGAACGCGAATGGCCGGCTGAACGCAGGCAACCTGTAGGACAGAAGGAGGGGATGGCTCGATCTGCGGGCCGTTCCCTCCGGCCGGTATCAGAGCGGGAACGTCGACCCGTCAGTTCGCCATCTTGATATCGGCAATCCGCAGCACGCTCACGACGGCATCCTGGTCGCGCAGTCTCTCCGGAATGTCCCGAGATTCAGAGCTCCTCGGCCGCGGGGGCCTGGGGCGGGGAAGGAGGAGAGTGCCCGAGCTGAGACAGGATGTTGAGGTTGTCCCACTCCACCCAGATCTCGGCGATCTTTCCGTCCTCGACCCGCAGGAGGCCGATGAACGGTAGCTCGATCGGCAGGTCGCTCGGCGGGAACGGTCCCATCTGCCCGGTCTGCGTGCCCCGATACGTCACATGGACCGCTACCATCGGACCGTCGGAGAATATCTGGTTGACCTCCTGCCGGGCGTCCGGGACGCCGGCGAGGTCCTGATACAGGAACGCCTTGAAGTCGTCCAGGCTTTCGACCTTCACATCCGGCGTCGCTCCGCTGTGGCGACGCACGTCAGATGCGATGAGACCATCGAGCGCGTCGAAATCCCTCGTGTTGACAGCCTCGATCATGCGGAGAACCACGTCCTCGCTCGTCTCGGACGGGCCGGGGGCGCAGAAGGAGTTGGCGATGACTGCCAGCAACAACATGACGATCGAGAGCCTCGTAGACATGTAGCGCTCCTTTGGGAGATGAGGGGGTGCGTATCGGCCCTACGACTCCTGGTTTCCTGACGGAGAGAACGTATAGCACCACGCCTCGCCCTCCAGAACGACCTCCTCGTCGCCACGCACCACTCGTATCGCGAGTTGAGTTACGGGCTTCGAGGCGTGAACGGTGAGGACTTCCGCGGAGGCCGCGATCGTGTCGCCGATGAAGACGGGCGCCGTGAAGCGCCAGTTCTGGCTCAGAAACACAGTGCCGGGACCCGGCATGTCCATCGCCACGAGGGCGTGCAGCAGACCCGTGGTCAGCCCGCCCTGGACGACTGGACGGCCGAACTTCGTCTTCCCGGCGAAGTCCTCGTCGAAGTGCAGCGGATTCCGGTCGCCGGTGATTCTCGCGTAGGCCTCTACGTGCTCGTCCGTGAGCGTGATGGTGCGCGTTGCCGTGTCGCCTGCGACTGGCTTCATCATTCGTATTCCCTTCAGCTGAGGGCTCTCCGGGTCCGTGTCATTTCGCTCTCACCATCAAGGTAGCCAAGCCGGCGCCGGGCCTCTATCCTACCGTCTCCATCTCACCGCGTAAGAGGCTCGATCATGATCAACGCTTTCCGTTCGCTGCCCATGGCCACGGCGGTCGCGCTCCTCGCCGTTCTCGGAGCGTGCTCACAACCGTCCTCGGACCAGCCTGCCCAGGCGTCGACCACGACCCCCACCGCCAGTGACCAGGGCGAAGACCTGTGGGCAGCTCTCAACGAGGCCGCGATCGTCGAGCAGATGGTGATGGTGCCGATGCGGGACGGGGTTCGCCTGGCAACGCACATATACCGACCGAGAACATCCGATGGCGAGCCCGTACCGACGATCTTCGTCAAGACGCCCTACAACATGAACCTGTGGGGCGACGGAGAGATGAACTCCTGGCAGCTGCAGCGTCCTCTCGATGCCGTCCGCCACGGATACGCGTACGTGAACCAGAACGAGCGCGGCAAGTTCTTCTCCGAAGGGGAGTGGGACATCCTCGGCCCGCCGAAGACCGACGGATACGACGCGTTGACCTGGATCTCCGAGCAGCCCTGGTCCAGCGGGAAGGTGGGCACTTTGGGCTGTTCCTCGACGGCCGAGTGGCAGATGGGCCTCGCGGCGCTCGACCACCCGGCGCACGCGGCGATGGTGCCACAGGGCTTCGGGGCCGGCGTGGGAAGGATCGGTGACTGGTACGAGCAGGGGAACTGGTACCGGGGCGGGGCCGAGCAGATGCTGTTCTTCTCCTGGCTGTACGGGGTCCAGAACACGCAGCGGCCCCAGTTCGATTCAGATCTGGATCCGGACGACCGGGCCCGGCTCGCGCTGTATTTCGACCTGGCTCCCGAGATGCCGCGTGTGAACTGGAAAGAGGCCTTCTGGCACCTCCCGCTCGAGGACCTGATGCGTAGCGTGAACGGGCCAGAGGGTGTCTATGCCGATCCCGCCCCCGTGGCCACGGGCGGCCGCATGATCCAGCGAACCCCCAACGATCCGGCCTGGTACCGGGGAGGCCTGTACCATGACGATGAGCCATTCGGTGTCCCGAGCTTCTGGTTCATGTCGTGGTACGATGTCTCGATCGGCCCGAACCTGGCCATTTTCAACCACGTGCGGGAGAACGGGGTCGACGCCGAGACCCGGGACAATCAGTACGCCATGATCGCGCCTGTGACACACTGCTCTTACACTCGGGCCGAGGAGAACACGGTCGTGGGCGAGCGCAGTGTGGGCGACGCCCGTTGGGATTACAGCGAACTGATCTACGCCTGGTTCGATCACTGGCTGAAGAGCGAGCACAACGGGATCACCGACACGCTTTCCAGAGTCCGCTACTACACGATGGGCTCCAACGAGTGGAGCACCTCGGAGACCTGGCCGCCAGAGAGTGTCGAGACGGTCAGGTACTACCTGAGCTCGGGAGGCAACGCCAACACGCTGGGTGGCGACGGGGTCCTGACGACTGCGCCGCCGACGGAAGATGGACGAGACGCTTTCAGCTACGACCCGATGGACCCGGTGGTCTCGCTCGGAGGGAACGTGTGCTGCACGGGCGGTGCGATCGAGGAAGGCTCCTTCGACCAGCAGGAGGTCGAGGCTTCACGACAGGACATTCTCGTCTACACGACCGACCCGTTCGAGGAAGGTCTCGAAGTGAGCGGCACGGTCGGCGCTACGCTGTACGTGTCATCGGATGCGCGCGACACGGATTTCACGGTGAAGCTGTTGGACGTCTATCCGGACGGCCGGGCCTACAATCTGGACGAGACCACCCAGCGGGTCCGGTACCGCGAGGGCTACGACCGTCAGGTGTTCATGGAGCCGGGCCACGTCTACGAGGTGGAGGTCAGTCCGATGTCCACTTCCAACTACTTCGCGCCCGGTCACAGTCTCCGGATCGAAGTATCCAGCTCCAACTTCCCCCGATTCACCCGGAACCTGAACACGGGCGGCCGCAACTACGACGAAGTGGAGGGAGTGGTGGCGAACAACCAGGTCCACCACTCGGCGGAGTATCCGTCGCACATCCGGATCCCGGTGATGAATCGGTGAAGGCCCACTGCGCCGGCGGGCTGCTCGCGCTCCTGGCGATCTGCGCGTGCGCCGGAGAATCCACGCCACCTGAGGCACCGCCGCCGCGGGAAGAGTATCCGATCCGGCTCGATGCGGTCGAGCGGATCGTCGCGATCGGTGACTTGCATGGCGACCTGGCGGCTACCCGGGCCGCGCTGAGGATCGCGGGGGCCATCGACTCGGCGGATGGCTGGACCGGAGGTGACCTCGTCATCGTGCAGACGGGGGACATTTTCGACCGGGGACACAACGAGGCAGAGGTC
>JBDHFS010000112.1:0-9359 GCA_039590285.1 Gemmatimonadota bacterium
CGCCTCGAGCTCCATCAGCAGCTCCAGAATCTCGTCGTGCACTCTCTCCGGGTCCGCATCGGGCCGGTCCACCTTGTTCACGATGATGACCGGGTGGAGATCCAGCTCCAGGGCCTTCCGCGTCACGAACCGGGTCTGCGGCATAGGGCCCTCGAACGCGTCGACCAGCAGGAGCACGCCGTTCACCATCCGCAGGATGCGCTCCACTTCCCCGCCGAAGTCGGCGTGTCCCGGCGTGTCCACCACGTTGATCTTCACTCCGCCTCCGCCGGGAGCTCTCCACCGGATGGACGCATTCTTGGAGAAGATGGTGATGCCCCGTTCGCGCTCCAGCGGGTTTGAGTCCATCACTCGCTCCTCGACCTTCTGGCCGGCCCGAAATGAGCCGGTCTGGCGGAGCATCTGGTCCACGAGCGTCGTCTTGCCGTGGTCCACGTGAGCGATGATGGCGATGTTGCGTATGGAGTCCACCGGTATCGATTCCGTCCTTTTTCCGTCCGTGTGATCGGCGCGCGCGGGAGCCGGATGCACCTCACGACCGCCCGCTTACCCTCAGGATTCGCGAAAGTTCGCGGGCCGGCGGCGGTGGCCGTTGCTGAGCGTCTGAGCGTCGAGGTAGTTTGGCAAGCCGGACCGAATCGCACCACTTCTCCGACGGACGGGCGGCCCATGGACCCGTATATCAGACCGCGCCAGGCAGGCCCCTTCCGGGGCCGTTTCGCGTTCCTGCTCGCAGGCATCGTCGGCCTGGTGGCGTGCGGTCTTCCGTCCGCAATGGGTGAGGCCAATTCGCTTATCGTGGTGGCCCCCGACGACGTCTGGGCCCAGGTGGAGGACGCGACGTACCAGGCCCTCGAGCGGACCGTTCACACGACGCGGGCGGAGAAGATCTTCAACGTCACGCAGACCGATCCCACCTCGGAGGAGGTGAGCCAGCTCCTGCTGTGGCGGCAGATCCTCGTCTTCGGGACGCCGGAAGACGAGGGCGTGCGGATGGTCGCGGAGGCGGCGGGCCGGGAGAGCGTCTCGCCCGGCGAGGTCGTACAGGCGCAGAACGTGTGGGCCAGGGGCCAGCTCGCTACGGCCGTAGTGCTGGAGCCGGGCCGAGAGGTGGAGTCCTGGCTCGAGCATCTGCCCGGGCTGTCCGAGCGACTGGAAGGTCAGTTCCGCGACTACGTCGTGAGGCGGATGTTCGTGAGCGGCGTCGACACGGCGACGGCCGATTTCCTGCGCGAGACGTACGGCTTCACGCTCGAGATTCCGCGGGTCTACCAGCGTGTCGTGAGGGATGCCGGGATCACGCTCATCCGAAACGACAACCCGGACCCCAGCGAGCTGATCCGTTCGATCCTCATCCAGCGGGGCGAGCCGGTCGATTCGATCTCGCCGCAGATGGTGTACGTATGGCGCACCACGGTCGACGATGACCAGTACAACGTCCCGCAGGACTTCGACGTGACTCTGGGCTCGGGCCGGACATTAGACCTCAACGGGTCGGAGGCGGTGGAGGTGAGGGGGATCTGGAAGGACCGCGCGGCGTACCCGGCGGCCGGGCCTTTCCTGGCGCGCGCCGTGCGCTGCGGCGAGGCGGTGATCTACCTGGACGCCTGGCTGTACTCGCCCAACCCGAGGCGCAGCAAGTATGAATACCTGATGCAGCTCGAGCAGATCCTGGACTCTTTCGACTGCGTCGGCTGAACCGGAAACCGGAGCCCCTCGAGAGGAGCGCGTCTTACCGCCCGATGTCGTTCGTTCATCTGCACTGCCATAGCGAGTATTCGCTCCTCGACGGAGCCAACCGGATCGATGCGCTTGTCGGCCGTACCGCCGATATGGGGATGCCGGCACTGGCGATCACCGACCACGGCAACCTGCACGGAGCCTGGGATTTCCAGGAGAAGGCGCACAAGAAAGGCATCAAGCCGATTCTCGGTTTCGAGGCGTACGTGGCGTACGGCGATCGCCGGGAGAGGGAGCGTCCCCGGAACGCGCCGGCCGAATACGCCCACCTGGTCGTCCTGGCGAAGGACCTGACGGGCTACCGGAACCTGGTCCGCCTGACCTCGCGAGCGTACACGGAGGGCTTCTACCGAAAGCCGCGTCTCGACCACGAGCTTCTCGAGGAGCATTCGGAAGGGATCATCGTCCTCAGCGCGTGCCTCTCGGGCGAGGTGGCCAAGAACCTGGAAGTCGGACGGTACGACCACGCGAAGGCGGCGGCCGAGTTCTACGCTCGCACCTTCCCCGGGCGCTACTTCCTCGAGGTGCAGGACCACGGGATCCCCGGACAGGCCGATGTGAACGCGGGGATCCTCAAGATCGCCGACGAGCTGGGCCTTCCCGCCGTAGTGACCAACGACGCGCATTATTTGAGGCGCGAAGATGCCGATGTGCACGACACCCTGTTGTGCATCGGCACGGGCGTGATCAAGAGCGACCCGGACCGCCTCTCATTCTATGGTGAGGAGTCCTACTTCAAGTCCGCCGACGAGATGGCGGAGCTGTTCCCGGACCGGCCAGATCTCATGTCGAACACCGTCGAGATCGCCGAGAGCTGCGGGATCGAATTCGAGAAGAAGCACTACCTGCCTGGCTTCCCGGTGCCGGACGAGTTCGCTGACGATGCCGAGCACCTTCGTCACCTGGCGCAAACGGGAGCGCTGGAGAGGTACGGCGACCCGATTCCCGATGAGGTGCGCCAGCGCCTCGACTACGAGCTGGAAGTCATCTCGACCACGGGATACGCCGGCTACTTCCTCATCGTGTGGGACTTCTGCCGTGCGGCGTTCGAGCTGGACATCCCCGTCGGGCCGGGCCGTGGATCCGCGGCCGGATCCATCGTGGCGTATTGCCTGCGCATTACCGACGTGGACCCGCTCGAGTTCGGTCTCCTGTTCGAGCGCTTCCTGAATCCCGAGCGCGTGTCGATGCCCGACATCGACATCGACTTCTGTTACGAGCGGCGTAACCGGATCATCGACTACGTGCGGGAGAAGTACGGCGCGGACTCGGTAGGCCAGATCATCACGTTCGGGACGATGCAGGCCCGGGCCGCGGTGAGAGACGTGGGCCGGGCTCTCGGATTTCTTCCCGCCGAGACGGACAAGCTGGCCAAATTGATCCCGTCGAGCGCCGGTTATTCGCTCTCCATCGAGGATGCGGTCGACAAGGTCAAGGAGCTCGCGGACCTGTACAAGAGCGATCCGCGGGCGCGACAACTGCTCGACTACGGCATGAGCATCGAGGGACTGTCCCGCCACAGCTCGGTGCACGCCGCCGGGATCGTGATCGCCCCCGGCCCGTTGGACGAGTACGTGCCCGTGTGCCGCGACGCCAAGAACGGCGGCCAGGTCATCACGCAGTACGACATGATCGCGCTCGAGAAGGTCGGGATGCTCAAGATGGACTTTCTCGGCCTGCGCACGCTCACCGTGATCCACGATGCGCTGGGAGCGATCCAGCGGCGGCACGAAATCTCGGTCGACTGGGACGAGGTCGGCCTGGATGATGCGGCGGTCTACGAGATGCTGGCCGCCGGGGGAACACGGGGAGTCTTCCAGTTCGAGTCGTCGCTCGCGACCGAGAAGCTGCGCGCTATGCGCTGCGACCGGTTCGACGACCTGGTGGCGGTGAACGCCCTGATCCGTCCCGGTCCGTTGGACAGCGGGATGACGGACGTGTTCATCCGGCGAAAGCGTGGTTTCGAGGAGGTGCGATACCCCGTCCCGGAGCTGGAGGAGGCGCTCGCGTCCACCTACGGCGTGATCACCTACCAGGAACAGGTGATGCGCGTCGCCAACGTGCTGGCGGGATTCTCGCTCGCCGAGGCGGACGTGCTCCGGAAGGCCGTGGGCAAGAAGGACGCGGCGCTCACCAAGAGGGTGCTGGAGGAGTTCTGCGAGAGGGCCGTGGAGAAGGGCCTGTCGAAGAAGAAGGCGCACGAGATAGCCGACCTCATCCGGACGTTCGGCCGCTACGGATTCCCGAAGGCGCACGCCGTGGCCTACGCCGTGATCTCGTATCGCACCGCGTGGCTCAAGGCGCACTACCCGGCCGAGTTCATGGCGGCGCTGCTCAGCTCGATCATCGACAACACCGACAAGGTGGTGCAGTACATCACGACGGCCCGATCGATGGGCCTGGAGGTCCTTCCGCCGAGTGTCACCGAGTCCCGCTACAAGTTCACGGTGGTGGATGACCAGCGGATCCGGTTCGGTCTGGGGGCCATCAAGGGCGTAGGAGAGTCGGCCATCAACTCGATCATCGAGGCGCGCCGGGAGAAGCCGTTCGAAGCCCTGTTCGACTTCTGCCAGCGAATCGACCTGAGGCTCAACAACAAGCGGGTGCTGGAGTGCCTGATCTCGTCGGGCGCGCTGGACGAGTTCGGCGAGCGGGCGGCCATGAAGGCCGGCCTCGAGACCGTCCTCTCCGAGGCGCAGCTGCGCCGGCGAGAGATCGACACCGGTCAGGAGTCTCTGTTCGGGTCGGCCGGACAGGTCGAGCGCCCCGACCCCGGTCTGCCCCGGACCGCTCCGCTTACGGAAGCCGAGCGGCTCAAGGAAGAAAAGGCCGTTCTCGGTTTCTACATCTCGGGCCACCCGCTCGAGCGTTACCGCGACCTCGTGGAGATGTTCGCCATCGAGGCCAACACGTCGACGTTCGAGTCGTTGCGCGACCGACGCATCGAGCTCGCGTGTGTGGTCACGTCGATGGACGTTCGCGTGTCCCGCAACTCTGGGAAGGAGTGGTGCCGCCTCACCGTGGAGGACTTCCACGGCACGGCGGATGCCCTGGTATTCGGCGACGTATGGACGGAAGTGCGAGGGCTGTTTACCGAGGACGCACCCGTGCTCATCGAGGGCATGGTGTCGGGAAACTCGCGGGATGACGAGAATCCCCCCATCTTTGTCGACTCGGTTCGCTTGCTCAAGGAGATGAACGCGGGCGGGCTGGTCGGGGTCTGTATCGATCTCCGGGAGGGCGACGAGGCGCACCCCGGAGAGTTCCGCAGCGTGCGCGAGCTGCTGGAGGCTTCGCCGGGCGAGGGAGCCCTGTATCTCAGGTGGCATCCCGATGGCAACGGGGTGGAACCCCCGCTGCTGGCCTCGAAGTCACTCCGGGTGATGCCGTCCCCCGGACTGCTCGCGGACCTCCGGGCCCTGTTGGGCAGGGAGCGTGTACATCTGATTCGCGAGTAGTCTGATGAGCGTTGAGGGCCGGGAAGGCCTTACTCATATGCGTGAACATCTCGAAGAGCTGCGGACCCTGGCCGAACGCCAGGGGATCGATGTAGACGACGAGATGCACGAACTGGAGAGGCGTATCGAGAACGCGGAACCGGTCGACCTCTCGCGCTACGATCGCGTGCAGCTGGCGCGTCACCAGGAGCGTCCGTTCACCCTGGACTACATCCGGATGATGTGCGGCGACTTCATCGAGCTGCACGGGGACCGGAACTTTCGCGACGATCCAGCGATCGTCGGAGGGTGGGCATCGCTCGACGGGCGCTCCGTCATGGTCATCGGCCACCAGAAGGGCCGTGACATGAAGGAGAACCTGCACCGCAACTTCGGATCGCCGCATCCCGAGGGGTACCGGAAGGCCGAGCGCCTGATGCTGATGGCCGAGAAATTCGGCCGTCCGGTTATTACTTTCGTAGACACGCAGGGAGCCTATCCCGGGATCGGGGCGGAAGAGCGGGGACAGGCCGAGGCGATCGCGCGTAACCTGTTCGTGATGGCCGGTCTCCGGGTTCCCATCGTCGCGTGTATCATCGGAGAGGGTGGCAGCGGCGGAGCCCTGGGCATCGCCGTGGCCAACCGTGTTCTGATGATGGAGAACGCGATCTACTCGGTCATCTCTCCCGAGGGATGCGCCGCGATCCTGTGGCGAAGCCGTGACATGGCCGAGGACGCGGCCGAGGCGCTCAAGTTGACGGCCGCGGACCTCGCGGACTCCGGGATCATCGACGAGGTGGTCGCGGAGCCCGAAGGCGGCGCGCACGTGGACGCGGAGGGCGCGGCAGCCACCTTGCGCACGGCGATCCTGCGCTGCCTGGCGGAGCTCGACGAGCTCGATCCGGAGCAGCTCGTTACGGCACGGCGGGAGAAATACTACGCCATGGGCGCGTGGGGGGAAGTAGAGGAGGAGGCCGCGGGTGAGTGAAGACGGCGGGCGCCGTGAGGGCGGCCGTCCGGACGAGCGCGGCAAGCCGGAGGGCGGCCGTCCGGACGAGCGCCGTAGTGGCGAAAGACCGGACCGCGGGGGAAGTCGCCCCCGGCCAAGACCCATTTCCGCTCGCCGCGGAGACCGGGGGAGACCACGGCCCACACACCCGGCCCCCAGGCCCATCTCGTCGACGCCGACCCCGGTCGCGGCCGGGCAGCTGTTCGAGATCGTCCAGGTAATGTTCAAGGGCGTCCGCACCGAATACTACGGCTACCGCGGCGCCGCCCCGATGCGGAGCAACGAATACGTCATCGTGGAGGCCGACCGGGGGCAGGATCTCGGCTGGGTCAAACGAGCCGTGGACGGGAAGACGCACAGTTGCGAGGGTGGCTGCGACCACGCTCATCACGGTCCGGTGGTCCCGCCGGCCCGCAAGATCCTCCGCCGAGCGTCACCCGCCGATGTGGAGCGTCGGCTGAAGCTGGATGCCTCCGAGGACGAGGTTCGGTCCCGGACCCGATCGCTGGTCAGCAAGCACCGGCTGAAGATGAAGGTGAGCGAGGCGGAGTGGCAGTGGGACCGGAATAAGCTGACGGTCTACTTCACGGCCGAGAAGCGGGTCGACTTCCGAGCCCTGGTCAAGGAGATGGCACGCACGTTCAAGACCCGTATCGAGCTGCGACAGATCGGGGTAAGGGACGAGGCGAAGCGACTCGGCGGAATCGGGCGCTGCGGCCGGGAGTTGTGCTGCCGGCTGTGGCTGCCGGAGATCGAACCGGTCACGCTGCAGCTCGCCAAGGATCAGGGCCTGTCGCTGAATCCAGCCCAGATCTCGGGCGCGTGTGGCCGGCTCATGTCGTGCCTGCGATACGAACACGAGCTGTATGTCCAAGCCAAAAAGCGCTTTCCGCGGGTGGGCAAGCATCTCCACACCAGCCGCGGCCAGGAGGAGGTCACCGGCTGGGACTTCTTCCGCGAGACCATCACGCTTCGAGGGGCGGACGGCGAAGCGCGGACCGTGGAGCTCGCGGACCTGAAGGTTGAAGCGGCGGCAGCGCGCAGGCGGCGGGATCGGAATCCTTCCGTCGGTGATTCCGGCTGACCCCAGCCCGGAACTCTTCCCCGCTCACGAGACCGGTATCGTGCCACGATACTACCTGACGACGGCCATCGACTATTCGAACGGCGACCCTCACATCGGCCACGCCTACGAGAAGGTGGGAGCCGACGCGGTCGCCCGTTACCGGCGTCTCTCGGGCGACGACGTTCGGTTCGTCATCGGCATGGACGAGCACGGTCAGAAGGTCGCGCAGGAGGCGGCGCGCCAGGAGCGAACTCCGCAGGACCTGGTGGACGAGCTCGCCGAGCGGTTCGAGGCCGTGTGGAGGCGGCTTCACATCTCGCACGACGACTTCATACGGACCACCGAGACTCGCCACAGGAGAGCCGTTCAGGCGCTGATCGAGCGGATTCGCGAGACCGGAGACCTGTATCGGGACCGTTACGAGGGCTACTACTGCACGGGATGCGAGGCGTTCAAGCGCGAAGCGGACCTCGAGGAAGGCCGTTGTCCGACGCATCCCACGCGCGAGATCGTGTGGACGGAAGAGGAGAACTGGTTCTTCCGGCTGTCCGCCTACCGGGACCGACTCCTCGAGCACATCGAGCGGAACCCCGGGTTCATCCAGCCCGAAAGTCGTCGAAACGAGATACTCCGCCTGCTCGAGAGTGGCCTGGACGACATTTCGGCCTCGCGCTCCCGCGTCCCGTGGGGAGTTCCATTCCCGGGAGAGGAGGGCCACACGGTATACGTGTGGTTCGACGCGCTACCGAACTACATCTCGGCTATCGGGTTTCCCGAGCCCGGATACGATGAGTGGTGGCCTGCCGCCCTGCACGTGATCGGCAAGGACATCACCCGGTTCCACTGCGTGATCTGGCCCTCGATGCTGATGTCCGCCGGACTGGAGCTTCCGGAGACGGTATGGGGCCACGGCTTCGTCAAGATCAGCGGCGGCAAGCTCTCCAAGTCCGAGGCCATGCTGCTGAATCTGGACCACCTAGTGGATCGCCATGGTCCGGATGCCTTCCGCTACTTCCTGCTGCGAGAGATTCCGTGGGACCGGGATCGGGATTTCGCGTCGGTCGACGCGTTCCTGGATCAATTCGACAAGCGATACAACTCGGACCTCGCGAACGATCTGGGAAACCTCCTCAACCGGACGGTCACCATGATTCGGAAGTACCGGGCAGGACAGGTGACGCCGGCCCGAGCCACGGAACTCGACGCGGCGATCGACGGCGCGGTCGAAGCCTACTCGGCCGCCATGAGCGAGCACAGGCTGTATGAGGGCCTGGACGCGGCGATGTCGATCGTTCGGAAAGCCAACGGTTTCATCGACACCGAGCAACCGTGGAAGCTGGCCAAGGAACCGGAGTCAGCGGAGCGGCTCGACGCGGTTCTGGGAGCGCTGGTACGCGGGCTCGCGACGACGGCGGTCCTGCTGGAGCCGTTCATTCCGGCCAAGGCGGACGAGATGTGGCGGCGTCTCGGCGGCGAGGAACTGCCGTCGCTGCAGGGGCTTCCCGATCATATCCCGTCGACCGTGCCGGAGCGTTGGGACACGGTACTGTTCCCCCGGGCGGAGCGAGCGGCCGATTCCGATTGAGTCGCCGAGCTTGACACCCCTTCCACGGCAGGCTTAGTCTCCCCTCGTCCCGCTCGGATCCGCGTGATCGCTGGAACCGAAGCCAACAACTCAACTGCACGGAATCTCGACGCCGAGTCGGTGTTCGGTACGCGTTCGTGCATCGAGGCGCGAGACTTGCGAGCACCGCAGGGGCGCGTGCTTTCAGGCCGCGGGATGGGCCGGTGTTATCCGGTCGATCGGAAACGAATATCAGGGTACGAAAAATATGTCTTCACACGGATCCGCCTACAACGGGAAGGACAAGCCTTCCCACTGGACGGTCCAGATCATGCCGGATGGCGGCGGCGGGATACGGATGCTCCGTATATCCCGACGCGTGGTCCGACTGGCGGTCGTCGCTCTCGCGACGTTCGCCCTCGTCGTGGGGGCCTTCTTCGCCAGCCTCACTCTCGACGCGGCGCGCGAAGCGGAGCTGGTGCGTCTCCGACTGGAGAACCGCCACCTCACGGACAATCTCTCGGAGGTCGAAGGCCAGGTCGG
>JBDHFS010000113.1:0-9322 GCA_039590285.1 Gemmatimonadota bacterium
CCATCACCCCGAGCGTGACGTATTCGTACTTGGCCAACTGGATGTTCAGGCCTGCCTCCCGCAGCCGGGTGTTCCACTTCGAGAAGTCCCGGTACAGAGGCGACTGGTCCATCTCGGTCATGCCCCGGGACTTCTTAAACATCGCTTCCGAGGCCGCGTCCGGAGCGACGTCGGCGTCGGGGCTGGTCGCGGCATCGTCGCACGCGACGGCGAGCATGGCGAGGAGGGTGAGCGACAACAGTCGGCGGGCCATTCGAGCCTCCATTCCGGGGGTCCTGTCAGATTAGTTTCCACAACTGAGGGACGGGGGGCCGTGCCCGTCAATAGTGGCGTTGACGCAACACCGACTGCTCATGCCGTCGATGCCACCGCTACGGCCGGAACTCCACCTCCGTAACCTTCTCCTCCTCGACCACGACCTTCCGGAACACTCTCTCCCCCTCGATCTCGACTCCGAGCACGTACTCGCCGATCGGTACGTCGCCGATGGCGAAGTGCTCCCCGAAGGTCGGGTCCGGGTTGGCCCGGTCCTCGTACGTCTCCGCGAACGAAAACGGAGTCTCTATCGGGTGCGCCTTGGTGATGCCGTAGATGCGGGCGCCCGGCACCGGCTCGCCGGCCGAGTCGAACACACGACCGGCGATGACACCGGTCGCGGGGAGTGGCCGGATCCACAGCTGGGGGTTCCGGGAGAAGGGCGGATAACGCTCCTCCGGGTTGACCACGAGTGAAACGTCGTCCTCAGGAGTCACGTGGATCTCGAGATGCAGGTGGTCGTTGGTTGCGCGGCCCGTGTTTCCAGCCAGTGCGATGACGTCGCCGGCCCCTACCGAATCTCCCTCCGAGACCTCGAGCTGTACATTGTGGTAGTAGGTTGACCACAGGAATTCGCCGTCCAGCTGCTCGTCGTGCCGGATGACCACGGTCAACGCCCCGGCCTCCGCCTCGCCGGCGAAAGCTACCGAACCCGGACCGCCCGCCCGGATCTCCGTCCCGGCGGGCACGTTGAACTCGACTCCCTGGTGCTGCTGGAAATTGCCGCCCATGGTCGAGCCGTACGTGTAAGTCTGGTCCAGGTGCGGATTGTCCTGTGGCCCCACGGGACGTTCGAACCAGAAGTGCTCCCGCTCGGACGGGAGGATCACCTCTCCTCCCGGATCGGGGTACGTACGGAACTGGAACCTCCAGTCGCACAGCCGACGCGTCAGCTCGGTGGCGGCACATACCTCCTCGCGTGGCGGGATCCACCCCAGTCTGCGCGCTGACTCGCCGGTCACGCGGATGCCGACGGTCCAGTGGCGCCCCCCGTCTCCGCTCTCGGAGAGCCCTCGCAGATGCGTCAGGCTGACGGCCGGGACGACTCCCGGGGCCGCTCTCACGTCGAGCGAGAGCAGATACTTGTTCGGGACTCCTGGCTCCACCGCCACGTCCCGGTACGTCTCACCATCGTCCGTCGTGACGCGCAGTCCGTCAGCCGTCGCGATGTAGACCGTGTCCTCCACTGCGCGGATCCCGTCCGGAACCACGTACTGCCATCTGGGGCCGAGCTTCCCGAACGTCCAGTTCTCCCACGTCTGGCCACCGTCGCGCGACAGACCCCATCCGTTTCCGATCGTGCCGTACCACACTTCGCCACGCGAGAAGGCGAAGGAATTCACGAAGTCCCACGAGATCGAAGCGGAGTCGCCGGACGTGATGTGCTCCCACTCCGCCCCCGAGCCGTCCCGGCTCACGTAGATTCCGTCGCCGTAGGTGCCGACCCAAACCGAGCTGTCAGGCGCCACCGCCACGGCCAGGATATGTGTGCCCCAGCCACTCGAGTCCGGAAGCGGGCTCTCGGGGATCGCGGAGGAGGATCCTTCCACGCCCGCGCCGGGGCCGTCCGGGCCCTCCGCGCAGGCGGCGGCCAGCAGGGCCGCGGGCACACACAGCGTGCTCAGCGCGAAGTGAAATCGGTTTCGCATGCTCTCAAAGTCCCATCTGGATCGTTGGATTGCGTTCGGAGAACCCGCGATCCCAGCCGCGAGACTCACCCTGTCGTAAAACCGCTGGCGTCACAGCCAGTCGCCATAAAGCTCGGGCCGCCGGTCCTTCCAGAAAAGCCTTCGCGCCGTTGACTCCGCCGCGGCCCTCAGGTCGAGATCGGCCACGACGATGTCGTCCTCCAGCGTCGCTCCCCGGGCGAGCACCACACCCTCGGGATCCGAGACGAACGACTCGCCGGCGAACGTGATCTTCTCCTCGGGGCCCACCCGATTGCACAGAGCCGCAAAATAGCCGTTCTGGAAGGCTGCGGTGCGGATCTCCGCCTCGTACATCCCCTCCGGCCACTCTCCGATCGCCCCGGCCTGCGGAATCGTCACCACCTCCGCCCCTGCTACGCCGAGGGCCCGCATGTACTCGGGATAATGCCGATCATAGCATATCGCCACCCCTATGCGCCCGGCGCTGGTGGAGTAGACCGGTGCACCCCGGTCACCGGGGTCATAGTACTCCTGCTCGTGGAACCAGTCGTAGTCCGTGATGTGCACCATCCGGGTGAGCCCGAGCAGGGTCCCATCCGCCTCGAACACGGGCGAGCTGTCGAACGTGCGGCCGTCCTCATCGCGCTCGTACATGTTGAACACGGTCACCACGGACAGCTCGCGGGCCCTCGCCGCGATTCGGTCCGCGGTGGGACCCGGGATCGCTTCCGCCCACTCCGCCGCCTCCGAGAAGCCCCGGCGCTGAGGGAAGAACCGGGTGAGCCCCACCTCCGGAAACACCACACAATCGGCGCCCCGTTGCTTGGCCGCTCCCATGTTGTCGAGCGCGCGCTCCAGGTTCTCAGTCCGGTCCTCCGCCGCGTGCTGCTGTATCAGCGCTATCCTCATCTCCCGTTCTCCTCTTGCCCCTTGTGGTCCGGTCGGCTACTACCGAAGCCCGACGCCGCGCATCGTGTCGCCCGTGTCGACGAGGTGTGGTTCATGCCCGAAAACGTCTCTCGAAGTGAGGTGCCGGACCCGCGTCCGCGGTTCTCGCCGGACCTGGCCATCGGCCTTCTCGTCCTCATCTGGGGCTCGAACTTCTCCGTGGTCAAGGCGGCGCTCTCGGAATTCCACCCTCTGGCTTTCAACTCGCTCCGCTTCGTGCTCGCGTCGGTACTCCTGGCGGCTTTTCTCATGGCCACCGGCGAGAGGCCGCATTTCGAGAGGTCCGACCGCATCCGACTCGTGGGCCTGGGCGTGCTGGGCAACGTCGGCTATCAGGTGCTGTTCATCTATGGAATCGATTGGACGCTCGCGGGCAACGCTGCGCTCATGCTCTCTACGGTGCCTCTCATCGTCACGGTACTGTCCGTCCGACTCAAGCACGAGACCATCAACGCGGCCGGCTGGGCGGGCGTCGCTTTGTCCATCGCGGGAATCGCGTTGATCGTGTGGGGCAGCAGCCGGGGCTTGAGTATCGGATCCGACACGGTGCGCGGCGATCTCACGATTCTCGCCGCCGCGCTGATGTGGTCGCTGTATACGGTCTTCTCGAGCCCGTACGTGCAGAAGTACGGGACCCTCCCGGTCACGGCATGGACCATGTGGATCGGTACGATCGGGCTGTTGATCCTCGCGGGCCCCGCCCTCGCGGCACAGGACTGGAGCATCAGCGTGGGTGCGTGGGGCGGCCTGGCATTCAGCGGGGGCCTGTCGATCGCGCTCGCCTACATCCTGTGGTACTACGGGGTCCGCCACCTGGGCAGCAGCCGGACCGCCGTATACTCCAACACCGTTCCCGTCGTGGCCTTGATCGTCGCCTGGCTGGCGCTCGGGGAGGTCCCGACGTGGGTCCAGGTGGCGGGCACGGTGATGATCCTCGGCGGCATCGGTCTGGCGAGGCTCAAGCGGAGACCGGCCGAGCTGCCGGAGGATCTGTTCCCGCCAGAGTAGACGGCGGAGATGCTGTGCCCGGTCCGCGGCTGGCGATGGCCCCACACGGATCCTTCAGGTCATGGCGCGCGAACCGACTTCGGGATGGCCGCGCATGTAACTCACGAGCCGGTCCGCGTAGGTCTCGAAGGCCGGTACGCTGATACCGCTCCCTGCCAGGTCGGTGCGCATCTGATGCACCGAGTAGTGGGTGGGGTGAGCGAAGTAGTCGACGGCAGCGGAAGGGATCCGGATCAGGCGGTACACGCCGGGAACTTTGTCGATCGCCCACTTCGCGGTCCGCCGAGGGAGCGTGACCGTTCGTAGCTTCTTACCGGTCGCCCGTTCGATGACTTCGAGCAACTGGGTCACTGTCAGAGGATCGGGATCCGCCAGGTGGTACGTCCGCCCCGCCGCGTGCGGAAGCGATGACAGGTGCGCGATCGCATCGACCACGAAGTCGATCGGGACCACGTTCACCCGGGTCGCGTCCGGGTCGCCGACCACCGGGACGACCGTTGTCCCGGGCTGCCGGAGCACCCACTGGACGACGAAATACGGACCGTCGTACTTCTGCGTCTCGCCCGTGCGGCTGTTTCCCACGACGATAGCCGGCCGATACACGGTCGTCGGAAGGCCGGCGTCGGCCGCCCTGCGAACCTCCACCTCGGCCAGGAACTTGGTCTCCTCGTACGAGTTGTTGAAAGCCTGGCCCTTTTCGAGATCCTCCTCGGCGAAAACACCCGAGTAACGTCCGCTGACGTAGCAGGTGCTCACGTGATGGAATCGCCGCAGGTCCGCACAACGGCTCGCCAGGTCCAGCACATGGCGAGTGCCCTCGACGTTCACTCGAACGGCGACCTCCCGGCTCACGGACAGGTCGTATGCGGCGGCCATGTGCCAGATCTGGGTGGCTTCGCGGGCGTGGCGCTCCGCGGCCGGGTCCAACCCGAGATCGGGTAGCGTTATGTCTCCCTCGACGAGATCCACTCGGTCCACCACGTGCGGGTAGGCGAGACGAAGCTCGGCCAGGCGCGTCCGCGACAGCGAAATGAACTTCGCCTGCACGAGACACACCGCGCGGGCCATCGGATCGCGCTCCAGCACGCGTGGCAGGAGCCCCGAGCCGATGAAGCCCGGGTAGCCGGTGAAGAAATGGGTGGCGATGCGCGCAGCTCCTTTCAGTGCCTTGGGCAAGGAATCGAGAGTCCGGCGCGTCAGGGCCCGCTCGAGCGGGGCCGGAACCTCTTCAGCACGGCGATCGCGGAGTCGCGAGCCGGCTTCCTTCCGATCCAGGGGGCGGAGAGGTCGAGCGGGATTCCTTTCTGCACCGCCACCGTTTGAGTCTCCGTGAACTTCAGCAGGCCCTCCGCGCCGTGTCGCCTTCCCGTGCCGGACTCCTTCCTGCCGCCCATCGGCGCGTCCACCGATCCCCAGCCGGCTGAATAGGATTCGTTGATGTTGACCGTGCCGGCCTCTATGCGGCGCGCCATCCGCAGAGCCTCCTTCACGTCGGCCGACCAGATGCTCGCGTTGAGTCCGTAGCACGAGTCGTTGGCAAGCGAGACGGCCTCGTCGTCCAGGTCGAACGGGTACACGGATACGACAGGCCCGAACGTCTCTGCCGAGTGGAGCCGCATGTCGGATGTCACGCCTGTGAGCACGGTGGGCTCGTAGAACAGCGGGCCGACATCGGGCCGGGCCCGGCCCCCCGCGTGAAGCACGGCTCCCTTCCCAACCGCGTCGCGTACGTGCTCCTCCACCTTGCGGAGCTGGTGCTCGTGCGTGAGCGAGCCCATGTCCGCCTCGTAGTCGAGGCCCGCTCCGAGCCTAAGGCCCCGGGTCTTCGCAGCGAACGACGCCAGGAACGCCTCCAACAGCGACCGATGTACGTACAGGCGCTCGGAGGCGACACACAACTGCCCCGCGTTGGCGAAACAGCCGCGCACGGCGCCCGCCACGGCTTTTCCAAGATCCGCGTCGGCCCTCACGATCATCGGGTTCTTCCCGCCCAGCTCGAGGGAACAGCCGATCAGCCGCGCCCCCGCACGCTGTGCCACGACCCGACCCGTAGCCGTCGATCCCGTGAACGAGACGTAGTCGGCGCGGTCCACGAGCGCGGACCCGGTACCGGGTCCGTCGCCCGGCACCACCTGGAAGACGCCCGCCGGAAGCTCGGCTTCGAGCATGATCTCGAGCGCGGCGAGCGCCGTGTGCGTGGTCTGCAGGTCCGGCTTCACGATGACTGCATTCCCGGCGAGCACAGCCGGCAGCGAGTCGGACACCGCCAGAACGAGGGGGTAGTTCCACGGAGCGATCACCCCGACCACGCCGTGCGGGTGCCGCACCTCGGCCGTGCGCGTGAAGCCCGGGATGGCCCCCTTCCGATTCCTCGGTCTCAAGAGACGGCCAGCCGTACCAACGTAGTAGCCGACGACGAACGCCACGTCGGCGATTTCCTCAAACGCGTGCCGCCTGGCCTTGCCTGTCTCGAGCTGCACGACGTCGAGGATCCCCTCGCTGCGGTCCAGGAGCAGCTTTCGAAAGCGATCCAGGATCGCCGCCCGCTCCGGCACCGGGACGGATCGCCATTCGATCTGCGCGGTGCGGGCGCCCTCGCCGGCGTAGTCGAGGTCGCCCGCCCCAGCCAATGGCACTTCGGCCAGCGGCTCGCCTGTGAAGGGAGCATGAACGCGCTCCCTCCGCACGGCACCCCGTATCCAGCCGTTCATCGGCTCGAGATCGCGGATGCGCCGGTATGCGGCTCGAAGATCGGACGAGCCCGTCTCCTCGGCACTGTGTGAGACGTCGCTGACCGGGTATGTCTCGGGGCACATGCAAACCGCCAGGTGATCCGGTGACCGTCCGGCAATCGCCGGAACGGCGTTCCGGCAATATCACTGCCTCCGGTCCGACCGAAAAGGGCGCAGCGGGGCGCGGTCTCCCCGGCGCCACGGTTCTCTCACGGCAGACCAAGTGATACCGGTAGAATATGTCTGACCGTCTCGGGCCCGAGGGGATGTCGAGTGCACGACTGTGGCGCCTGCGCAACAGAGCTGGAGCGGACGTCTGCCCAACTACCTCATTATAAACAACTTACGAATCTCCATGTTCAGGCTCGTTTCTTGAGGTCGTTGAGTTGCTCGAGACAGGCGTGATGACGACCGGGCACCCTTGCGGTGACCATCGGCAAAGGCACTATGACACTGGACGTTTCCGATACGTCGACAGAATCATCGGAATCCCCCAACGTAGCGATCATCGGCGGCGGGATCTCGGGACTGGCGAGCGCTCACTACCTGGCTTCCGAAGGCGTGCACGTGACCCTCTTCGAGTCGACGGACCGATTCGGCGGTCTGGGCACATTCTTCGAGTATGGGGGGCGAAACGTGGAGAAGTTCTACCACGTGATGCTGCCTGACGATTACCACCTGCTCGGCATACTCGATGAGCTGGACGTGGCCGACCAGGTGCACTGGCAGCATACGTCTCTGGGCTATCTTTACGAGAACGAGATGTATCCGCTGAACCGACCTATCGACCTGCTGCGCTTCCGACCGGCTCCACTCGCGAGCAGAGTGCGGCTCGGCCTCTCCGCCCTCTACATGTCCCATTTCTCCCGGCCCGGCCCGCTGGACGACGTGAGCGTGGAGGACTGGCTGATCCGATTGAGCGGCAGAACAGGGTTCGAGTGCCTGCTTCGTCCTCTACTGGAGGCGAAGTTCGGGGATGCGTACCGGACGATCCCGGCGCTGTGGTACTGGTCACGCTTCACCCGAGAAAAAGGGACGAAGAAGGAGGTGAAGGGATACGCTCGGGGCGGCTACAAGGCCATTGCCGACGCCATCGTCTCTTCTCTTGAAAGTCGGGGAGCCCGACTCCTTCTGAACACACAGGTGCAGCACCTCGACATCCATGAAAACGGGATGCCCACGCTTACCGTCGATGGTGAGCCACAATTCTTCGACAGGGTCATCTCGACCATCCCCCTCCCTCTACTTCGCCGTACGGTCGAGGGTGGAGCGATCGAGCCGTGGCTGGACCGGGTTGACCCGGAGATCGACTACCAGGGAGTGGTCAACGTGCTTGTCGTATTGCGCAGGCCACTCACCGAGCATTATTGGATCGCGGTCGTGCGATCAGGAGCTCCGTTCGACGGAATCGTGGAGACGACCAGCCTCGTGGATCCGGAGGGCGAAGCGGGCCATCACTTCGTGTACCTGATGAACTATGTACACCGCTCGCATCCGTTGTTCGAGCGAGACCCTGAGGGAATCGCGAAGCAATATGTGGAGGCGTTCCTGGAGCTCTTTCCCGAACTTGCGCCCGAGGACGTGATCGACAGCTTTGTATTCCGAGCGCCTTTCGTCGAGCCGGTCTACACACCCGGATACGGCCGGAGGGCTCCTCCGGCTGAACTGGTCCCGGGCAGAGTCTACCTGGCGACGACGACGCAGGTGTATCCGCACGTGACCTCCTGGAACAGCTCGGCACGGGTGGCACGCGAGACCGCAGACGAGATCCTCGAGAACCTGGCAGGTGGCCCATGAAAGGGAAGATCGCCGGTCTGTCGATCGACGTTGACTCCGTCGCCAGCCACCTCGGCGGATACGGATACCAAAGACCCCCGGATGACGGGGCGGCGTATCGGTTGGCCGTCCCACGCGCTCTCGACATGCTGGACGCGACCGGAGCACGGTGTACGTTCTTTCTGATCGCGGAGGAAGCCGTCGGCCATCCGGAAACCGTCCGGGAGATCGTGTCCCGCGGGCATGAGGTGGCGAGCCACTCCATGACCCACCGACTCCCGTTCGCCAACCTCAGCGACAGCCGGCTGCATGCGGAGGTCGTAGAATCGAAGGAGAGGCTGGAAGCCGCTTCCGGAGCAGAGGTGCTCGGTTTCAGAGCGCCGAGCTGGGATACGTCGCCGGACCTGATGCTCGCCCTCGTCGATGCCGGTTACGTGTACGATGCCTCGAGCTACCCATCCATACTGCTTCCTTTGCTCAGGATGGCCGTGGCCAGGCGAAGCGCCACCGGACGGTACGCCACGCGGTCCGATATCTGGAGCGGTGTATTCGGTCCGGCCAAGCCGGTCAGATCGCACCTTGCCAACGGCTCCATCTGGGAGGTGCCTCTCGGCACAACGCCGGTGGCCCGTCTTCCGTACTATCACACACTGCGCATGCTCCTTCCGGCGCCGGCGTTTCGCCTGGTGGGGGCGGCCGCGAGAAGTCGCCGCGGTCCGATTACGTACCAGTTTCACGCCGTCGATTTCCTGGGACTGCGAGAGGACAGACTCGACGACCGCCTCGAAAGGCATCCGGGTATGAACAAGCCGCTCGACTGGAAGCTCCATGAGGCCGAGAAAGCCGTTCGTGAGCTGGTTGCGCAGCGAGATGTCCTGACGCTGCTGGAGGTCA
>JBDHFS010000114.1:0-9307 GCA_039590285.1 Gemmatimonadota bacterium
CGTCGGTAGGGAATCCCTGGCCCGCTTCCGCGTCGAGCTCGGCCGCCGACATGCCGGCGAGGTGCGAGAGCGTCACCTCCTGCAGCTCATCCCACACGGTGATGAGCTCGTACATGGGCGGGTACTCCTTCATGTCGGAGATGCCTCCCGCCGCGTCGAACCTCTCCTGCCACGGATTCGTCATGTCGTGTCCAGACAGGCGCAGCATATAGAATCGGGCATCCAGGGCGTGGCATGCGATGTACGCCATGCTGTTGGTGCGGTCGTTCGGCCGCCGCTCCGCGGTCGCCTGGTCGACTCCTTCCAGCGCCAGGTGCAGGACCCCCGTGTTCACCTTCAGGATTGTGTTGACGGGCTGCAGTCGTTCGTCCATGCCGGGTACCTCCCTGTTCTCGGCTAGAGCCGGAAGCTCTCTACGATCCGCTTCTCCGTTTCGCCCTCGATATGCGCTTCGACCGTAATGTACGGCTCTAGCCCCGATCCCTTCAGCTTGTCGCGCAACAGCTTGTCGATCTGGTACACGCCGGCGGAGTTCGCCATCTCGATTCGTATTCGAACGGGGCTCTCCTCCCCGCTCTCGATGTGCACGTTCTCGATCGACGCGGCCGAGACAGCGTGGATGGACGTGGAGCCGCTCTCGAAGGGGATTCGCGACCGGCCCTGCTCCATGTCCAGGGCATCGGCGACGCGCAGCACCCCTGCCTCCAGCGTGAGCGGCTTCCCGCCGGCCCGGTGCGCGATGATCGCGTGCAGGATCTCGGAGCGCATCACGGTGTCGGCGGGCGGATCGTACAGCTCGGCCAGCAGGCCTGAAAGCAGCGGCAGGGCCACGAACAGCGAATACGCCTCGTGTCCCTCCCGGTGCACCGACATGCCCACGTCGTGCAGCAGCGCCGCAAGCACGACAACCACCTCCGCGTCCACCTTCTCGAGCCCATAGTCGCCGATCACGCCGGGCTCCGCGCCCGCATCCATCAGCATGCGCAGCAACCGAAGCGCCGAGTTGGCCACGATCTGCACGTGTACCGGCCCGTGGTCGGACATTTCGAGCCTGTCCACGGCCGTGACGTTCTGAGCCACCCAAAGGGCGTACAGCTCGTCGCTCGCGTTCACCAGCTCCACCAGCTCCGCCAGCCTGGGGTTGTGGCGAGCCGGGAGCTTGATGCGGGTTCGGCCCTCGAACCGGTCGGCGAAAGGTGTGGGTTTCCCGTCGCTCATCGGATACGTCTCAGCCGCTCGACGGCTTCCTCGAGCAGCTCCTCCGTCTTGCAGAAGGCGAACCGGATCAGGCGGCGGCCGTCTTCCGGATTCAGGAAGAAGCTCGAACCGGGAACCGCTGCCACGCCGTGCTCCGCGGTGAGCCATACGGCGAATTCGTCGTCCGGCAGATCGCTCAACTCGGAGAAGTCGCACAGGACGTAATAGGAGCCTTCGGGAGGATCGCACCGGAATCCGGCGTCATTGAGGCCCCCGATCAGGACGTCACGGCGACGGCGGTAGTGGTCGATCATGTCGTCGTAGTATTCGAGCCCGGGAGTCTCCATGGCCACGGCGACAGCATCCTGCAGAGGTGCCGGCGCGCCCACCGTCAGGAAGTCGTGCACCTTGCGGATGGCTCCCGTGACCTCCGGCGGCGCCACGGTCGTCCCCACCCGCCAGCCCGTGACCGCGAACGTCTTGGAGGCCCCGCTCACGGTGATCGTCCGCTCCGCCATTCCGTCCAGCGTGGCGATCGGGATGTGCTGCCCCTCGTAGTAGATGTGCTCGTAGATCTCGTCGGTGACGGCGTACGCGTCGTATCGGCGGCACAGCTCCGCGATCCCCTCGAGGTCGCGGCGCGAGGCGACCCGGCCCGTGGGGTTGTTGGGCGTGTTGATGACGATGGCCCGCGTCCGATCCGAGAAGGCCGCCGCCAGGCGGTCCAGGTCCAGCTCTTCCCTGCCCCACATCGGGACGTACACCGGTTCCGCCCCGCACAGGAGCGTGTCCCGATCGTAGTTCTCGTAGAACGGCTCGAAGACGATCACTTCCTCGCCGGGGTCCACGATCGCCAGCAGCACCGAGACCATGGCCTCGGTGGCTCCGCACGTGATGGTGACATCCTTCTCGGGGTTCACGTCCATCCCGTACCAGTCGTAGTACTTCACCGCGATCGCGTCGCGCAGGCGCTTGGCTCCCCAGGTGATGGCGTACTGGTTGAGGTCGGCGTGGATAGCGCTCGCGGCCGCCTCCTTGAGAAGGTCGGGAGCCGGGAAGTCGGGAAAGCCCTGGGCCAGATTGATCGCGTCGTGCTCGCGGGCGACCCGGGTCATCTCCCGAATGACGGACTCGGTGAAGAGCTGCGTACGGTGCGAGGTATGCATGCGCGGATGATACGGCGGGCGGGCGGCAGGTGCGAGGACCGGAGGGCCCGAATCGCCGAGGCCGGGGTCAGCGCTCCAGACCGCCCACTCCGGAGACGAGCGCCAGGATGTACGCGGCGTACAGACCCACGAAGATCACGCCGGCTGGCCGGCCGATCGGGCGGCGGAGCCATACGAACGTGCTGATCAGGACCGCCGCCGCGAGCATCACCTGGAAGTCGAGCACGAAGAAGGCTCGAGGCACGGCGATCGGGGAGGGACTGACCGCCGCGGCCACGCCCATGATGCCCAGGACGTTGAAGATGTTGCTGCCGATCACCGTGCCTACGCCCACCTCGGTGCGCCTGTGGTGTGCGGCTCTCACCGTGGTCGCGAGCTCCGGAAGCGAGGTGCCGAGGGCGAGGATGGTGAGGCCCACGACCGCGTCGCTCACGCCCAGATCGGCCGCGATCTGGACCGAGGCGCTCACGACGAGCCTGGCGCCGATCGGGAGCCCGATCGCGCCCAGCGCGATGAACATCACGATCGTCCAGGTCTTCGTCGGCAGACCCAGGACCCATTCCATGGGCGTCTTGAGGTCGGCTTCCCGGTACGCCCGCGCCGCCTCGCGGGCCGTGAACGCCGTGAACGCCACGATACCGCCCACGAGGATCGCTCCCCCGACCGGGGTGAGGACTCCCCGGGAGCACAGCAGAATCAGAGCGATGCTTGCGGCGACCATGATGACGCTGTCACGGCGCACCGATCGTTCACCGTACGTGAGCGGATACACGATGGCCGCCACGCCAGCCACGAGGAACACGTTGGCGATGTTGCTGCCGACGACGTTGCCGAGCATGAGCCCCGGATAGCCGGTGAGCGTGGCCCTGAGGACGACCACGAGCTCGGGCAGGGACGTACCGAACGCTACCACGGTGAGCCCGATCACCATGGGCGATACGTGAAATCGCCTGGCCAGAGCTACGGCCCCGCGCACCAGCAGGTCGCCACCTGCCAGGAGATACACCAGTCCGCCGGCGAGCTTGATGTACAGAGTGGGGTCCATCAGCCGTCCTGCGGGCCCTTGATCTCGCGCGCGACGGCGTACAGCAGTCCCGTGTCGGTCTCCGGATAGGAGGTCCAGCGCAGGTACCTCCAGCCTCCGTCGGCGCATCGGAACCGGTTGACGAAGGAGATCGTGGGGATTCCCTGCGCCAGCTTTCCGATCTCGCTCTGTGTCGCCTCGACATCGTCCGGATGGACCAGGTCCACGAACGGCCGGCTCAGCAACTCTTCGCCGCTCCAGCCGAGCACCCGCTCGAAGGCCGGATTGATGCGCTTGAAGTAGCCATCCGTGCCCGCAATGCACAGCATGTCCAGCGACACGTCGAAGAACTTCTGGAACTGGTGCAGCTCGGTCACCTGCTGCTCGAGCTCGTCGGCCATCTGGTTGAACGTGT
Organism: Gemmatimonadota bacterium; assembly: GCA_039590285.1. Lineage (GTDB taxonomy): Bacteria > Gemmatimonadota > Gemmatimonadetes > Palauibacterales > Palauibacteraceae > Benthicola. Next base: position 3,803 of record JBDHFS010000114.1, read on the forward strand.
CCGCGAGGAGGCCGATCTCGTCCTCTCGCGTCACGGTCGCCCGGGCGTCCAGCTCGCCGCTTCGGATCCTGTTGGCGGCCTTCGCCAGATTGTGCATCGGATTGGCGAAACGAAACCCGAGGAGCACGGCGACGAGGATGCTGATTCCCGCCAGCGACAGGGCCAGCGCGACCATCTCGTCCCGAAACTCAACGATCGACGAGCGCTTCTCGGCCGTGTCGAACTTCACCACCAGGCCCCATCCCGGATCGGTCAGGAAACGAGTCGCCGCCCAAACGGGCTCACCCCGGTAGTCGAAGAGGTCTTCCGTGTGGATACCCTCTTCGCCGGTCAGGGCGTGGACGCCGGGATCGTGCGCACCGGTCAGCGGTATGGCCCCGGCCGGATCGCCCTCATCACCGACGTGGCGCACCGGATGCAGCGTGTGTGCGCCCTCGCCATCCCCCTCCACGATCAGGACCTCGCCCGTCAACCCGAGGCCCGTGTAGTCGCTGGTAAGATCGACCAGCCGGTAGCCGATGAGGAACACGAACAGGTCGCCCAGGAACTCGCCGTCCAGGATCAGGGGAGTCGAATAGCCGACGTGGGGCAGGCCGTCCGGTGCCAGGGTCACGCCGAGCAGGATCACCCCGTCCGCTCCACCGGTCGGCGACCGGGGAGACATCTCGGCGAGCAGCGAGTCGGCGGGAGGTCCGTGGGTCGCGACCAGACGGCCGTCCCGGTCGTATACGGCGAGCGCGGCGACGCTGCGCACCGAGGCGCTCGCGTCCGCGAGGATCCTGGAGATGCGGGCCTTCGCCTCCGGGTCCGCCGAGCGGTTGTGGTCCCGGAGGCTCATGCGGAGCTGGGTCCGGCTCGCGATGAGCTGCACGCGCTCGCCCCACCCCTCGATGATGCTCTCGAGCGCCTCCGCGCGCGATTCGGCCAGGCCTTCCAGCTGCGCGCGCGTGGTCTCGCCGATCATGCGATCCGCGGTCATGTACAGGAAGGCGCCGAGCGCCAGCATGCTGCCGAGGGACACGGCGACGAGGGCGAAGACCAGCTTGGTCCTGATATCCACGCCTTCGAGGATAGGCAATTCGAGGGGTTTGGGCTAGCTGGCGGCTGCTCATCACCGGCCTCGAAACGTTTCAGCTGAAACGTCCTCGCTCCTCGTCGCCAGCAGCAGCCTGCTCCTCCACCACCGGCCGCTGCTCACATCGAATCACCCGTCGGGCGCACAGTATTTTCATCCGCTCTACCGGCCCCGCCGTTGACAACTCCCCGACATTTTGGCGTTAGTGGTCGCGGCGGGCGTCCGGGCGGATCCCGCCGCCGGGACCGCGACCGGCCTCCGAGGCCGCCGACATCATCAGGACATTGAAGGACTGATTCCCGAACCAGGAGAGTTCGCTCCTTGCTGTTCAACTCACTGACATTCGTCGCCTTCTTCGCGTTGGTGCTGGCGCTGCATAGCGCGCCGCTGCCGTGGAAGGTCAAAAAGACGAATCTCCTCCTGGCCAGCTACCTGTTCTACGCGGCCTGGAACCCTCCCTTCGTGATCCTGCTGTGGATCTCGACCGTTGTCGACTGGCACGTGGCGAAGAAGATCTTCGCCGAGGACAGGCAGGGGCGCCGGCGCTGGTGGGTGTTCGTCAGCATCCTCGTGAACCTGGGCCTGCTGGGCTACTTCAAGTACGGTGGGTTCCTGCTCGAGAACTGGCAGGCCCTGATGTCGGCCATCGGGGTGACGTGGACGGCTCCGGGGTGGAACATCGTGCTGCCGGTGGGAATCTCGTTCTACACGTTCCAGACGATGGCCTATTCGCTGGACGTGTACCTCCGACGCTCCAAGCCGGCCGACTCCCTGCTCGACTTCGCCCTGTTCGTGACCTTCTTCCCGCAGCTGGTGGCAGGACCGATCGTCCGTCCGACCCAGCTTATCCCTCAGTTCAAGGAACCGGTGAAGGCGAGCCGGGACCAGCTGCTGTGGGGTCTCGGCCTGATGACGCTGGGACTGTTCCAGAAGATCGTGATCGCGGACGCGGCGCTGGCTCCCGCGGCGGACGCCGTGTTCGGAGCGGAAAGCCCCGTTCCCTTCTCGGACGCGTGGCTGGGGACGCTGGCCTTCGCGGGCCAGATCTTCTCAGACTTCGCGGGCTACTCGACGGTGGCCATCGGAGTAGCGCTGTGCCTCGGCTTCTCGCTGCCCGACAACTTCCGCTTCCCCTACGCGGCGATCGGGTTCTCCGATTTCTGGCGTCGCTGGCACATCTCGCTGTCCACCTGGCTCCGGGACTACCTGTACATTCCGCTCGGCGGAAACCGGAAGGGCTGGCACCGCACTCAGGTGAACCTGATGATCACCATGCTGCTCGGAGGGCTGTGGCACGGCGCGGCGTGGACCTTCGTGGTGTGGGGCGGGCTGCACGGCTTCTACCTGGGGATCGAACGGTTCATCCGCGAGCGCTGGGGTGACGCGAAGGTCGCCTCCACCACGGGCTTCAGGTTGTTCCTCGCCCTCCTCACCTATTTCCTGGTGAACATCACGTGGGTGTTCTTCAGGGCGCAGGACTTCCCGCAGGCGTGGAGCATGACCCGCGCGATGCTGGGCTTCGGAGTCGAGGGTAGCGAGCTCGTCCTGTCGACCTTCCTGGTCACCACGGTGATTGCCGTGACGGTCGGCATGCTGGCGGTGCACTGGTACATGCGGAATCGCCGTCTCGAAGAGGTCGTAGCGCGGGCGCCCTGGTGGTTCACGGGCTTCGTGTGGGCCGGGATGCTGTTCCTGATCGTGATTACTCAAGGATCTGGTGATGCCTTCATCTACTTCCAGTTCTGAGTCCGAGCCGGTCTTCCACCGGCGGATTCCCGAGATGAAGTGGCCGCACGTCGCCGTCGTGGCGCTCGTGCTGGCCGTGGCGGGCATGGGCGCGTGGGAAGCGTACTGGCGCGTGGCCCAGCAGTACGAGGCCTCGTACCGGAACAGCGACGGCCAGTGGGCCGAGGCGCGGCGCCGGGTGGACCGGAGCGAGCCCGACGCCACGGTGTTCATCGGCTCCTCGCGCACCCAGTTCGACATCGACCTGGACGTGTGGGAGGAGATGACGGGCGTGCGCGGGATCCAGCTCGCGCTTGAGGGCTCGAACGCGATACCGATACTGACGCACATCGCGGATGACGAGGACTTCGCAGGCCTTCTCGTCGTGGGGATCACCCCCCCGCTAGTGTTCTTCCCCGGGATCGGGCTCCGGGCGGAAGCCGTCCAGCACTACTTCGATGAGACGCCGTCCCAGTGGATGGGGAACAAGCTGTCGTATCCCCTGGAGCGGACGTTCGCCTTCTATACCATCGACACCAAGCTCTTCACCGTGCTGGCCCGGCAGTCCTGGTGGCCGGATCGAGCCGGACTCCCGTGGCAACAGCGAGAAGTCCGCAAGATCGAGCACATGAGGCGCGATCGGCAGGCCGACCTGTGGCAGCGCGTGGACAACGATCCCGAGTTCAACGCTATCGTCACCGGGACCTGGCAGGAGATCCTCGAGAACCTGCCGCCACCTCCGCCGCCGGAGGTGGCGAAGACTGCCTTCGAAGCGCTGCTCGAGCAGGTGGCAGCAGACGTGGCGAAGATCCGCGAGCGCGGTGGCGAGGTCGTGTTCATCCGGCCTCCGTCCAGCGACTGGTTCCGCGAGTTCGAGCGGCAGGCGACCCCGCGTGAGCGGGTGTGGGAGCCGATCGTGGGCGTGGCCGGGGCCGTGGGCGTGCACTCCGAGGACTACCCGGAGCTCTCGGAGGTCCGCACGCCCGAGTGGTCTCACATCAGCGCGCAGGACAAGGCAAGGTGGACGCGCGCCCTGGTCGGTATCTTGAGAGACCGAATGATCGAGGCCGGACTCCAACGACCGGAGATGGGATCGTGAGCCTGCTCGTAGCCGTCGATTTCTCGGCCGTGGCCGACGACCAGCTGGAGATCGTGGGCCGGCTGGCCCTCCCCAACCGGGAGATCTACCTGCTGCACGTGGCCGAGCCCGACCCGACGTTCATCGGGATGGAGGCGGGCCCGGACGAGGTGCGCCACCAGGTGGCGGTCGAGTTCAAGCATGAGCACGACGAGCTCCACTCTCTCGCCGATCGCCTGCGTGAGCAGGGCCACGAGGTCCAGGCTCTCATGGTACAGGGTCCGACCGTCCAGACGATCCTGGAGCAGGCCGAGAAGCTGGAGGCCGAGGTGATCGTCGTGGGATCGCATGGCCGCGGGAAGCTGTTCGACCTGGTCGTGGGCAGCGTCTCGGCGGGAGTGATCCGCAAGTCTCCGGTGCCGGTGCTGGTGGTTCCCACACGCTGACACGGAAGCCCGGCCTTTCGACCGGGCTTCCGCTGTCCTGTCCGTCCGTTGTAGTCGGCGGATCGGGCCCGAAGGCCAATACCCTCCGCCGTTCCGGGGACAGAACTACTCTCCCTGCACCCTCCGTCTTCGGAGGCAGACCCAAGCGGCTCCCGCGAGCGCCAGGGTGCTGACCACCAGCCAGGTCCACTCCTGACTGTAGTCCGGCTCACTGCCGCTCAGAATGTCGTGCAGTGCGGCCCAGTCCAGGACGAGGATGAGCAGCACCACGACAACCCATACGACCTTCTTCATCGAACCGTCATCCGGTATATATTGCGAGCCTCCGTCGCGGCTCCGGCGGAATTCGGGGTCCACACCGTGCCGGACGGAGGCTCTTCCCGCTCGCGTAAGGAGCGGTTTCGTCTTTCAGGCTCCGGTTCGTGTCAGCCGCACTCGCTGTAGCCGCAGGCGTGACATTTCACGCACCCCTCCGCGAACTCCAGTCCCGACCCGCAGTCGGGGCACGTGCCTATGAACGTCAGCGCCGCCTGTTCCTCGAACCTGTGGATCACCGGCCTCTGGGCCGTCTGCGTGCCGCCGTTGGTGGCCTTGGCGGCCCCCGGTTCCTGGATCGGCAGGCTGGTCTGTATGCCCTCTTTCTCCTCCAGGTACTTCTCGACGACCTGGGCGATCGCGTCGGGGCTCGACAGCACCTTGTTCGGCCCGAACCCGACGGCCCGGTCCGACGAGATCCCGCGCAGCTGCTTGTGGATCGCCCGCATCGAGATGCCGCTGCGAAGCGCCAGGCTGATCAGGCGACCGATCGCCTCGGCGTCCGCCATCGCCGGCCCGCCCGCCTTGCCGAGCGCCACGAACACCTCGAACGCGCGGCCTTCCTCGTCCTCGTTGATCGTGACGTACATGTCACCGAGAGGGGAGTCGATCTTTCGCGTGACGCCACGCAGCACCGAGGGACGCGAGCGCACCGTGGGCTGCTTCATCATGCCGCCCTCGAGCGCCGCGATCACATCTTCCTTGCCCTCGAGCCTGGCCTCCAGTTCGGATATCCTGCCGAGCGCCGCCACGAGCTCCTGCGCCAGCTCGGTCTCACCGATGACCTCCAGCCCGCCGCCGTTCGCCGCCGCGACGACTTCTTTCGCGGTCTTGCCGGTCGAGAGCACCTGGGCGTCGCGCGAGCC
>JBDHFS010000115.1:0-11390 GCA_039590285.1 Gemmatimonadota bacterium
TGGCGCTGGCCGCCCGGACCGGTGACCGATGGTTCGTGGGACCGGACAACGGACTGCTGACCGCAGCTGTGACGGCGAAGCGCGTCGAAGCGTGGAGCATCGAGCCGGCCGCGATGGGGCTCCACGCGCCCAGCGCCACGTTCCACGGACGCGACGTGTTCGCTCCGGCCGCAGCCTGGCTGGCGACGGGCCGCGATCCCGCGGGACTCGGACCCGACCTGGATCCTTCGACGCTCGTCCACCTGGATGAGCCGGAGGCCCGGCGTGTGGGGGACGCGGTGCGGGGGCAGGTGGTCCACGTGGACCGGTTCGGAAACCTGGTCACCGATATCCCGGCCGACTGGGTGAACCCCACCGCCATGGTGGAGGTCTCCGGGGAGGTCATCTCGGGCCTCCGGACGCACTACGCGACGGTCGAGCCGGGCGAATTGCTTGCCGTGATCGGATCCGCCGGAACACTGGAAATCTCGGTGCGAAATGGAAGCGCCGCGGAAAGGCTTGACGCCCTCCGCGGCACTCGCGTGAACCTGCGCACACACCGCGACTGATTCGGCCTTCAGCGCGCCTGCCGCACCTCGATGCTGCCCAGGACCGCCGTAAGGTGGATCTCCAGGTGGTTCGAAGACGAGCTCCAGTTGGGCGTCTGCCAGGCGCCTTCCACCTTCTCGAATCCCGGCGCGTCGAGCCCGGCCAGGAAGCCGCTCTTACGGATTCGGACGCCGAGCTCGGGCGGAACCACCAGCGTCAGGCTGCCGAGACCCATCTTCAGCTTCGCGGTCGCGTCGCCGGCCCAGTCTCCCGTGAAGTCCAGCGTCACGTCCCCGACCCCGCCCTGGAAGCCCAGCTCATCGAATCTCGCGTTACCGAGTCCGACCGCTTCGAACGCGGCCGCACCCACGCCCAGCTCCAACCGCTCCATCCGGCTCGGGTTCGCGGAGTCAAAGGCGATCTCGGTATCGGATGCGCCGGTATTGTAGACGAAGCCGGTCAGGGGTACGCCGCCGAGCTCCATCCGGCTCATGGCCGCTCCCACCGTCATGTGGAGGTCCGTGGGGACGTCCCGACTGAGTCCGAAGTTGAGGAATCCGTGCTCGCCTTCGTCCATGTCGAGGTCCAGGTCTCCGTCATCTCCCAGACCGTCGAAGCTCATCTCCAGGCGCCCCACACCGTCGTCCACCGACCACTCGCGCCGGGGGCGCATCTGCGTCGCGTCGTAGCGGAGATGAGTGTCGTACAGGAGGCCACCATCCGCCGGCGTCACGTGAAGCTCACCGGCGATGTACTCGAGCTCCACCTCGACCGACTGGACACCGTCCGTCTGGCGGCTCGCCCGGACCTCCGTCCAGTCGCGCTCCTGGGCCCCGACCGGGGCAGCCACCAACAAGGCCGCGACCGCGGCCACGCAGTTCCTAAGCACTGGCCTCGCCTCCGGACTTCTCGACCGGATCGGGGGCCGAGAACAGATCGTCCATGTCCACGCTCGCCTTCGAGCGTCGCCCCCCGGCCCGCGTGAGGAGGATTGCCCCGAAGCCCGTCGTGATCGCCGCCCAGGTGAGCACTCCGGCCGCGAAGAACGTGAGACCGCGCACGAAGCCCAGCATCCCCCCGAGGAGGTACAGCGCCGAGCCGATGGCGAACGGCGCCAGAAGGAAGACCAGGCCGCTGACCACGTAGTAGTAGGAATTCGTCCGGCGCAGGTTGAAGCGCTCCACCCAGCTGAAACGCTGCTCTGCGGCCATCTCACCTACTGCGTGGGCGGCCGCCAGGTACGCCGCCGGAACCGCGAGGGCTACCGCCAGGGCGTACACCGGAATCACGAGCCACGTTACGATGCCCACGACGAGCAGGAGCAGCACCGGGAGCACGAGCAGCTGGCCCGCCAGGCCGACTCCGAACGACCGCACCATTTCGTTGCGCACGGTATCCGCGACCACCTCGAGGCGACGGCGGAAGAAGTAGACTACCACCGCTCCCATGGCGCCGAGCGCCAACAGCCAGGCCAGCACGCCGACCACTCCACCGATGGTGTGGCCAATGTTGTGCCCGATGGAGCCGATGAAGCCGCGGCCGCCGGGTCTCACGTGTACCCGCAGGGGCGTGTCCACGTCGACGGCCACATCCGCGTCGATCCCGGTATCGACCCGGCCGCCGGAGGTGATCACATCGCCTCCGACCTGCATGACGTTCCCGCCGACGCTCGACGTGGGCGCGAGCGTGAGTGTGCCGTCCAGCACGAGGACATCTCCGGTCACTTCACCTTCCAGCGACAGATCGCCGGAGAGCAGGGCGAGGTTGCCTTCAACGACGCGCTCCGCTCCGATCGTGTAGTCATCGTGCACCACGAGTGCGAGATCTCCTCCCACGCCCGCGGCCTGCGCGCCCAGCCGATCCAGCGAACTGCGCAGTAGCTCCACGCTCCGGGTCAGCTCGGTCAGCGACAGGGTTCCGGGCGCGATCGAGACCTGGCCTCCGCCGGGTCCGGCCACCGTTGCGGTCTCCGGCAGCGCGGCCGCCGTCGTCTGATCGGCTCCTTCCGCCAGGCGGTCGAACAGGGACTGCAGCGCGTCCGAGGACGCCGCCTCCGCGTCGCCGGCTGACTCCGGTATCCAATCGGCCAGACGCTCCGCCACATCGCCGGATGCGAACAGCTCGGGGTTGCCCAGCAGAGCTCGCCACGAGCCTTCCAGGGCTCCGCCCGGCTCGTAGGCGCCCCGCGCCTCCCCGTCCACCATGATCTCGCCGTCCCGGAACGCGATGACGCGCGTTTCACCGTCCGCGAGCTCGAGCTCCAGCGCGGCCGTGCCGGACGACAGCGCCACGGCGCTTCCCGTCACGGCGGCCTCCTGGGCCACCAGCCCCTTCGTCGCGGGCCACAGCAGGGCCGTCGCCGCGACTACCATCCACCCCCATCGCATCGTCCTGGTACTCCTGGTTTGCGTGTAGTCCATCGTCGGTACCTCCCGCCTCAGCCGCGCGTCGCCGGCCGCGAGCCGGGAGAAGTGTTCATGAGTGTGAGCATGATCCGCAGGGCTCCGAGACCCACCACCGTGACCGTGGCCACGGCCAGGAAGGCGGTCAGCAGCGTCACCTGTTCGGCCAGGCCCTGGGCGGTCGACACGACACCGGTCCCATAGACCAGCCGGCCGATTTCCATCACGGCACCCCACAGCAGGCTCGTGGAGCGCTCGACAAGGAACGCCGCCACGGTGACGGGCGTGAGCTCGGGGTACCGGGCGGTCCATGTCGCCCCGACACCGACCGCCGCGGCCAGGCCCGCGAAGACCGCGGCCGTGGCCACCCAGTGCGCCCGCACAGCTTCCAGCACACGCACCCGCCACGGAAGCGGCAGGCTGACCCGCCGCATCACGCGGTCCGCGAATCCGGCCATCGGCTGCAACGGCGCCAGGGCGAGAAGCGCGACGTGCAGCCTGCGCAGCTCCTCGGCCTCGCGACGGCAGCGCTCGCAGTCCGCCGCATGGGCGGAACTCCGCGCCGGAAGCTGGCTCCCGCCCCCGAGGGCGATAGTATCCAGCTCCTCCTGTCGCAGATGGTCCTGGTGTGGCTCTTTCTTGCTCATGCCGTGTCGGCTCCTCTGTTCTCTCAGCCCTACGGTGCCCGGGGCCGCTGAGTTTCAGGGTTCGTCACTCCTCGTCCCGCAGGTCTTCGAGCAGGTCGCGCAGCTCGCGCCGAGCCCGGAAGATGTAGGTCTTCACGGTACCCAGGGGGACGCCCATGATGTCCGAAATTTCTTCGTACGCCCGGCCTTCCACGTGTCTCAGCAGGATCGCGGTCCGGTACTCGGGTCGCAGCTCTCCGATCGCCTCCTCCAGATAACCTGCCAGCTCCCGGGCCTCCACGACCGCGTCGGGTCGTTCCTCGCCCGATTCCAGAGCCAGCGACGTGGCTTCCTGCCTCTCGGCCGTGACGGCATCCGGTGATCCGTGCATGGAGATCGTCTTGACCTGTTTCTTCCGCAGATGATCGACTGTGAGGTTGTAGGCGATCTTGAACAGCCACGAGGAGAACTTGTAGGACCGGTCGTAACGCTGGAGATTGTTGAAGGTTCGGACGAAGACCTCCTGCGTGAGGTCCTCGGCCAGCTCCCGATCCCTCACCATCCTGTACACCAGCGAATAGACGGGTCGCTGAAACCGCTCCACGAGCTCGCGGGCCGCCCGCTCGTCTCCCTTGAGACACAGGCGCGCGAGATCCTGGTCGCTGTGCTCCCCGTAGCTCACGGCCCCGCCTCGGAGAACGAGCTCCCGCCTCCCGCCCGGGACGCCGCGGCCGCACCACCCGCCGGGCGTCGGGTCGAACCTGAACGTTGCTGATCGGTTTGGACCGCCATAACGTGGGCGCAAGCTAGAGTCAGGAAGTCCGGCGCGACAACGGGGCGCGCCCGCGCGACGGGACCGACCCTCGCGCCGGGACGTCCCACGGCATTCCGCCCGCACGCGAGACGACGCATGCCCTTCAGAGACCTCTCGGAGTTCATCTCGAGCCTCGAACGAGCGGATGAGCTCATCCGCGTATCACGCCCTGTGCGCGTGGAACTCGAGATGACGGAGATCGCGGACCGGTGCATGAAGAGCGCCGGCGGCGGGCCGGCCCTCCTGTTCGAGCGACCCGTTCTTCCAGGCGGAGATGTGGCGGGCGCCCCCGTGCTGATCAACATGTTCGGTAGCGAGCGCCGCATGGCGATGGCCCTGGGCGTCGAGCGGCTGGAGGAGATCTCTGGCCGCATCCAGGACATGCTGGAGATGAAGCCTCCGTCGGGACTCAAGGAGAAGCTGCTGCTCATTCCGCAGCTCGCCGAGTTCGCCCGCTTCCCGCCCCGCCGGGTGAAGGGGACTCCCGCGTGTCAGGCCACCGTGCTGCGCGGAACGGATGTGAACCTCGAGAGCCTTCCCCACATGAAGTGCTGGCCCGACGACGGAGGCCGTTACATCACGCTCCCCCAGGTGATCTCTCGGGACCCCTCCACGGGCCGGCGCAACGTCGGCATGTACCGCATCCAGGTGCTTGGCAGGGACCGGCTGGCGATGCACTGGCAGCGCCACAAGAGCGGAGCGGCGCACTGGCGCGAGATGGCGGCGCGCGGCGAGCGTATGCCCGTGTGCATCGCCCTCGGCGGAGATCCGGCCTGCGTGTACTCCGGGAGCGCCCCGCTTCCCCCGAACATCGACGAATACCTGTTCAGCGGCTTCCTGCGCAAGGAGCCGGTGGCGCTCGCCCAGGCGGTGACGAACGACCTCGAGGTCCCGGCCGACGCCGACATCGTGATCGAGGGATGGATCGATCCGGCCGAGGATCTCGTGACGGAGGGGCCGTTCGGAGACCATACCGGATTCTACTCCGAGGCGGACCTGTACCCGGCGGTCCACGTGGAGGCGATCACGCTTCGCGAGAATCCGGTATACCCGGCCACCATCGTGGGAAGGCCGCCGATGGAAGACTTCTGGCTCGGCTACGCCACGGAGAGGATCTTCCTGCCGCTGCTGCAGATGACGGCACCCGAAGTCGTGGACTACCACATGCCTCCGGAGGGGATCTTCCACAACCTGGTCTTCGTCTCCATCCGGAAGGAATATCCGGGCCAGGCCTATAAGGTGATGCAGGGCCTGTGGGGGCAGGGCCTGATGTCACTGGCCAAGGTGATCGTGGTAGTGGACGACTGGGTGGATGTGCGCGACGTGCCCGAGGCGTGGTGGGCCGCCCTCAACAACATCGATCCGGAGCGCGACGTCATGTTCACCCGCGGGCCGATCGACGTGCTCGATCACGCGGCCCGCCGGTTCACGTTCGGCTCGAAGATGGGGATCGACGGCACGAAGAAGTGGTCGGAGGAAGGTTTCGACCGGAACTGGCCCGAGGTGATCGAGATGGATGCTGGGACACGCGCGGCCGTCGACGCGATGTGGTCTGAGCTCGGGATCGAGCTTTCTTGAATCCACGGGCGGCGAGCGGCGCGGCAGACTCGCCCCCGCCGCAAGCCCACCGAGGGTCGCCGTCACGCCCCCTCCTGTACTCCCGGTTCGTCAAGCTGGAGCACACCGCGTTCGCTCTTCCCTTCGCGCTGGTCGGGGCCATCCTGGCATCGTACCGCTACCCTGTGACGTGGTGGGACCTGTTGTGGATCCTGATCGCGTTCACGGCGGCCAGGTTCGCGGCGATGGCGTTCAACCGGGTAGTGGACCGCGACTTCGATGCGAAGAACCCGCGCACGGCCCAGCGGGAGATTCCGACCGGGGCGATCTCGGTCCGCGAGGCGCGGCTCTCGGTCGCTGCCGCGTCGGCCGTGTTCGTGCTGGCGGCCGGGATGCTGAATCCCCTGTGCCTGGCGCTGTCTCCCGTGGCGCTGGTGGCGGTGCTCGGTTACTCGTACGCAAAGCGGTACACGGCGGCGACCCACATCATCCTCGGGCTCGCCGACGGAATCGCACCTGCTGCCGGCTACCTGGCCGTCGCCGGCGAGTGGAGCGATCCGTGGTTCCTCCTCCCGGTCCTCACACTGGCGGTGGGCCTGTGGATCGGGGGTTTCGACATTCTCTATTCCCTGCAGGACATTGAGGTGGATCGCAGGCTCGGCCTGCACTCCATTCCGGCGCGCTACGGAACGCGCCCCGCCCGCCGGATCGCTGCCGCGTTCCACGCCGCGAGCGTGATCTGTCTTCTCGCCGTGCCTCTCATGGTGCCGGAGCTCGGAGCCGGCTACCTGGCGGCGCTTCTCGTCACGGTGGGTCTGATCGGAGTGGAGCACGGACTCGTGGATCCCGACTCTCCCGAGTCCATTCACCGCGCGTTCTTCACCATCAACGCGTGGATCGCCTCCGTGTTCGCCATCCTCGTTCTGCTCGACCGCTTATGTTGAAGGCGGGACCGCAGGGCCATGTGGGCCGGCCGGGAGAGGAGCGGACATGAACGAGAAGCGGTGGATCACTGCCGTCACCGGAGCCTCCGGGGCGCCCTACGCCGTCCGCCTGCTTCAGGCCATGGTGGACCTCGACGTGCCAGCGGACGTGATCGTGTCGTCACACGGCTGGCGGCTTCTGGCGCACGAGTCGGGCGTTCCGGACATGGACGCTCTCGTCCAGGCGATCGGCGGGGAAGGGAGCCTCCGGTTCTTCGACAACCGGGACCGGGGCGCCCGCCCGGCTTCCGGCTCGGCGCCCTACAGGGGCATGATCGTGTGTCCCTGTTCCATGGCGACCCTGTCCGGGATCGCTAACGGGGCCTCACGCAGCCTGGTCGAACGGGCCGGCGACGTGACTCTGAAAGAGCGTCGCAAGCTGGTGGCCGTCGTCCGGGAGACGCCGCTGTCCGCCGTCCACCTCCGCAACATGCTGGCCCTGGCTCGCATGGGAGCGGTGATCATGCCTGCCGCCCCCGGCTTCTACCATCATCCGCGTGAAGTGGGTGACCTGGTTGACTTCATCGTGGCGCGTGTGCTGGACCACATGGATGTGGAGCACGCCATCGGTCACCGGTGGACAGGCGAGGAAGAGGCGTGACCGACGTCATCAGGATCGGCCTCATCAGCGATACCCACGGACATCTCGGGTCGGACGTCTTCTCGGCGTTCGAGGGGGTGGACCGGATACTCAACGCTGGCGACACGCAGCGTCCCGAGATCCTCGCCGACCTGGAGGCCATCGCGCCCTCGACCTCCGTGTGGGGCAACGTGGATGGGCCGGACGTCCGGGCCGTCACGTCTGAGGAGGCCCGGGCCGAAGTCGGAGGCGTCAACGTGGCCCTGATCCACGGCCACCAGGTCCATCCCGATTACGAGGCCCTGGTACGCCGCTTTCCGGATGCGCGCGTGATCGTGCACGGTCACACGCACGTGCCGCGGATCCGGGCCGTTGGAGGCACGCTACTCGTGAACCCCGGAGCGGCGGGAAAGGCCCAGAAGGGGTATCCGCCGACGGTGGCCGTGCTGGAGGTGAGGGACGGAGCTCCCCGGGCGGTTCACCTGGAGCTGTCCCCCGTCGCGGACTGAGGGACCGTTTCAGATCACCTCTGGCAGGACGGACAGAAGAACGTGCTTCGTCCCCCCTGCACCACCCGCGCGATCGTGCCGTGGCACCGACGGCAGCGCTCGCCCTCCCGGCCGTACACGCGCAGGCTCGCCTGGAAGCTCCCGGACCGCCCGTCGACGGCCCGGTAGTCCCGCAACGTCGTCCCCGCGCTGTCCAGGGCTTCACGCAGGACCCGCCGCACGGCTCGATGGAGACGTCGAATAGCGTCCGTGCGCAGATCCCGGCCCGGGCGCCGAGGATCCACACCCGCCCGGTGCAGGGCCTCGGACGCATAGATGTTGCCGACTCCCGCCAGCCGGCGCTGGTCCATGAGGATGTTCTTCACGGGCGCACGTGAGGCGCCCACGATCCTCGCCAGGTCCTCGCCCCGGAACGCCTCCCCCAGGGGCTCCGGTCCCAACCGGTCGGATTCCTCTTCCCAGTCGGACGGCTCGAACAGGCGAAAGCCTCCGAGGCGACGAACGTCGTCGTAGAACAAGGTCCGACCGTCGTCCATCCGAAGCTCCACGGCCACATGGCTGAACTCGGCCGGGTCCGGTCGACTCCGTCCGAGAGCGAAGCGGCCGCTCATGCGAAGCTGAACCTGGACGACAGGTCCGTCGTCCAGGCGAAGGAGAAGATACTTGGCCCGCCGAGCCACTTCGCGGATCCGGCGACCGGTGACGCGTCGGCGGAACGTCCGCACGTCGTCGGGCGGGAGCACGATGTCCGGCTTGTGGATGGATACGCCTGTGACGACCCGACCCTCGAGCTCGGGCGCCAGGTCCCGACGGATCGTCTCGACCTCGGGAAGCTCAGGCACCAGGCGCTTCAGGGCCCCGGGGGGCCGACCTCCGAGTGCCCGATGTCCGACCGCCAGGCGGCGCCCGCAAACAGAATGCGGGCGGCGGCATCGCGGCTCCGGACGGCCGCGGTGTGCAGGTCCTCACCCAGGCCCGTGACTCCCAGCACCCTGCCACCCGCCGTCACGAGGGCGTCTTCGGCATCGGCCGTGCCGGCGTGGTACAGGTGCACGTCGTCGCTCTCCAGGTCCGGCGGAATCTGGATCGGCAGGCCTTTGGTGTACGCGCCGGGATATCCGCCGCTCACGACCACGGTGACGAGCGCGGCTCCCGTGGCCGGGCCGGGAGCCCAGTCACCCAGGCCCTCGCCCCGGGCGACCGCGGCCATCGGCGCGGCCAGGTCGCCTCCCGTCAGCGGAAGCACGACCTGGGCCTCCGGATCTCCCAGGCGACAGTTGAACTCGACCACCTTGGGACCCTGCGGCGTGAGCATCAGCCCCGCGTACAGAAAGCCGCGATACGGCATGCCCCGCTCCCGCATTCCGTCGAGCACGGGCTGGGCGATCTCCCGCCGCACCCGCTCGATGAGCTCGGGAGTACCGTCGACGACCGGCGCAAACGCTCCCATGCCGCCCGTGTTCGGACCCCGGTCTCCCTCAAAGCGCCGTTTGTGATCTCTCGAACCGACGAGGGGAACGGCCCGCTCGCCGTCGCTCAGGAAGAACACCGACAGCTCTTCCCCCGGCATGAAATCCTCGACCACGACCTCCCGCCCCGCCTCGCCGAACCGGTCTTCGACGAGCATCTCGCGCAGGGCGGCCAGCGCTTCTTCTCGCGATTCGGCGACGATCGCTCCCTTGCCCGCGGCGAGACCCGATGCCTTGACCACGATGGGAGCCTCCCGCGTACGCACATAGTCGGCGGCCGAATCGTAGTCGGTGAAGATCTCGAATCCGGCGGTCGGCACCCCGCAATCTCGCATGAGGCTCTTGGCGAAGACCTTGGACGACTCGAGAAGTGCCGCGTCCCGCGTGGGACCGAACAGCGGAAGACCGCGCGCCGCGAACACGTCCGCGATGCCATCGGCGAGCGGCTGTTCCGGTCCGACGATCGTCACGTTCACCTTCCTGTCCGCTGCGAAATCGGCCAGATCGGCAAGGCTCAGCGCGGGAATGGGCACATTCCGCCCCGGCCCCTCCGTGCCTGGATTGCCGGGTGCCACGTAGATCGAGGCGCCGGGATCGTCCCGCCGCAGCTTCGCGGCGATGGCGTGCTCCCGGCCCCCGCTTCCGACGATCAGAATGTTCATGTGGACAGGATGCTACCGGGGATCGCCGGCCGCCAGATGCGAAACGGGGCGCGACCCCACGGTCACGCCCCGCCTCGGGTACCGCCTGTATCGAGGGCTTCAGTCCGGCCGGCCTTTGCGCCACGCGTCCGAAAAGCGTCCCTTGATCTTGTCCAGCGTGGCGTCGACTTCGTCGAAGAACTCGTGGGCGGCGTCCGTGTAACCCTTCATCGCCTCCGCCAGGTCCTCCCGGTACGGACGCGTGTCCTCCTCACTCCGTCGCTGATAGTCGCCCTTCATGATCTCGTCGTACACTCCGGTGTCGATCCAGTCGCGCAGCTCGGCGACGCGGACCACCGAGAACGGATGGGTGGCGCCGATCGCGTTGAGGACCTTGTATACCGAATCCAGAAGATCGCCGCCCTCCCTGTATTCTTCTGACTGCTCGATGAACTCCGCCAGGTCCAGCTCCTCGCCTCGCGTGCCTCCCGCCAGCTCCATGAGGCTGCTCATGACGATGTCCTTGTCCTGCACGGCGAGCAGCGCGGCCCTGTCGCACGACAGCTCGGATTTCCGATACCACTCGAGCAGCGCCCACAGGATGGGAAGCAGGGCCAGCCCGGCGATCGGATACCGGAACAGGGCGAGACGCATGATCAGTAGGAGAAGCGTCCGGTACAGCACGTGGCCGCTCAGGATGTGTCCCACCTCGTGCGCCACGACGGCCTCGACCTCGTCGCGCGAAAGCACCTCCAGCATGGAGGAGTTCAGCACGATGAACGGGTCGCTCATGCCCACGGCGCCCGCGTTCACCACGGGAGTCTGTGACACGTAGACCTCAGGGATGTCCTCGAGGTCCATGATCTCGCAGACCCGCAGGGTCCGCTCGTGGATCCACGGATACTGCTTCTCCGAGACGCGCACCGCGTTGGCCTTGAATGCCAGGCGGATCGCGCGCTCGCCGAACATGCCGAAGATCTTGCGCAGAGCCAGGTCGAAGCCTGGGACCTTGCGAAGTGCGTTGAGGGCGGCCCGATCGGCCGGATGCTCCCACGCCTGCGGGCTGATCCCGGTCAGGATCCGTCGCTGAAACCCGCCGCCTTCCCGGCTCTCTGTCTCGTGGTTGTCGCTGTCGGCCATGTTATCGCTCCCCACTTCGTTGGCGTTTCATTCCGTAGCCTTCGATACGAGAGGGTCAGCCGGCCGGTTTCACTCGCGGCCGGCTGACCCGGTTCAGTCGAGGTCTGCCAGGGACCTCTCGAGGTCCTCGATCAGGTCCTC
>JBDHFS010000116.1:0-9154 GCA_039590285.1 Gemmatimonadota bacterium
CGGGCTGGGTTTCCCCGTCGCCCTTCTGCTGGCGTGGTTGTTCGAGATCAGCCGCGATGGCGTCAAGCGGACCGGCACCTACGAGCTGGCAGCCCAATCGCCGCGGCGCTGGCCCCTGCTGAGTCGCCGCACGATGATCGTCGTCGTGCTGGTCCTGGCGCTATACGGAGCCTGGCAGCTGCTACGACCGCTGGTCTGAATCCGGCGTTCGGAAGACAGTCTCCTGGTGCAGCCGCATCCCTGATCCGTTCCGCGCTCAGAATACCGAGAACTTGAGGTTGTCGAGGTACTTCTCCGGCTGTTCGCGTACATCCCGCGTGAGAAGGGCGATCTCTTCAGTCGCAACCCGGACGTTCTCTGTGGCCGCTGTAAGGCGTTCGTAGAGCTCGGCGTCGTTCACCATCAGACCGAGCGAGCCATCACCGCGGTCGATCTTCTCGAGAATGGAAGCCAGTGACTGGCTGCTCGCATCCAGGTCGACGCTCGCGGCGGCGAGACGGGAGGTCAGCGAGTCGATGTTCGCCAGCGTTCGATCGATCTCGGGACCCGACGCCGCCTCCGCCAGCTCTATCGACGCGCGACTCAAGCCCTCGATCAACTCTTCCAACGCCCGGGCCTCGCGGTCCAGAAGCGTCTGCACATCCTCCATGCCCGCGGCCAGTGACCCGGCTGCCGCTTGGACATCGGAAATCAGAGTGTCGGAGAGCAGTTTCCGGGTCTGCGCCAGAATCTCGCCTGCCTGGTCACCGAGCGCTCCGGCCACCTCGTTGAGGCCCAGCGCGGTCGCCGCCGTGATGGTGTCGCCGGATGCCAGCAGCTCGCCCGATGACCCGGGCTCCAGGGCCACGACCATCGTCCCGAGGAATCCGGAGGTCCGAATCTCACCTCGGGTATCCCTTGGCAATCGCCCCTCGAAAGACACTTCGAGCTCGAGCATGACGTGATCCTGCTGAAGAACGACCTTCCGCACCTCGCCTACGTCCACCCCGAGCAGCGATACGCGCGTACCTTCCGTGACGGCCGCGGCCGATGGCGCGCCAGCGAACAGGATCACTCGGTCTCCCCCCGGCTTCGCCCCGCTGATCCACGCGATGCCAAAGACCAGGGCAACAAACGAGATGACCAGGAGCGCGCCCACCTGGACTTCGGTCCTGTATTGATTCCTGAGGCCGGGGTCTCTCATCGGACGACCGCCTATGCTGTGAGTTTGGGGTGAAGGAAGTCCTGGACTATCGGGTCCGCTGATTCCCGCAGTTCGGCCGGAGTGCCCTGAGCCTGGACCCTGCCGTCGGCGAGTAGGACTATGCGATCGCCCAGGAAGAAGGCCGACTCGACGTCGTGCGTGACGATCACGCTCGTGGCTCCGATCTCACCCTGTAGCCGTGCGATGAGCTTGTTGATCACATTGGCGTTGACGGGGTCGAGCCCGGTCGTGGGCTCGTCGTACAGGACGTACTTCTGCCTACCGACTATGGCTCGGGCGATGGAGACCCGCTTCTGCATGCCACCCGAAAGTTCGGATGGCAGCAGGGTCAGAACGTCCGAGCCCAGATTCACGTGCTCGATGGCCTCCTGTACCCTCGGGTCTTCGTGCGCGTGATACCGCCGACACTCAGCCGGGGAAAGGCCCAGCTGAATGTTCTGCCCCGCGGTGAGAGAGTCGAAGAGGGCGGCATTCTGGAAGACGTAGCTGATGCGCGAGCGGATCTGCCGGATCTGCCTTCCGTTGGCCCGTGGTACCGACATGCCCTCGACCAGCACTTCCCCCTCATCCGGATCGAACAGCCCGACGATGTGCTTGAGCAACACGCTCTTTCCGGTGCCGGACGGTCCCATGATCACGAGGCTCATCCCCTCGTGGATGTCCAGGTCCACACCATCCAACACCCACTTACGGTTGAGCTCCTTCCGCAGGCCCCGGATTTCGATCATTGGACGGCCTTGTACAGGGGCGCCAGGACGACGTCCAGCACCATCAGGGCCACGATGATGGCCACCACCGTGTTACGGGCCGTTCGGCCCACTCCGGCGGCGCCGCCCTCCGCCTGCAGTCCCGAGTAGCAGCCGATGAATGTGATCGTGACTCCGAAGAACAGTCCCTTGAGCAAGGAGAATATCAGCGCTGCCGAGTGGTAGTACGATTGGACGCCGTAGACGTACTCGTGCGTGGTCATCGGTAACATCGTGATCGCCGTGAGCCAGCCGCTCCAGATTCCGACGATGTTTGCCAGGATCACGATGGGGAGCATCATGATAGCGCCGGCGACCACGCGCGGCGCCACGAGCTCTTCGACGGGGTCTCTGCCCAGGGTACGCAGGGCGTCGATCTGATCCGTGACTTTCATCGTGCCCAGCTCGGCGCCGATCCCGGCACCAACCCTGCCTGCCATGATGATCGCGGACAACAAAGGAGCCAGCTCGGTGAGCATACCCGCGGCCACCGCGTTTCCCACGATCCACATGGGAAGTTCCGTGAACTGATAGCCGGCCTGCTGGGCAAGGATCGAACCGCTCAGGGCGGCCACGAGCAGAACCAGAGGAAGGCTGTCCAGGCCGATCGCCTTGGCCTGTCGGAAGGTCTCGTGGACGTGATCCCGTGGTCGGAGAAGAGCCAGGAGTGTGGCGCCGGCTAGAACGCCGGCCCGTCCCAGATGCCGGGTCGTCAACAGTCCTGCCGCGCCAAGACGGCGAAGCCAGCGGAGCGGCGGAGTCTCACCCGTCGGCGCTGCCGCGCCCGCTTCTCGAGTCAGCTCCTCGGTCAACTGGTATGCTGCCTTTCGACTGGTGGTCGGTGACCGGGAACGATGTCACCAGCGAGTGACGAACGAGTCCGGCCTGATCGGGCGAGACGTACCGCGCCAAGCTACCACTCGCCATGCTTCCAACCAAGACCGCCGCGGAGCCAGTTCGCCGGGTACGAAGGGTGTCCCACTCGTGAAGGCGTGGTCGGGCTCAGCGTTGACGGTCGGAGGGGTCCTTCACTCGACGCTGGCGCCGTAATGAATCGAGCCGGGACCGTGACCTCGGCTCCCTGACGGCAGGGGCCGTATCACCGCGGGCGGCGGAGTCGCGGGACACCGCTGTCTCCGCTGCGCTCCTCGCGTCAGACCCGAGTTTGCCTTCCGCCTCGGATCGGGCTTCCGTCTCACGCCTCAGCGTGGCGGCCCGAATCGAGTCGTAGTCATGTGTGATGCGCTGCCACATCTCCTCCATGCGGGCCGGCTGGCCGCCGACCGTCTCGGCGAAGCGGAGAACGTCCGGGGCCGTGAGCCCGTGGGAGTGAAGGATCGCCGCGCGGGCGGAGTCGGCGGCGGCATTCCGTTCCTCAACGCTCTCGCCGTCGGGTGGGCTGGCATCGAGGAGAAGCAGTTCGGTCATCACAGAGACATAGAGATCGTCCGTAACCGGGCCTTCGTCCGTCGGGACGGGCTCCTCTCCGCAAGAAGAGATCGAAACGGCCAGCGCTACCGCGATCGGCAGCGACCGCCGCCAGGTTCGTGTGTCCATAAGCACTTCAATCTTCCATCGATCGAGTGGCGAGGCCAGATCGGGCCGCGAAGACGTCATCGATTGAAACGTGTCCGAGCGCGGGCTAGCTTCGCCCTGCGTGCCAGTCCATGGCTCATTTCACACCTCGCCACCGCGTGAGGCCAACTTCGCAACGAACCGGATGAGATCGATGCGCCGTTCCCTTCTGCTGGCTCTCCTGCCCGTCGTCCTCTTCACCCGGTCGGCGGGCACGCAGACGACGCCGTCACCCGAGGACGCTCTCGGGCACGCCCTCGGAGACGGATTCGCCAGCCCGCGGGATGCGTTGGCCTACGCTGAGATGCTTGCCGCATCATCTGCGAGGGCGAGCCTGGTCCGTTACGGTCAAACCGAGGAGGGTCGCCCCCTCATACTCCTCGTGCTCGCCGCCGAGAGCCACCACGCTCGCATGGAGTCGATCCTCGCCGGCAACGCCCGCCTGCTTGACCCTGAGCTGCTCTCCGAGGAGGCGTCGGCAATCGCGCGCCGGATTCCGGCCATCGCCTGGCTGACCTACGGAGTCCATGGCGACGAGGCCGCGTCGACGGAGGCGGCTTTGTGGACGGCCTGGGACCTGGCAACCGACGGCCAGGGAGCCACCGGAATCCTCGATTCGCTGGTGGTCGTGATCGATCCCGTGGCCAACCCCGATGGGCGCGCCCGTTATGTTCAGTGGTATCGGGGGGTGCGGGCGATCCCGCCCAACGAGGAGCCCGCGAGCCGAGAACACTCCCCGCCGTGGCCCGGGGGAAGGTACAATCACTATTTGTTTGACCTGAACCGCGATTGGACCTGGGCCACTCAGGTGGAGACGCGATCCAGGCTGCTGCATTGGGCTCGCTGGAATCCGCACATACATATCGATTTCCACGAGATGGGCTTCAACAGCACGTATTTCTTCTTCCCGGCTGCCGAGCCCCTCAATCCGATCTATCCCGACTATACGGTTCGTTGGGGTGAGTACTTCGGCCGGGCCAACGCGACGGAGTTCGACCGTCGCCGCTGGCTGTACTACACGGGCGAGACCTTCGACATGTTCTATCCCGGCTTCGGCGACACGTGGCCGAGCCTGGTCGGAGCCATAGGGATGACGTACGAGCAGGCGGGAAGTGGGCGGGCCGGCCTCGCCGTCCGACGGGAGGACGGAACGTTGCTGACGCTGCGCGACAGGGCCATGCACCACCGGGTCGCGGGATTGACTACGCTGCGAGCCGCGGCTGCCCGGAGGACGGAGCTGTTGACCGAGTTTGCCGGTTTTCACAGGAGTCAGGGAGATGGCCAGCCTGACATTCTGCTGGTCCCCGGACCCGATGCTTCGATCATTCTCGCGTTGGTGGAGGCACTGCAAGCACAGGGAGTCAGGGTCGAGCGAGCCACTCGCTCCTTCAGGGTGGATGCGGAGCCGCACCCCGGATTCGAACGCAGGGAGGATTTTCCCGTCGGCACGTTTCGGGTTCCCGCGCGACAGCCCAGGGGGAGACTGGCTACCACGCTTCTTCAGCCGGACACGCGTCTCTCAGGGGCGGAGCAGACCTACGACGTTACAGCCTGGTCGATGCCGTACGCGTACGGAGTGGAGGCCCACTCGAGCCCGTCAGCCGCCAATGGGGATTTCGCCATCGTCCCGGCTGTTCGGCAGGCCGAGGAACCCGCGAACCGCGAAGATCCGTACGGTTGGCTGGTATCTCCTTCCTATTCGGCGGCCGGTCCTCTGGTTCGGTATGTGTCGGCCGGCGGAAGAGCTTATGCGTTGCGGGGAGAGTTCGAGCAGGGTGGGGTATCGTGGCCGCCAGGTACTGTCTTTCTTCCGGGCGATCCGGGCGCTGCGGATCGCCTGCAGGCGGCGGGCCTGTATTCCGAGGCTCGGCCGGTGAGCAGCGGACGGGTCGCCGGAGGCAGAGACCTCGGAACGGGCGCGTCGCTCACGGTGAGGGTGCCCCGCATCGCGGTTCTCGCAGGGGCCGGGCTTCGGGCGACCAGCGTCGGGGCCGTCTGGTATGCGCTGGAGATCAGGGCCGGGATACCGTTCGACGCGCTGGACACAGGAAGAGTCAGCCCGGCCGTGCTATCGGAGTACGACGTCGTGGTTCTCCCTTCCGGAAGTCCCTCGCGGGCTCTGGGTGAGGGGGAGGAAGCGCTAGCCGAATGGGTACGCAGCGGAGGCACGCTCATCAGCCTGGGCTCGTCGTCCCGGTGGGCCGGCAGCGTGCTTGCCGAGGTGGAGACCCGATCGACCTCCGAGGATGACGTCTCGCTCGATGAGCGGCGACGCAAGGCATTGCGCACCCTGCAGGAACGCCGAAGCGATTCGTGGGACGACGCGGTGACCGGCATCATCCTCCCGCTCTCTGTTGACCCTGAGCATCCGCTTGCCTGGGGAAGCGGTCGCGGGAACGAAGCCGGGAAGACGTTCGCGCTGCACATCGAGGACCTTGCCTTCGAGCCGGCACCTGGGCTGGAGACCGTGGCGGCATTTGCCGACTCGGTGGGTGTGGTCAGCGGAGCCGTAAGTCGGGAGAAGCTGGATCAGATCGCCGCCTCCTCCTGGCTTTCCGTCGCGCCGGTCGGCAGGGGCAAAGTGATTCTGTTTGCTGATGATCCACTATTTCGTCTCATGTGGCCTGCTAACCTGGTCATGTTCAGCAACGCCCTGCTGTACGGTCCCCTCCTCAGGTGAGTCTGCCGTTACGGCAGAAGCGCGCCGAGGAGGTGGCAGGAATCCGCCTCGATGGCTGTTCGCGAACGCATATCAGGGCCCGGGAGCAGGGCACATCTCTTGCGCCTCATGTTCCTGACCCATGAATAGGAGGAGGTGCGATCATGACGGGAGGGAACAGCGAAGAAGACATCCGCCGGGAGGAGGAGACTCGAGTGGAGGATGATGGGCCGGAGGAGCGCTCGGGGAGGGCGCAGGGATGGAGCGCACCGTTCGGCGAGCTTCAGGACATGATGGAGGAGCTGGTCGATGGGTTCCGCGGACTCACGCCGACGGCGTACGTCCGGTACCCACGCTTGGAGATGGCACAGACCGATGAGAGCTATGTCGTGTGGCTGGATCTACCCGGCGTCAGAGAAGAAGACCTCGAGGTCTCGGCCCTGGGTGACGAGCTGACCGTGAGCGGCCAGCGGCGCCGTCCCGAGTATCCAGAGGGGGCGCAAATCAGGCGCAGCGAGCGGTCCTACGGTCGCTTTCGCCGCGTTGTGCGGTTTCCGGCGGACGTCGATCCGGATGGGATCAAGGCGCGCCTGAAGTCGGGAGTGCTGAACGTGACGTTGCCGCGACACGTCGAGAGCGAGGGCCGGACCATAGACGTGGAAACGGAATGATCCCGGCGGACCGACTCACCGTACGAGCGTCGCGTGCGCTCCAGGCAGCGGCCGCCACGGCGCGCCGGGCAGGTAACCCGGCCGTGGAGGACCTCCACCTGCTGTCGGCTCTTCTGGAGGAAGAGGAAGGGATCATCTCGCCGGTTCTTCAGAAGGTCGGAGCGGAGCCGGCTCGGATTCGAACCACGCTGGAGGAGGCTCTGGCGCGGCTTCCCCGGCAGTCGGAGGCGGCCCCGGCCGCCAGCCGTGAGCTGGGCAGGGTGCTCAACGAAGCGGACGCCGAGGCTCGTGCAATGGACGACGCGTACGTGTCGACCGAGCACCTGCTCATCGCACTCGCGGGTAAACGGGCCAGCAGCACGCGAGACCTTCTCTCGGAGGCCGGAGCGTCCAGGGACGCGCTCCGAGACGCGCTTCTCGAGGTGAGGGGGCCGCATCAGGTCACGGACCAGGATGCCGAGCGGAAGTACCGGGCGCTGGAGCGCTTCGGTGTGGATCTTACCGACCGGGCGAGGGCGGGCGACCTCGACCCCGTGATCGGCCGCGATGCCGAGATTCGCCGGGTCATGCAGGTGCTCTCCCGACGCACGAAGAACAATCCGGTGCTCATCGGCGAGCCCGGTGTTGGCAAGACGGCGATCGCCGAGGGACTCGCCCAGAGAATCGTCGCGGGCGACATCCCTGAGAGTCTGCGTGACAAGCGCCTCATACAGCTCGACATAGCCGCGATGCTGGCCGGAGCGAAGTACCGTGGCGAGTTCGAGGAGCGATTGAAATCCGCGCTGAAGGAGATCACGGAGGCGCGAGGAAAGTACATCCTGTTCTTGGACGAGCTTCACACGATCGTAGGGGCGGGTGCCGCCGAGGGCGCCGTGGATGCGGGCAACATGCTGAAGCCGCCTCTCGCGCGCGGAGAGCTTCGCATGATAGGCGCCACGACGCTCGATGAATACCGCAAACACGTGGAGAAGGACCCTGCGCTCGAGCGCCGTTTCCAGCCTGTCCTGGTAGGGGAGCCAGGTCTTTCAGAGACGACAGGCATCCTCAGGGGCCTCAAGGAAAAGTACGAAGTACACCACGGAGTTCGGATCACGGACCCTGCGCTGGTCGCGGCCGTGCGCCTCTCGGATCGCTACATAGGGGAACGCTTCCTCCCGGACAAGGCCATCGATCTGATGGACGAAGCAGCCTCGAGGCTTCGCATCGAGATCGACTCGATGCCGGAGGAGATCGACGTCCTGGAGCGCAGGGTCATCCAGCTCGAGATCGAGCGGGAAGCGCTCCGCGATGAACGGGACACCCGAAGCCTGGAACGTAGCGCGGATCTCGAGGCGGAGCTGTCCGATATCCGCGAGCGCCTCGCGGCGCTGAAGGCGCGTTGGATGCTGGAGAAGGAAGCCATCGAAAGGGTCCGCGACCTCAAGCGCCGACTGGACGAATCGGCGGTAGCCAAGGACCAGGCTACCAGGGCGGGAGATCTGCAGAAAGCGGCGGAGATCTCCTACGGTGACGTGCCCCGGTTGCGGGCGGAGCTGGAGACGGCGGAAGCCGACCTCACACGAATGCAGGAAGATGAGGCCTTTCTCAAGGAGGAGGTTGGGCCCGAAGACATCGCCGAAGTCGTGGCGTCGTGGACCGGAATACCGGTGGCTCGAATGATGGAGGATGAGCAGGAGCGCCTGACCCACCTGGAGGATCACCTGCACCGGCGAGTCGTCAACCAGAACGAGGCGATCACCGCCGTGTCCAACGCGGTGCGGCGCAGCCGAGCGGGCTTGCAGGACCCGGACCGACCTGTGGGTAGCTTCATCTTCCTGGGCCCGACGGGCGTGGGGAAGACGGAGACGGCGCGTGCCCTGGCGGAGTTCCTGTTCGACGACGAGGACGCGACGGTGAGGCTCGACATGTCCGAGTACATGGAGCGCCACGCGGTGTCCCGCCTGATAGGGGCCCCCCCGGGATACGTCGGTTACGAGGAAGGAGGTCAGCTGACCGAGGCGGTTCGCCGGAGACCATACGCCGTTGTCCTGTTCGATGAGATCGAGAAGGCTCACCCGGAGGTGTTCAACGTCCTCCTCCAGATCCTGGACGATGGACGGCTGACCGACGGGCAGGGTCGGACGGTGAATTTCCAGAACACCGTCCTCATCATGACCAGTAACATCGGGAGCCCGTTCATTCTGGAGCACACCGGGGACGATTGGGAGGTCGTGGATCGCCAGGTTCGAGAGACATTGATGCAGGCTTTCAGGCCCGAGTTCCTGAATCGAGTGGACGAGATCCTCGTGTTCCGGCCGCT
>JBDHFS010000117.1:0-12398 GCA_039590285.1 Gemmatimonadota bacterium
AACCTGTTCGTGTCGCTCACGTCGCACGCCACCAAGACCCGCGGCCTGCACGAATACATCGTGGCGCAGGGAGGCGAGGATCATCCAAATGCGGACGTCAGGTTCAAGCTGGGCGACATCGTCACCACGATGATCCACACGCGGAACGGCGAGACCGTGATGGTGAGCCACGACACCAACCTTCCACGTCCCTACTCGCTGGCCTTCCGGGTGCAGGGTACACGCGGTCTGTGGATGAACGACAATCGGTCCATCTACATCGAGGGGGTAAGCCCGGAGGCGCATCAGTGGGAGCCGTTCGAGGCCTACCAGGAGCGATACGACCACCCGCTCTGGAAGCGCTATGCCGGTGACGCGCAGGGGGAGGGGCACGGCGGTATGGACTTCTTCGTCATGCACGCCTTCGTCGAGGCCGTGAAACGGGGCGAGCCCACGCCGCTGGACGTGTACGATGCGGCGGCGTGGAGCGTGATCGGCCCGCTGTCCGAGCGTTCCATCGCGATGGGGAGCCACCCGGTGACCTTCCCGGACTTCACTCGCGGTCAGTGGGCGAAGCGTCAGCCGGTCTTCGCGCTCGGCGACGAGTACTGACACACAGCGAGGGGTTTGCGCAGCCGCCCGCCACCACCGAGATTCGCGCCTCTGCGTAAGAGAGCGGCGGAGTGAACGCGATGAGCTATCCGCCGGAACAGCCACGATCCCGCGGGACTATGAGATGATCTCGATCAAGCGACTGAGGAGAACCCTGGCTACGTCGGCGGCCCTGTTTCCCATGATGGCGGCGCCGGCGCTTGCCCAGGACGAGGACGCCGAGCGCGAGCTGGGCTGGGCCTTCGAAGCGGACCTCGGCTCCCTGTGGACGGGCGGAAACACGGAGACGTTCACGCTCGCCATGAACGGCAAGCTGGAGTACACGTGGCCGGTGAGCCGCTTCACGTTCCGAACGGGCGGCTTCACGACCGAATCCTCTCTCACCACGACGACGGCGGTCGGCACGGGGCAGGACGACTTCCAGCTCTTCGAAGAGACCGTGACGGAGAAGACGGCCGAGGCTCTCTATGCCCGGGCCCGGTACGACTATGAAATCAGCGAGCGATTCTACGTGTTCGGCGGCACTGACTGGCTCCGCAACACGTTCGCCGGAATCGACAGCCGATTCCTGCTCGCGGGCGGCGTCGGTAACCTGTGGGTGGACAACGGTCGCGTGAGGTTCTCGACCGACTACGCGGCGACGTACACCTTCGAGGAAGACGTCGTCGAAAACCCGTTCACCGAGTCGAACTTCCCCGGCCTCCGGCTGGCGTACGACTTCAAGTGGAACCTGACGCAGTCCACGAACTTCGAGAGCATCCTCATCTCGGACTTCAACCTGGACAACACGGACGATATCCGGCTCGACTGGTACAACGGTCTGCCGATCGACATCAGCTCGGTGCTGGCCTTCAAGCCGAGCCTTCGGCTGCTGTGGAGGAACGATCCGGCGTTTCAGGAAGTGCCGCTGTTCGACGCGGGCGGAGACCCGATCGGCACCGTCTTCGCACCGCTGCAGGAGCTGGACACCTACTTCAACCTGTCGCTGCTGTTCAAGTTCTGAGGACGGATCGGTGCGACGCCGTGGATGACCTGAAACGACAGTTCCGGGAACGCTACGAAGTGGACCCGACCCTGGTCGTGCGGGCGCCGGGTCGTGTGAACCTGATCGGCGAGCACATCGATTACGCGGGCCTCCCCGTGTTCCCGATGGCCCTGCAGCGCGAGGTTCGGATCCTGGCCAGGCCCCGGGACGACTCGATCATCCTGGCCGCCACCACGGACCCCGGCTACGGCCCCTGTCACTTCGAGGTCGGCGAACGGATCGAGCCGTACCCGGATGGCGACTGGGGGAACTACCTGAAGGCGGCCGTGAAGGGGATGGCGGTCCGCTACGGCATCTCGCGCGGATTCGACGCTCTCGTGGAATCCACGGTCCCGGTGGCCGCCGGTCTCAGCTCTTCGTCGGCGCTGGTGATCGCTACGGCGCTCACCGCTGCCGCGGCCAACGATACTCCCTTCGACCCGCTGGACCTGGCGGAGCTCATGGCGGAGTCCGAGCAGTACGTGGGGACGAGAGGTGGAGGCATGGACCAGGCGATCAGCACCGGTGCCCGGGCCGGCTGCGCGGCGCGCGTCGAGTTCAATCCCCTTCGAATAGAGCCGGTTCCGGTGCCGGAGGGGTGGCGGTTCGTCGTGGCAAACAGCCTGGTCCAGGCTCACAAATCCGGGGCGGCGCGCGAGGGATACAACCGACGGCGCGCGGAGACGGAGGAAGCCCTGGCCCGGGTCGCCTCCGCACTGGGCTTCACGGGCCGGGACGTGCGCTCGTACAGGGACCTGCTGGAGCGAGCGAACGCGGCCGAGGCATTCACCTCCGCGACCGATCTTCTGGAGGGCGATCTTCTCCGGCGGTTCCGGCACGTGGTCACGGAGGGAGAACGAGTCGTCCGCGCGGAGGTGGCGATGCGCGAAGACAGCCCGGCGGCCTTCGGGATGCTCATGAACGGGTCGCACTCGAGCCTGCGGGATGACTTCGAGGTCAGCAGCCAGGAGCTCGATGAGCTCGTACGGATCGCCCGCGAGGCCGGAGCTGCCGGTGCCCGCCTGACAGGGGCCGGGATGGGCGGCTGCATCGTCGCGCTATGCTCGGGCGGGACCGAAGGGGCCGAGACCGTGACCGAAGCGCTGGCCGAGCGGTTCTACGCCGAACGCGCATGGGAAGGAGAGTTGACCGACCACATGTTCGTGGCCGAGCCGGCGGCCGGGGCCTCGGCAGCGGGGATCTGATCCGAGCCGGAGGCCGTTGCATATCCCCGTCCTCGCTCTCTAAACTCTGTTGCGCCCGACATCCTCGTTCCTCACGACGGAGGAAGTCCCTCATGCTCAAGGAATTCAAGGAATTCGCCGCCAAGGGCAACATGCTCGACATGGCGGTCGGCATCGTGATCGGCGCGGCGTTCGCGACGATCATCACGTCGCTCGTGAATGACATCGTCATGCCGCCGATCGGCATGGCGCTGGGTGGCGTGGATTTCGCGGAGTTCTACGCCGTCCTGCAGCAGGGGGACCCGGCGGGCCCCTACGCGACTCTCGCGGCGGCCAAGGAAGCCGGAGCCGTCACCATGAATTGGGGAATCTTCATCAACAGCTTGATCAGCTTCCTCATCGTGGCCTTCGCCCTGTTCATGGTGGTCAAGGGCTTCAACAAGATGCAGCGCGAGGCCGAGGCCGCGCCCGAGGCGCCGCCCGCGCTGTCCGATGAGACCAAGCTGCTGGCGGAGATCCGGGATCTACTGAAGGCCCGGGGCTGACGCAGCGATCGAAGACACGACAACCGATTCGCCAGACCACGCGCAGTCGGCCAAGACCGGCGACTCCCTCGAGCCGGACACCGAAAGGCGTCCAGCCCGGGGGCTGCGTGTGCCCCGGCGTTTTCGACGCCTGAGTAGGGGGAAGAAAGCGACCATGCTGGGTCTGATAGCCCTGAGTTTTCATCTTGCCGGTCTGGCCCTGTCGGTCCATGCCGTCATGGGTACAAGGACGGCGCAGGGCGCCATCGCCTGGACCGTTTCACTCGTCTCCTTCCCTTACGTCGCGGTTCCGGCGTACCTGGTTCTCGGCCGCAGCAAGTTCAACGGTTACGTGACCGCGCGTCAGCAGGACCTGGTCGAGACGCAGGACGAGGCGTTCAGGCGGAAGGAGGAAAACGTCGCCCCATTCATCGCCACCCTCGGGGATGATTTCCCCGCCGTGCGCGCCGGCGAGAGACTGGCCGAGATTCCGGTCCTGACCGGGAACGAGGCCGAGTTGCTCATCGACGGGCCAGCGACGTTCGAGAGCATCTTCGAGGGAATCGCGAGAGCCGAGGATTACGTTCTCGTCCAGTTCTTCATCGTCAAGGATGATGACCTCGGTCGAGCCCTGAAGGATTCGTTGATCGGGGCTGCGGGGCGTGGTGTCCGCATTCTGTTTCTTTACGATGAGGTGGGAAGCAACAAGCTTCCGAACAGCTACAAGGACGAGCTTCGGACAGCCGGGGTCGAGGTATACAACTTCCATACGCGACAGGGCCCATCGAATCGTTTCCAGATCAACTTCCGAAACCACCGCAAGATCGTCGTGGTGGACGGTCACGAAGGCTGGGTGGGAGGTCACAACGTCGGCGATGAGTATATGGGCCGAGATCCCGGGTTCGGCCGCTGGCGCGATACGCATGTGCGCATCGAAGGCCCTGCGGTCCTGGCCTTGCAGCTGTCGTTCGTAGAGGACTGGCACTGGGCCACCGGCGCAACGGCGGACCTGGACTGGACTCCGAACGCCGCGCCGGGCGCGGACATCCCCGTTCTGATCGTGCCCTCCGGACCGGCGGATCCGAGGGAGACGGCCACACTGATGTTCACGCACGTCATCAACTCCGCAGAGGAGCGGGTCTGGATCGCGAGTCCGTACTTCGTTCCCGACCAGGGAGTGATGAACGCACTGCGACTGGCGGCTCTACGTGGCGTGGACGCGCGCATCCTGATTCCCGATGAGCCGGACCACCTGATGGTGTACCTGGCCTCGTTCCACTTCTACGAAGAGATGAAGGACTCCGGAATCACTCTATACCGTTACACCGACGGCTTCATGCACGGGAAGTCGATCCTGGTCGACGACGCCTCGGCCGTAGGGACGGCCAACTTCGACAACCGATCCTTCCGCCTGAACTTCGAGATCACCGCCTTCTTTCTCGACCCGGACTTCACGCGCGAGGTCGAGGCGATGTTCGAGGAGGACTTCAGGAATTCGCGCCTGATGACGCCGGCCGATCTCGACGACAAGCCCTTCTGGTTCCGGCCGGCGGTGCGTGCGGCACGGCTCACGGCACCGGTTCTCTAGGCGCCAGCGTCCGAGTTCCAGATGACGAAAGGCCCGGCTCCCTTTGGGAAGCGGGCCTTCGCCGTTATGGCTACGCCGACGCCTGGGATCAGCCCCCGATCGCCGTCGACCACTTCAAAGCGAACTGCCAGCCACGGTTCCGGATGTTTGAATTCTCGAATATATCGGACAGGCCGAGCATGTAACGTATGTCGAGGCCCAGCAGCGATCCGCCGAGATTGCGGTTGAACCCGAACCCGAAGGGGATGGACCAGTCGATGGTCTTCTCGGGCGCGAGGCTCGGTGCGTCGTCGCAGTCGACGGAAGAACTCGACGCCGCCCCCTTTACCTTGCAGGACAGCTGGAAAGAGACCGCCAGCCCGATGTACAGGTTCGACTCCCAGTCATCGAAGCGCTGTCTGTATCCGATCGTGAGCGGAAGCTCGATGTACTCGAGGTTGAGGTCCTGCAACTCCCCACCTGCGATCGCGACCTGGCTGCCACCCTTCTGGACCCAGTTGGCATCGAGGCCGATGTAGGTCTGACGGGCGAGGAAATACTGGCCGAAGGCACCCGCCATACCGCCCCATTTCCAGTTGCCGAGGGTCACGGACGATCCGCCCACGCTGGTCGTCGTGGCGCCGCCGGTCAGACCGAGGCGGACCTCCTGCGCTTCGGCGCGCGGGGCGAAGGCCACTACGAGTGCCAGTGCGACGGCGAACGATGCTAGACGCTTCATGTATCCTCCGTTGTAGGTGCTTTGAATTCGTCCCTTCTCTACTGTGCGGCAAGGAATGTGGCCGGTCCGGCCCTCCCTGTCACCCTTTCCCTACGGCAGGTCCGGCGAAAGGAAGATCTTGCTCCAGTCGTTCCTCATGCTGATTACCGCCCAACCGCGCTCGGGCGCCTCGCCGAGGGCTGCATCCAGGCGTCCGATATGCGATTCGCGATCGTATGCCCACTCGCGCTCACCGTCATCGTGATGGAGGATGAGGCCGAAGGCAGTGCGGTCACCTGGGGCCGTGTACTGCAGCATCTGCAGGTCCCCGTCTGAATTGCCGGACGCGAAGATCGGCCGTCGTCCGATGAAGCGACGAATGCCGACCGGCTTGCCGTCCTTATCGTCCACGAAGTTGATGCCTGGCGTCTTGGTCAGCGTTGGGACGCCCTCTTTCAACGAGAACTCGAGCTCTCCGGCGCTCCCCACGACCTGCTCGGGCGGAATCCCATACACCCTCTCGGCGAAAGCCCGGATCATGTCCATCCCCCCGCCGGAAACGATGAACGTCTTGAACTCGTTGTCCCGCAGGTAAGTCAGCAGCTCCAACATGGGCTGGTACACGAGCTCCGTGTACGGTACGCCGAAACGGGGATGTGTGGCCGTGGCCAGCCAATCACTGACCACGGCATCGAACTCGTCCGTGGTCATTCCTGCGTGCGTCGCCATGACGATCTCGACGAGCTCGTGTTCGCCGATGGAGGCCAGCGCTTCGCGGTCGTCTTCGATAATGGCGCGGAACGGCTCGGTTTCGGCCCACTCGGGGTGGTCACCGGCCATGGCCCGGACGCGGTCGAGAGCGAACAGGAGCTGGAAATAGAGGGGTTGCTCGGCCCACAGATTGCCGTCGTTGTCGAACACGGCGATGCGCTCGGGGGGCGCCACGAAGTCCGGCGAGGATGGGTCAGTGACCCGGTCCACGAAGTCGACTATGGCCTGACGGGTCTGTCCGTCGTTCCAGGAGGGAAGCACGGGCGAGGCGGCTCCGGGCGAGGTCTGCCCGTCACCCGCGGAGGTTCGGGCCGGTCGATCGCCGCAGGCCGCCAGGGTGACTGTCGCGGCGAGAAGCACGATCGGAACCGATCGCATAGGGATCCTCACCAAGCTTCTCATCGCCGCCGCCCCCCGCTCCGGCTCCTGCCGCCGGACGACCTGGAACGCTGGGCGTTGTAGTTGTTCGTCCGGGTCGTACCGGTATTCCTGGCGTTGTTGCTTCGCTCGAGGTTCTGGCCCGTCGTGGCCCGGCCGCTCGACGGCATCTGGTACGACGGTTGCTGCTGAGGCCGGGCCTGCTGGGACGGTTGCTGTGATGGCTGCTGCTGCGGACGCTGTCCCGCCTGCCGGTCGCCCGTCCCGGCACGATCGCCGGTGCCCGCCCGCTCACGCGCGGCGTCACGGTTCACGGCATCGTTACTCTGCCAGCCATCCCGGGTGCGCTGCTCCCAGTTCCCGTCGTTGTTGCGATAAACATTTCCGTCACGGTCAGAGAACACGTTATTGTCCCGACCCTGAGCCACCTGCCCCCGAGTGTTCGCGCGCGCCCTGTCAGAAGGCGCGTTCCGCGCCACGTTGTCCTGGCGGTTGTAGATGTTGTTGCGCTTCGCCGCGTTGGAGCCAGCGCGGTAGCCAGCCCTGTATCCGGCCCTCGCCCCGTGATTCCATCCGCGATGGTAACCCCGTCGGTAGCCGCGGTAGCGCCCCGGGCCCCACCAGCCGCCCCGGTACCAGCCACCGCGCCCGATGTAGAACGTGAACGGGCCCGTGCTGTAGCTCAGCCCGAAGCTCCAGCCGTACCACGGGTTCCAGCGCACGTGGAAGCCCCAGGTCGCCGGGCGCGGGTAGTAGTAGCGGCCATACCACCCCGGGTAATACCAGCCGGTGCCGTACACGATGGTGCCGCCGTACACGTAGCTGCCCGTGTAACCTGGGTAATAGCCCACGTACACGACTTCGGGCGTCGACTCGTACACGTACACGTAAGTCACGTTGTGGACTGGACTCTCGGGCGGGATGTCGTAGACCTGCTCCGGGACTTCGTCCGCCACCGTCCACGGCCCCTCGGCGCTTCCCGCCACGTACCACACAGCCTCGTGGCAGGCGTAGTACTCGTCGCCCACCTTGATGATCTGCTCCGCCGTGTTGGCCGCGTAACTCATGTCCGTGCCCTCGATGGGCTCGAACTGCGGCTCGCCGTCGTACTCGACATCGAGCGTCGCATCGCGATCGATGGCTGACGTCTGCGGGATCTGGTTCTCCATCACGGCCTCGTTCGCCTGCTCCGTTCCCGGAACGGAAACCAGGATGTGTCCCATCTCCGAATCAAGCGGGATGGCGGCGAAACGGTCGGGGAGCTGGTCGGCGGGCACGTTGACCCACGGTCCGTCAAATGATTCCGACGTGAACCAGCGACCGGAGAGGATGATGAAGTAGCGGGCCGACTCGAGGTCCATCAGTACGTCGCTCTCCGAGTTACTGACGTACATCAAGTCGGTACCGCTGATCGGCGTGTACTCGGGCTGGCCGTCGATCACGATCAGCTCGGTGGGCTCGGTGGCGACGAAGATCGCGGGAGGGGGTCCGGGCTCGGCCTCCTCGGCCTCGGCGTCCACCTCCATACCCTCCGGCACTTCGTCCGGGGGAAGGTCCTCTTCTGGAAGCGGTTCAGGTGCCAGCGCCGCAACATTGGACGGCACCTGGTCTGTCAGGGTCCACGGGCCATCGTACTCCGGCGCCGTGTACCACTGGTCCTCGCCCGCCCCGAGGTAGTAGGTACGAGCGTCGCGATCGAAGATGATCGTGAAGGCCGTGTTCAGGGTCCGCATCAGGTCCGAGCCCTCGACCTGCTGCATGCGCGGCTCGCCGTCGATGGTGACGAGGATCGCGGGCTCCATGGAGAACAGGATGATCGGCGGCTCCATGTTCAGGCCCTGGGTCGCCTTCAGGCGGGTCTCCGCCAGCTCGATATCCTTGAGGAGCCGGTCCATCGAGATGTCCAGCTCCCATGCGGGAATCTCTCGTTCCAGAAGGCGGGCGAGCCCATCCTTGTGCTCGTCGTCCGCGGCAGGGAAGCCGACCCGCGTCACCTTCAGATCGTCGATCGTCGCCATGCGGTTGTCCCGATCCGTCTCGAGACGGGCCTCGTACCACACGGTTCCGAACACGGGCTCCTGATCGGTGGGCGTCACGGACACGGCCGCTCGTCCGGAGAGCAGGTTGCCCTCGAAGGTGTCGGACTGGGGCTGGTAGACGAGGACCGTCCCGCCATCGACCGGTATCTCCCGCGGCCAGCCCTCCTCGGGCTCCTCCTGCAGGGCGGCGAACGCCGCGCCCGAACCGGCTACGAGCAGGAGTGTGGCCGCGAACAGCCTCGCCCGCCGGCGAACGCTCAGGATACGAGTTGGAACTTCCATCGACTTTCCGTGATCATCGCGATTCTGTATGGGATCAGCCCTCGCAGCTTCCTCTTCGACGTGTGTGCATAAAGAGACGCCTGCGCCATTTCGTAGGCGACGAACGTCCGGCTCCTCATCTCCAGTTCCTGGCCCTCGAATCCGAGTTCTGCGAGAGCCGCTTGTATGTAATCGAGCCGTGTATCAATGACCTTTCGGACCTGGCGTGCCACCCCCACGTCGATGCTCGCCCACGCTAGATAGGAAAGATCGTACTGTGATAGACCGTGCTCGAGCACGGTCTCGGCGATGCGGGTCAATCGAGCACGGGGATCCAGGGTACGCAGCTCCGGATTGTCCGACAGGATCTCCGTGTATTCGTGCGCCCAATAGTCGAGCAGTTGTTTCCGCAGGTCCTCACGGCTCTTGAAGTGCCAGTAGAAGCCGCTCCGGGCGATCCCAAGCTCGCGGGCCAGCCGCTCGACCTTAACCGCCTGAACACCGTCTTCGGCCAACACCCGCAACGCGACCTCGAACCAGTCCGCTCTGCTGGCTCGCTTCTTCCTCTCCCCCATCGACTCACTCACCGTCAAGAGTTTCGCTGACCCGCCGATCCTGGCTGCGGTTCAGTGTCCAACCGGTACCGTTCTCTGCCCTAAGTTACCGCGCACTGCACACTTGAATCTAGACAGTAGTGTACAGTTGATGTATCTTAATTACCAATGACCTTACCCGGCAGAATACGATCATGATACCGCCACGTCTCGCCCTCGTCATCGCCATCGTGTCTGTTGCCGCCTTCCCCGGCGCGTCTCTCGGACAAGAGCACCACTCGGAGGCCGAGACCGCCGAGGAGGCCTTCCACAAGAACCACCTCTCGCTGTTCACCGGAGGGACGACCGAATCCGGTGACAGTTCCACAAGCACGGCCTCTTCGCTCGGACTCGACTACGAGCGTCGCTTGAGCCAGCTGGTGGGACTCGCGGTCGGAGGCGAACTCGTCTTCGGCGGTGACGAGCGCGAAGCTCTCGCCGGCCTGTACTTGATGCTCCATCCTGCGGGCGGGCTCGTCCTGGCCGCCGGCCCCGGAGTCGAATTCGCCAAGGACGGCCACGCCGGGGGCGAAGTCGAAACCCAGCAGGAGGAATCCGGGGCCAAGACTCACGCCGGCTTCCGGGTGGGCCTCCTGTACGAGTTCGAGGTGGGCCACCGCTATTCGATCGCCCCTTCGATCTACACCGATTTCATCGAGGGCAAGGAGCCGACGTTCGTATGGGGACTGGCGTTCGGGGTCGGCTTCTGAAGGCACACCGTCACACTCGCGACCAACCGGAGGAGACAAAGCGATGCGCAGATTACTCGTCTTACTGGGCAGCCTCGGCGTTTTGGCTCTCGTGCTCGCCGCGTACCACCTGGGCCGCGCCGATCAGGAAGCCGGGCTCGACAGACTGACAGCACCGGCTCTATATGCCGCCGACGCTAATGCGGTCGTCGGCCTCGAGACCGGATCCGCCTTTCTGCAGGAGTCACCGACGTTCAGTCCGACCGGTATCCTCGAGGATCGGGACGTCTACTATCCGGGCACGGAAGCCCTCGCCCCGGACGAGATGCGTGTCATCGCCTGCGGAACCGGAATGCCAAACGCGAGACCGAAGCAGGCCGCCGCCTGCTGGCTCGTGGAGCTCGGCAACGGTGACAAGTTCATCTTCGACATCGGGACCGGCTCGGCCGAGCGCCTCTCTGCCCTGAAGATCCCCTACGACTACCTGAACAAGGTGTTCCTCGGACACCTGCACTCCGACCACTTCGGGGACATGGACGCGCTGTGGGTCGGCGGCGTCGTAGGCAATCGAGTCAACCCGATGACGGTGTGGGGGCCTGCGGGGCACGAGCCGGAGTTCGGCACCGCCTACGCCATCGAGCACATGCAGAAGATGCTGACGTGGGACAAAGGCTCCCGGCTCGGAAACGTGGACATTCGGGGCCTCGAGATCACGATTAACGAGTTCGATTATCGCGAGGTCAACCAGGTCATCTACCAGGAGAACGGCGTCACGATCCGCACGATTCCAGCGATTCACGCGCTGGACGGGCCGGTCAGCTTCATCCTCGAGTGGAACGGGCTCAAGTTCGCCTACTCGAGCGACACGTTCCCCAACAAGTGGTGGCTCGAGTACTCGGTGGGAGCGGACATCGCCATTCACGAGTGTTTCGCGCCTCCGTCAGTGCTGATCGATAAGCAGAAGTTCACGGCCGGGGCCGCGCTCAACGTTGGGACACAGGTTCACACGTCACCAGCGCAATTCGGCAAGGTCATGGCCGAGACACGGCCGCGCATGGCCGTGGGGTACCACTTCTTCAACGACTTCGATACGGCGCCCGCCGTTCTTGCAGATGTGCGCAAGACGTACGACGGGCCGCTGGCCCTGGCCACGGACTACATGGTGTTCAACATCACCAGAGACGATATCAGGGTGCGGATGGCGACGATCGACGAGGACATCTGGCCGCAGCCCGCGACACAGGCGAAGCTGCCGCCGGACCTGAGCCAGACCATCGGTTTTTCGGATTTCATTACGGCCGGGCGTGTGCCCTTCTCTGACGTCGTGGAGCAGCTGTACGACGACGTCAACGCCGAATTCGGTACGAGCGTCCCGTACCCGGAGTGAGGGCGAGGACGACGGAATGAGATCTGTCACAAGGAGGAGATCATGAAGCCGACCTGGCCCCTGACGCTGCCGTTGCTTCTCCTGACGTTGTCCGGGTGCGGCACCGAGACTGGAACCGAAACTGAGCCGGAGGCCCGGCCCAACATCCTGTTGATCGTCGCCGACGACCTGGGCTACAGCGATGTGGGGGCGTTCGGGGGCGAGATCCGCACGCCCACGATCGATCGACTTGCTGAGGAGGGCCTGCGGTTCTCGGGGTTCCACGTACTACCCACGTGCTCTCCTACGCGATCGGCTCTGCTGTCCGGCAACGACAACCACGTAGCCGGCCTGGGCGTGATGGGGGAGTTCATCTATCCCGAGATCGCCGACCTGCCGGGCTACGCGGGTCATCTGGCCGATCAGGTCGCCACGATTCCCGAGATCCTGAGTGAGGCCGGATACCACACGTACATGGCTGGGAAGTGGCACCTGGGCGAAGACGATTCACAGAGTCCACACGCGCGAGGCTTCGAACAGACGTTCACCATGATGAACGGCGGGGGCAGTCACTGGGCCGACATGCGCCCGTTGTCGCCTCCGCAGACGATGATCTATCGGAGGAACGGACAGCGGGTCGAAGAGCTTCCGGGAGATTTCTACTCGTCGAAGGACTACACGAATTCGATGATC
>JBDHFS010000118.1:0-9070 GCA_039590285.1 Gemmatimonadota bacterium
TGGAGCTCGAGGCGACCGACACCCAGCTGGACGCGCCGTTCCTGTACGCTTCGGCTCGTGACGGGTGGGCGGCGGGCGAGCCCTCGGAGCACGGCGCCGACCTCTCGCCCCTGTTCCGTGCGATCGTGGACTCCGTGCCCCCGCCGGGCGGACTTCCGGGCGCTCCGTTCCAGCTCCTGGTGTCCACACTGGACTATTCACCGTACCTGGGCCGGATGGCGATCGGCCGCGTGGAGAATGGGGTCGTCAGGGAAGGGGACTCGATCGCCGTGTGGCCGCTCGATGCCGATGCCCCGTCCCCGTCCGCGCGCGTGCCCAAGCTCTACGGTTTCGAGGGACTGGGCCGGACCGAGATACCGGAAGCCCGGACCGGCCAGATCGTGGCCGTGGCCGGGGTCGAGGGGGCGGAGATCGGCTCCCCCCTGTGCGACCCGGAGGCCCCCGCACGCCTGGAGGGGATCGCCGTCGAGCCGCCGACCCTGTCGGTCGAGTTTCGGCCGAACACGTCTCCGTTCTCGGGAAGATCCGGGCGCTTCGTGACCTCCCGGCAACTCCGCGACCGGCTGCTCCGCGAGGTGCAGTCGAACGTAGCGCTGCGGGTGGAGGAGACGGAAGATCCGAACCGTTTCCGTGTGTCCGGACGCGGGGAGCTCCACCTGTCGATCCTCATGGAGACGATGCGGCGGGAAGGTTACGAGTTTAGCGTTTCGCGCCCGCACGTGATCACCCGCCGTGGCGAGACCGGAGGGATCGAGGAGCCGTACGAGGAAGTCGTGGCCGACGTGCCGGAAGGGATGATCGGGGTCGTCATGAGCGGCCTGGGCGAGAGGCGCGGCGACATGGTGGACATGGAGAAGGGAGACGGAGGCATGGTGCGTCTTCACTTCTCGGTCCCGTCGCGAGCTCTGACCGGATACCGGTCCGAATTCCTGACCGAGACGCGGGGCGAGGGAACGCTCCACCGGCAGTTCGAACGGTACGGACCGTGGGCCGGAGACGTGGAGACGCGCACCACGGGAGTCCTCGTCTCGATGATGGAGGGCGTCGCGACCGCCTACTCCCTGTTCAACCTGCAGGAGCGGGGCAAGCTGTTCGTGGAACCGGCCGAGGCCGTGTACGACGGGATGATCGTCGGCGAGAACGCCCGCGAGAACGATCTCGAGGTCAACGTCATCAAGGGTAAGAAGCTCTCCAACGTCCGTGCCTCCGGCGCCGACGATGCCATCATCCTCGAGTCCCCACGCGAGATCACGCTGGAGTACGCGCTCGAGTTCATCCGTGACGACGAGTTGGTCGAGGTGACGCCCGACGCCATCAGGCTCCGGAAACGCATGCTGACGAGCCACGAGCGGAAGCGAGACCGGCGGGCGGTGACCTCCGGCTGACGGTCCGGCGACGCCCGGACTGTCCCTCTCACGCGATAGCGAATCACGCCCCGGTCATATCACGACGTCATAAGGTCTTGACAGCGACCCGACGCTCGTTTAATAAGCGGCGAAACAAC
Organism: Gemmatimonadota bacterium; assembly: GCA_039590285.1. Classification (GTDB taxonomy): domain Bacteria; phylum Gemmatimonadota; class Gemmatimonadetes; order Palauibacterales; family Palauibacteraceae; genus Benthicola. Next base: position 1,505 of record JBDHFS010000118.1, read on the forward strand.
CCCTCGCGTTCACGCCGCGGGGGAGAGGGCGCCGAAACGGGGACAGCGAGGCTGCGGGGGTACCCCGTCTGGGCGCGCAGGCAAGAAACCGGATGATGGCGCAGGAGGATCCATGCCCAAATCCACTCTCGCCCACCCGGGTTTGGCCGACGAGACGGTCCCTGCGTGGCGGGCCCAGGTCGACGATGACGCGGAGGAGGAAGTGCTCGAGGACGAGGACTTCGAGGACGACTGGGACGACCTCGACGAGCCGGATGAGCTCGAGTTCGACGAGGACGACGACTGGGAGGACGAGGACGAGCTCGAAGAGGAGTTCGAGGCGTACGTTGCCGATGGTGACGGTGACGATGAGGAGATGTGGTAGGGCACCGACCCTCCGCCTGTGGACACGACCGGAAGCAGGGGGCAGGTGGGCGTCGCCGCGCTGAAGCGACGCCGGTCATCACACGCTCCTGAGCCCGCGTCAGCGGACGGCCGCCGAGGTTGACTCCGGCGTTCGATCCACTACCTTTTGGGCCCGCTGCGAGTCGCCCCCTCAAGCGACTCGCATTGTTTTTCGGCGGTGCCAAATCGGGCCGATCGGAGGACGCGGAAGAGGCACTCGGGCCCGTAGCTCAGCCTGGTTAGAGCGCACGCCTGATAAGCGTGAGGTCGGTGGTTCAAATCCACCCGGGCCCATACCCAGAAAGCCCCGTCCGAAGGGGCTTTCGTGCATCTGGGGGTACTCGGTCTCAATCGATTGAGAGGCCGCGGTGACAAGAGTGGTGACAAGAGGGGCGTGGCTGAGTGCCCGCCGTGGAACCGGCGGAGCGAACGACTGAACTTCGGACGTCTCGGTGTCGCGGCTGACCATGGTAATGCATACAATTAGGCAGTATACCCACATCTCATTGCGTTCATCACACGCCGGACGTTCCCTGGAGGCAGGGATGGAACGCAGGCTCACCGCAATCTTCGCTCTCGACATGGTGGGCTACTCGCGTCTCATGGAACTGGACGAGGCGGATACCCTCACGCGCCAGGAATCCGTTCGCGCCCAGTTGATCGACCCCACCATCTCAAGACATCACGGCCGATTGGTCAAGAGCACGGGAGACGGTCTTCTGGTCGAGTTCGCCAGCGCCGTGGATGCGGTGGAATGCGCGGCCGAGATCCAGCGGGAAATGGCCGAGCGCGAGACTGATGTCCCGAAGGAGCGCCGGATCGAGTTTCGCATCGGGATCAACGTCGGTGATATCGTAGCCAGAGACGGCGACATCTATGGAGACGGCGTGAACGTGGCGGCCCGGATCGAGTCGCTGGCCGATCCGGGCGGCATCCTGATCTCCGACAGCGCCTACGACCAAGTGCAGAACAAGGTCAAGCTGGGGTTCGAGGATATCGGATCCCACGCGGTCAAGAACCTCGAGCGACCGGTGCACGTGTATCGGGTTCTCCTGGATCCCACCGCCGCAAGCACTCCCCCTGGTCGGGCAGGGCGCCGGTACCGCCGTTTGGGGCTGGCCGTTTTACTGGCGGTCGCAGCCCTCATCGGGGCCTGGCAGATCCTGTTCAGGCCCACGTCTGTTGAAGCGGTGCCGTCGATCGCGGTGCTGCCTTTCGCGGATATGTCACCTGACGGAGACCAGGAGTACTTCTCCGACGGCATCTCCGAGGAGCTGCTGAACCTGCTGGGGAAGATCCCCGAGCTGCGGGTGGCGGCACGAACCTCATCGTTCTCCTTCAAGGGGCAGAACCTTGAGATCTCGGAGATCGCCGAGCGCCTGAACGTGGCCTACGTGCTGGAAGGCTCGGTTCGGAAGGCCGACGACGAGGTGCGCATCACCGTGCAGCTGATCAGGGCCGATGATGGCTATCACGTGTGGTCGGACACCTGGAACCGCACGCTGGAAGACATCTTCACCATCCAGGACGAGATCGCCGCCGCAGTAGTCGAGGAGCTCAAACTGACCCTGCTCGGTGGACCTCCGGAGGCCGAGTCGACCGACGCCGAAGCCTTCACCCTGTTCCTGCAGGCCAGGTATCTGGCCGCTCAGGGTACCGCAGAGGACTACGAACGGGCGATCGAGCTGTACCACCAGGTTCTGGCGATTGCCCCGGACTACGCGAGGGCCTGGCGTGGTCTGGCCGTCACCTACCTGAATCAGGGCAATAAGGGTCTGCGAACCAGGGCCGAGAGCCGTGTCCTGGCCCGCGAGGCCCTTGATGAGGCCCTGGCCATCGACCCGGACTACTCCAAGGCTCATGCTCTGCTCGGCATGTTCTCCCTGGCTCTGGACGGAGACCTGGAGGCGGCTGCATCGCACTTTAAGCACGCACTATCCACAGACCCGACGGACCTTTCCCTCCTCTCGAATTCATCCAGCCTGCTGCTCAGACTCGGTCGCCTGGATGAAACCATTGCAGTCCGAGAGTACGATGTTTCCCGCGATCCACTGGATCCCGTAGGGTACAACAACCTCGCCTGGGCCTATCTGATGGCCGGACAGCCGGATGGGGCCATATCCTGCGTTCAGACCCTGGCGACGCTGGCTCCCAACTACGGTGGCGCGCGAAATACCCTGGGCAGGGCGTTGTTGCTCAAGGGTGAGCACGAGGCCGCGCTCGAAGCCATGCTGGAGGAGCCATCCGAGGTCTGGCGCCTGTTGGGCCTCGTCGTCACCTACCACACAATGGGACGGGGGGATGAGTCTGATGCGACTCTGGCCGAGTTGATCGAGAAGTATGGTGATGACCGAGCCTACCACATCGCCATGGTTCTGGCGCACCGCGGTGAGGCCGATCGCGCCTTCGAGTGGCTGGATAGGGCCGCGCGGGATGGCTCTCCCAGTCTGAGCTACATCGCCGTCGAGAAACTCTTCTCCAACATCCACTCCGACCCGCGCTGGCTGCCGTTCCTGGAGAGCATCGGCAAGTCGCCCGAGCAGCTTGCCGCGATCGAGTTCGAGGTGACACTGCCGCAGTAGGTGAATGGCCCGTCGTCCGCGCCCGGTTCACGCCGGGCGCTTCGCTTTGCTCGCACGGCGGCGGGTGGGACAGGCGCTCTAAGGCGCTCTCCCCTATATTGATCTCACCCCTTCGTTCCTTTAGAGGCGTCTATGCCCGACCTCCTGGAACGACTGAAGTCAGCACTTGAAAACCGTTACGCCGTCGAGTCGGAGATCGGCCGTGGCGGTATGGCCACGGTCTACCTGGCCGAGGACCTGAAGCACAGCCGCAAGGTCGCGATCAAGGTCCTGCACCCGGAGCTGGCGGCGTCCGTCGGTCACGACCGCTTCCTCCGGGAGATCGAAACTGTCGCCGGACTCACCCACCCGCACGTCCTGCCGCTTCACGATTCGGGTGATGCGGACGGTCTGCTCTTCTTCGTGATGCCCTATGTGAAGGGTGAAAACCTGCGCCAACGTCTGGAGCGGGAGAAGCAGCTACCCGTGGACGAGGCGATCCAGATCGCGCAGGCGGTGGCCGGCGCACTCGACCACGCGCACCGCGAAGGGGTCGTTCACCGCGACATCAAGCCTGCGAACATCCTCCTCGAGGAGGGGCATGCCGTAGTCGCGGACTTCGGAGTGGCGAGGGCCGTCAGCGCAGCCGGCGGGGAGAGCGTCACGGCCACTGGAATGGCCGTAGGGACGCCGGCATACATGAGTCCGGAGCAGGCAGCCGGGGAAGAGGTGGACGAGCGAAGCGACCTCTATGCGCTCGGCTGCATCCTGTATGAGATGCTGGCCGGAGAGCCGCCGCTCGTGGGGCCGACGCCACAGGCCACGGCCGCGAAGCGGCTCGCAAACCGACCCACGCCGCTGGGCGCGATACGGACCACTATTCCCGCCAACCTGGCCTCTCTGGCCGAGCGGGCGCTGGCCCCGACGGCCGCAGATCGACCGGCAACCGCACGCAAACTGGCCGACGAGCTAGAAGAGGTCCGCCGGAGTCCAGGGCCTGCCGCTCGGAAGTCACCAGCGGCGCGCTGGCTGACTCCGGCGGTCGGGCTGGCAGCTATCGCAGTCGTGGCCGCGATCGTGTGGATGTTGGCCACGAACCGGTTCCCGACCCGGCAGGCGCGTCTCGGGCCGTACTCGGTTGCGATTCTCCCCCTGGCCAACAACACGGGAGACGATAGCCTCGACTGGTACAGGCCGGTTCTGACGGACATGCTCAACACGGGACTAGTGCAACTCGAGGGACTCACCGTGGTGAGTGCCCAGAGACTGCTGGACCTCATACGGCAGACGGGTCACGAGGAGACAGAGCGCGTTCCCGAAGATCTGGCCTTCAGCGTTGCTGCTGGTTCAGGCGCGCACTCGTTGGTCTACGGCTCGTTCATGAAGCTGGGCGATAACATCCGGGTGGACGTTCAGCTCATTGATCTCTCCAGCGGGACCACGACTGGAGCTGAGCAAGCGAGGGGCGCGGATCTGTTCACCCTGATGGATTCGGTATCGGCGAGACTGGGCACTCGGGTGCTAGGCGAGACCATTGCGCCGACCGAGTTCACGTCGATCGCACAGCTCACTACCGGCAGCCTCGACGCGTACCGGGAGTACCAGGCGGGCCTCCTCGCGTGGGCCAGGTTCCTTCAGCCGCAGGCCCAGGAGCACTTTCAGCGGGCGGTTGAGCTTGACTCCACGTTCGCCCGCGCCTGGATGCGGCTCGGGATGGGAGCCCTCAGGGCCCGCGATTACCAGGCGGCAACCTCACACCTTGAGCGTGCGGAGCGGCACTCGGCCGATGCCTCGGAGAGCGACCACCTGATGATTCAGGCGGGCCTGGCTCAGGTCGCCAGGAGATGGGACGAATCCATCAACTATCTCGAGGAGTTGCTCGCAAAGCACCCGTACGACAAAGAGGCGCGGTTTCACCTGGGCACCATCTACCGCTTTATCGGCCGCTTGGACGACAGCCGTCGCACGATGGAAGAGGTACTCGCACTGGACCCGTACCACCCCGGAGCCGTCAACGAGCTGGCCAACCAGGCGGCCCTCGCGGGGGAGGAAGCGAGAGCGGATTCCCTGAGCCGCAGATACATCGAGCTTGAGCCGGACCAGTGGAACCCGTACGACACGCGCGCGGAGGTCCTCAGGGATTTCGGACAAACCGAGGAAGCCCGGGAGATGGACCGCGAGACGATCCGCCGATTCCCGACCTACCCCACCCCGTACGGCCGCCTGGTGCGATCCTATCTGGAAGACGGCGATCCGGAAGGTGCGCGGGCGGCGCTCGATCCGTTCCGGGATGATCCGGACGGTGCCGTGATGACGCGGTGGTCTGAAACGGAAACCTATGTGGCGGAGGGACGCTACCTCGAAGCGGCGTACGCCAACCTAAGCGCCTTCGAGAAGGCGAGTGAGTTCGAACGCTACCACTTCCAGCCCCTGGGGTCCGACATCCTGCCCTACATCATTCTTGAGGCTGGCCTCCACACAAGCGCGACAGGAGTCTACGATGAGGCGGAGGCGGCATTCCGGGAGCTACATCGCCTTGAGCCGCAGAGCTGGGGCGCTCTGTTCGGGCTTCTGAGCATCTACGGGCAGCAGGAGCGTTTCGACGAGATGAGCCGGGTGCGAGAGGCGGCTGCCGCGGACCTCGCTGCGGTGCCCGGACTTGGCAAGGCGCGTGCGGAGAGCCTCCTGCACTTCGCCGATGGACTCATCGCCTGGTACCGGGCGGGTGACGCCCGGGCCACCGTCCGGCTCTTCGGAGAGGCTCGGGAAGCCCGCGGCCTGTCGAAGACGTACTGGTCGACCAGTATGGGGATCCAGGGCGAGGAGGTGTTTGCCCTAATGGAGGCGGGTCGGGCGTCGGACGCGCTGGAGCTCATCGACAGCATGGAAGGACTCGGAGAAGGGGGCTGGCCCCTCATCTTAGCCCACGCCGCGTGGTACCTGCGCGGCCGGGCCTACGAGGCGCTCGACGAGCCGGATCAGGCCGTAGAAAGCTACCAGCGGCTGCTCGATGTGGCCGGCGATGGAATCCGCGAGGTGGTGCTATTTCGGGATACCCCTGAGCGCGTCGCGCGCCTGAGGGGTGAGCCCTGAGCCGATCGCCATAGCCTGCTTTGGTGCGTCGCCTCACCCAGCGCCCGGTGGTCTCGCCTAGGCTCGAATACCTGCGGCGGCACGCCGGGCGCTTCACTTTGCTCGCATTGCGGAGGGCACGTTGCCGCGGTGACAAAGGCGGTGACAGCGCCTACCAGCGCTGGCCAGCGCTCACCAGCCCAGAACCCGCGTCCTTCGGCGCCCGTCAGCGCTCACCAGCGCTCGTTTCGCGCCTGATAAGCGTGAGGTCGGTGGTTCAAATCCACCCGGGCCCATTGTGGGAAGAATCAGAGTTAGAGCCTTGGGCGGCTCTTCTTCATCACGCCCGAGCCCCGGTCGGCGGAAATCAACAGGGGATCGAATATTCGCTGCTGGAGCCTCTCTGAGACTCTCCTGCGGGTTACTCGCACGGTGGCGCGCGGGCCGCGAGGCAAGAAGAAAGGGCCGCCCCGATAATGGGAGCGGCCCTTTCCGGTCAGACGTCAGCCCGTGAGTCAGGAAACTAGAACGACGTTCTCCGCGGCTGGACCCTTCTGGCCCTGTCCCATGTCGAACTCGACGGTGTCTCCCTCGTTCAGCGTCTTGAAACCCTCGGCCTGGATGGCCGAATGGTGGACGAAGCAGTCCTTGCTACCGTCCTCAGGCGTGATGAACCCGAAACCCTTGTCCGGGTTGAACCACTTCACTGTTCCTTTGGTACGCATCAATCCTTCTCCTTGATTGGTCTTCGTCGGAGTGCGGATGATCCGTACCTGCCGACTCATGACTTGCGCGGTCTCAGCCCCCGCGTTGGGCCACGTGCAAGAGCTACAAAAAAAGGAGACCGTCTCAGACAGGCCTCCCATACCAAGTTCTGTGACCTTTGCCCGCAACGCTCGACGCTTTGCCAAGCGGACGGGAGTATCGCCGGATAGGCCTCACCTGTCAAGCCGGAGCGACAGGTTGCGAGCTTTCCTCGCGCCCTGCGGCGGCACGCCGGGCGCTTTGCTTTGGTGCGTGCGAACTCCAGTCGGTTATGGGGTCGTCGTGATCACGACGACTAGGCGTGGGGCGGGCCTGCTCGTCCTGTCCTTACTCGATGGCGAACGTCAGTTCGGCGCCGAGGAGCCCCTCGATCGGCAGCGTGCCGAGGTTGATGGCCTCGCCGTGCGCCATGGCCTCATTCAACTCCATGCCCCGGTGCCGGACGAGGTAGGCGACCCACATGTGACTGGCTCTCCAGCCCACGGTGCAGTGCAGCAACACCTTCCCCTCGGACACGTCGACCGCCTCGGCGAAGCGCGCCAAGGCTTCGGGGGTGTAGGGCGCGTCCTCACCACCAAGCGGGATGTGGACGTACTCGATCCCCAGGCTGTCGAGGGCGGCGGCCTCGTCGTACGGCACCCGGTCCCGGTTGTCCATCTCGGGCTGGGTACGGAGGTTGACCACGGTCGTCACGCCCTCGGACTTGAGCCAGTCGAGAGCCTCCCGGCTCGGCTGGCCACCGACGTACACGTCGCCCGCGCTCGCCAGCACGGCCTGAAAGCCC
>JBDHFS010000119.1:0-8933 GCA_039590285.1 Gemmatimonadota bacterium
TGGGTGAGGCGGGGCGGGAAGTCCTCGCGAGCGATCGGAACAAGAAGCTCCCGTTCCAGTGGGTGGCCGGCGATCCCCGGCGCGGCGGCGCGACAGAACTTTACTGGACGATCGACGGAACGGAGGGAGCGACGAGCTCGGGGGTTACGCAGGGGCAATCGGACCAGGCCACCGAGGACGCGATGCAGACCTGGCAGGACGTGAAGTGCTCGACCATCCCGTTGGTGCAGCTGCCCAACACGCCATTCGACGCCGGCGTCGTCCAGGCCCTGGCCGGTTATGGCGGCCTCCTGGCCATCGTGGCGGACTACGTGCATGCCGGCTTCCTGCCGCCACAGTTCTTTGAGGATCTGACGCCCGGGGGTGGCACCGGAATTCTCGGCGCGACGTTCACCTTCTTCTGCTCGGACCTGGGAGCTCCGCCCGAGGATCTCGATGGAGACGGGTACAGCGATACCTGCTACACCGAGACCTACTACAACGACATCTTCTTCTGGATGATCGATGCCCCGGCCGACCCGTTCGGCCCCGTTGATGTCGAGACGGTCGTGGTACACGAGGCCGGTCACTTTCTCAGCCAGGACCACTTCGGCGACATCTTCTTCGACGCCAGCGAACGCGGCGGCGAGGGCGGCCAGTTCGTCTTCCAGCACCTTCACTTCGCGCCGTACGCGGTGATGAACGCGGGCATCTGGGAGACGCAGCAGGAGCTCACGGGCTCCGACCGGGGCGGTCACTGCTCCATCTGGAGCGCATGGCCGTAGGAGTGACGACGCACGCCGCAAACGCACAGAGGGCGCCCTTGGCAGGGCGCCCTCCTCACATGCAGGCCACGAAAGTCGAAGTCAGCTCAACGTAGCACGTACCCCCGCGCCAGCTCCGTGTACTCGGCCACCTGAGCTGCGGCCCACGCCTCGTCGCGCCCAAGTTCCTCCGCGAGTAGACCCGCCACCGCCGGCGCCATCTCCACACTGGCCCGGGCCTCCAGAAGCAGTGCCCGAAGGCGTCGCGACAGCACGTCCTCCACCGTCCGGGCCATCTCGATCCGCGCCGCCCACACCACTTCCGACGCCCGGTAGGGCAGGGAGCGGTGCAGGCGCTCCACCAGCTCCGGACGCTCCTTCTCCAGCAGGCGGATCTGCTCGATGTCGGTACCGTACACGCTGGAGGGCTCGGTGGGCTCGACCTGCTCCGTCCACCCGTGAAGACGCAGCTCTTCGGTGACGTCGGGCCGGGGCTCGAGCCCTCCTACCAACGCCGCCCGCGTCACCGTGTCCGCCCCCATGCGACGATATGTCGTCCACTTTCCGCCGGTGATCGTGACGAGGCCTGACGGGGAGACCAGGAGGGTATGATCCCGGGACAGCGACGCCGTGTCGGCGCCGGTAGCGCCCACCAGCGGCCGGAGCCCGGCGAAGACGCTCAGCACGTCGGAGGCCCCGGGGTCCTTCGTCAGGTACCGCACCGCATGCGTGAGCAGGAACTCGACCTCCTCCTCCAGGGCACGCGGCTCGAGTGTCGCCTCGGCGACCGGTGTATCGGTAGTTCCGACTACGACTCTTCCGTGCCATGGGACCGCGAACAGCACCCGGCCGTCGGAGGTGTGCGGTACCATGATCGCCGTGTCCCCGGGCAAAAAAGTCCTGTCGAGCACGATGTGGACGCCCTGGCTGGCCGCGACCAGAGGGGTCACGCCCCAGTCGTCCATCCGTCGAACCTCGTCCGTGAACACGCCCGTCGCGTTGATCACGACTCGGGCCCGCACCTCGATCTCCTCGCCCGTTTCCTCGTCGCGAAGCTGAACACCCTCTACGGCGCCGGGGCCGGTACCCTGCTTCAGAAGCCCGCTGACGCGCGCATAGTTGAGCGGTGTGCCACCGAGGTCGGCCAGGGTCCGCGCCAGGGTGATCGCGAGCCTCGAATCGTCGAACTGGCCATCGTAGTAGATGACGCCCCCCCGCAGGCCGTCCGGCTCGACCGTGGGGATCCGCTCCAGGGTCTCCTCGCGAGACAGCTTCCTGGATGGGCCGAGCCCCAGCTTTCCGGCCAGTGCGTCGTACAGCTTGAGTCCGATCCCGTAGAACGGACCCTCCCACCAGTCATACACCGGGACTACGAAGGCCAGGTGGTGCACCAGGTGGGGTGCGTTCCGGATCAGGAGCCCCCTCTCGTGCAGAGCCTCGAGGACGAGCGACACGTCCCCCTGCTGCAGGTAGCGCACTCCGCCGTGTATGAGCTTCGTGCTGCGGCTCGACGTGCCCTTGGCGAAATCGGCCTGCTCCAGGAGCAACGTGGAGTACCCGCGAGCGGCTGCCTCCACGGCGACGCCGAGGCCCGTGGCTCCACCGCCCACGACGACCACGTCCCACGTGCGCCCCTCGCGCACCGCGGAGAGGCCCGCTTCCCGGTTCAAGAGGAGTCCTCCCGGGGCAGGTGGAGCGCCCACCACTCACCGGCCCGCCTCCCCGACCATGGCTCGTCGAACTGGATGGCGTCCAACGCCTCGCGGACCTCGTCCATGTTCCCAAATCGGTCACCCGGCGACTTGGCCAGGCAGCGCAGGACCACCGCATCCAGTTCGGCCGGGATGCGCAGCTCGCTGACCTCCGATGGAGGCTTCGGATCTATCTTTAGGTGTTTGGCGATAACGTCATACGGTGAAGTGCCTTGGAAGGGCGGTTCGCCGGCGAGCATCCAGTAGGCCACACACCCGATGCTGTATTGGTCCGTACGGTGATCCACCACAGCTTCGGCCGCCGTCTCGGGTGCCATGAAGAGAGGGGTGCCGAACACGCTCCCAGCCTGCGTGAGCTGCACGTCATCGGGAGACGACTGGGTCTGCTTGGCCAGCCCGAAGTCGAGCACCTTAACGAAATCGTACTGGCCGCCTCGCTCCGTGAGGAAGATGTTGGATGGCTTGAGGTCCCGGTGGATGATGGATCTCGAGTGGGCTTCGGCGAGAGATCCGCAGGCCTGCCGGAGTATGTAGACCGCGCGCTCCGGCGGAACCGGTCCGAATCTCTCCACCATGCGGTGGAGGTCCATACCCTCCAGGTACTCCATCGCGTAGTAGAACGTCGCGTCCTCGGAGCGCCCGAAATCGAAGATCGTGATGGTGTTGGGGTGGCTCAAGGTGGCCGACAGCTGCACCTCGCGCTCGAACCGGCCCAGCGCTTCGGGGCTGCGTCCGGCGTCGGCCTCCATCACCTTTATCGCCGTGGGCCGGCGGATCATGGCATGTCGGGCCCGGTACACCTTGCCCATGCCCCCTTTGCCGAGCTCTCCCTCGATGACGTAGTTGCCGAGCCGCGACGCGGCATGCAGTTCGCGGCGCATCGTGTAGAGAGTGCGTGTGATGTAGACGGATACCGCCGCGAGAACCCCGACCGCGATCGCCTGGTCCAGGATCACCTGGCCGAGGGAGGTCTCGGTCTGAGCCTCCCAGAATGCGGACACCTCGGGGACGACCGCCGATGCGACGGTTGCGGCGATCGGGTAGAGCAGAGTGAACACCAGGCCCAGCGTTACCTGGAACGCGAGCGGCCAGGGCAGAAGAGCCGCCGCGAGGAAGAGGAACAGAGCCGCTCCGTAGAATACCTGTTCGTCAGGGTACAGAACAGCCGTCAGGGAGACATCCAGGAGGCCCGACGCGATCCAAATGGCGAGAACGATGAGAGCCACGGTGCGCGCGGTCCACCAATCCCTCCATACCAGCAACAGACCGAATCCGAAGATGGCTATGTAGGCCAGGTAGACGTTCGGGATGAGTAGTGTATAGGGCGTGTCGAGCGGTTGCGGTCGCTGAAGAACATAGCGGGCGAGCACGTTCATCAGCGCGCTGATCGCCACGCCCACCGCGAGCACCGCCCGGGCCCGCCTCCACATGGCGGACCTCAATTCCGCCTTGAACGTGGCGCCGGGCGTGGTGGCGGCCGGCATGGCCCGCGTGACCGCTACTCTGTTCGGCATCTCAGTCGCCCGGGTTGACCGCCTTCACTTCATCGTCGACGTAGTCTTCGTAATACTCGAAGTTGTTCCGGAAGCGGCGGGCCAGGTCCTCGGCCGCCCGGTCGTACGCTTCCTTGTCCTCCCACGTGTTGCGCGGGTCGAGAACATCGGACGGAACGCCGGGGCAGGACTCAGGGATGTGCAGCCCGAACACCGGATCTTCCCCGGTGGGTACGTCTCGCAGCGATCCGTCCAGCGCGGCGTGCACCATGGCGCGGGTGTGCGCGATCTTCATCCGGTGGCCCACACCGTGCGGCCCGCCGGTCCACCCCGTGTTGACCAGCCAGCAGTCGACGCCGTGCTCGGCGATCTTCTGACCCAGCATCCCGGCGTATACGGACGGGTGAAGTGCCATGAACGGAGCACCGAAGCACGCGCTGAACGTGGCCACGGGCTCGTCCCCGAGTCCTTTCTCGGTACCGGCGAGCTTGGCCGTGTAGCCGGAAAGGAAGTGATACATCGCCTGCGCAGGCGTCATCCTGGAAATCGGCGGGAGCACGCCGAAGGCGTCCGCCGTGAGCATGATCAGGTTCTTCGGGTGGCCTGCGGTGCCGGTCTCCGAGGCGTTCGGGATTCGGTGGATGGAATAGGCGGCGCGCGTGTTCTCGGTCAGCGTGTCGTCATCGAGGTCCAGCGTTCGAGTGTCGGGGTCCAGGACGACGTTCTCCAGGATCGTGCCGAAGCGCCTCGTCGTGTCGTAGATCTCTGGCTCAGCCTCCTCCGAAAGGCGGATTACCTTGGCGTAGCATCCGCCCTCGAAGTTGAACACGCCGCTATCGCTCCAGCCGTGCTCGTCATCGCCGATCAGCGTTCTCCTTGGGTCGGCCGACAGCGTAGTCTTCCCGGTTCCCGACAGGCCGAAGAAGATGGCCGTGTCTCCTTCCGGACCCACGTTCGCCGAGCAATGCATCGGAAGCACCTCCTTCGCCGGAAGGAGATAGTTCATGATCGTAAAGATCGACTTCTTGATCTCGCCCGCGTAGCTGGTGCCCCCGATCAGGACCAGTCGGTGTCCCAGGTCCACCAGGATGAACACCGTCGAGTCCGTGCCGTCCACCTCGGGGGCCGCGTGGAATCCGGGTACCTGCAGGACCGTGAACTCCGGAACGAAGTCGGCCAGGTCCTCGGGCGCCGCCATGATGAACATGTTCCTGGCGAACAGGCTGTGCCACGCCGTCTCGGTGATGATCCGGATCGGCATCCGATACTCGGAATCGGCTCCCGCGTAGCAGTCCTGCACGAAGATCCCACGTCCCTGGAGGTACGCCGACAGGCGACGATGGAGGGCGTCGAACGTCTCCCGCTCGAACGGTCGGTTCACATCGCCCCACCACACCTTCTCCTCGCTGCTCGGCTCGCGCACGACGAACTTGTCGTTCGGCGATCGTCCCGTGTGGTCGCCGGTCCGCACGACCAGTGGCCCGTTCGCCAGCATGACCTCGTTCGCCCTGATCGCGTACTCGTAGAGTGCCGGGGTCCTGAAATTCCAGCGCACGATGTTGGCGGCACGGATGCCGTGATTCTCGACACCGAAGCTGCTGATCTGGGGTCCAATCTGCTGCATGACGTCCACGCCTTCCGCTGTCGTTCGTGTGGCCACACGGGGTCGACCCCTGCGACCGCCAACCTGCCGCCGGCCTCCTGAGTCGTGTTCCCGAGCTACGTGAGGACCACAACATACGACCTCGCGGCGGCTCGCTGAACCCCGTCTGGCAACGCTCCCCGGCTCGGGATATGTTGCCGCGCTGAACCTCACCACATGACCTGAAAACGGGTCGAGGCCTGAACATGATCTCTGTGACGGGAAGGGACCTCTCCGTAGAGGATGTCGTGGCCGTCGCCCGGCACGGCGAGAAGGTGGCTCCGCTCGACGTTCCGGTGCGCGAGCGAATGGAAACCAGCACGCGTTGGATCCAGGAGGCCGTGTCCTCGGGCGCCCGTCCGATATACGGCGTCAACACGGGTTTCGGCCCCCTGGCGACGCAGCAGGTCGCGCCCGGGGACGCGGCCCGACTTTCCCGCAATCTGATTCTGAACTGTTGTGCTGGGGTGGGACCTCCGCTGCCCGAGGACGTGGTGCGGGCGATGATGTTCATCCGCGCCAACACCCTGGCCCGAGGCAATTCCGGCGTTCGCCCCGAAGTAGCTGAGTCGTTCATCAGGATGTTGAACAAGGGCGTCTGCCCCCACGTGCCCTCGAAGGGATCGCTGGGAGCCAGCGGCGATCTGGCTCCCCTGGCCCACATCGGGCTCGTTCTAACGCGCGACCCGGAAGGGGAGGGAGAGGACACGGGTAAGGCGTGGTTCGATGGTGAGCTCTTGAGCGGTGCCGAGGCCATGGAACGTGCCGGTATCCCGCGTCTCGTTCCGCAGGCGAAGGAGGGATTGGCGCTCACCAACGGAACCACATTCATGCTGGCGGCGGCTACGCTAGCGGGGTGCGACGCCCTGGATATGATCGATCACGCGGAGGCAGCGGCGGCCCTGTCCCTCGAAGCGCTCCGCGCCCGGTCGAACTTCCTTCACCCGGCGCTGCACGACGCCAGCGGTCAGAAGGGGCAACCCGAGGTCGCATGGACCCTGCGCCGTCTGCTGGAGGGCAGCAAGCTCATCGACTCGGATCCGGACAAGATCCAGGACGCCTACAGCCTGCGCTGCATACCGCAGGTGCATGGGCCGGTCAGGGATGCCGTGCGCTTCGTCGTGAGTCGGGTGGAGAGCCTTCTCAACGGTACCAGCGACAATCCGCTCGTGTTCATGGAGCTGCCCGAGGGAGCCGGTCCGGACGTGATCTCGGGTGGGAACTTCCATGGGCAGGGACTGGCTCTGTGGCTCGACTTCGTGAGCATCGCGATAGCCGAGGTCGGCAGCCTGAGCGAGCGCCGCACGTTCCGCCTCCTGACCCCGGAGCTGTCGGGTGGCCTGCCCTCGATGCTGGTGGCCAATCCCGGTCTCGACAGCGGTCTGATGGTGGCTCAATATACGGCGGCGGCGCTCGTGTCGGACAACAAGACGCTCGCCCATCCGGACAGCGTGGACTCGATTCCGTCGAGCGCGAATCAGGAGGACCACGTGAGCATGGGCGCCAACGCCGGCCGGCACACGCTCGAGGTCCTGGACAACCTGCGTCACATCGTGGCCATCGAGCTCATGGCGGCGGCGCAGGCCGTGGATCTCCGTGAGGACGGGCCAGACCGACTGGCCCCGCTCACCCGCACCGTCTACGACAAGATCCGGAGCCGTGTCCGATATCTGGAGCACGACCGGGCGCTCACTCCCGACATCGAGGCCGTGGCCGATCTGGTCCGCTCCAACACGATCGTGGCCGGCGTCCGGGAGAGCTGAGAAGGGCGGGTATCCGCCCTTCCGGGTTGCGCTCCTCCCGAGCCGCGCCGAAGACGTGGTGAATCGAGAACTCGAACCGACGGAACCGACGACATGAACTGGAGCCAGGAAGACCTCGACGCCTTTATCAAGGTAATCGATCCAGCGGACGAAAAGACGGGTGGTGGGACCGCTTCCGCCGTCGCCGGCGCCATGGCGGCCGGTCTCTCGGGGATGGTGGCCCGGCTATCGGTGGGTCGGGAGGGCCCGGAGACCGACGAGTACTACCGGGAGATCGATGCGGAAGCCCAGGTGCTGACCGCCGCCCTCATGCGCGGGGGCCGGGAGGACTCGGATGCTTTCGGAGCCGTTATGAATGCCTTCACGCTTCCCAAGAGCACGGAAGAGGAGAAGGCCGCCCGATCGCGAGCCATTCAGGATGCGATGATCGGTGCGGCTCGAGTGCCGCTGGCCAACGCGGAGCGATGTCTCGAAGTGCTGGGCCTGGTGACCCGGCTCGAAGGACGGTCCAACACGAACGCGGCCTCCGACCTGGAGGTCGGTCGTGCGCTGGCGGCGACGGGTCTCGAAGGGTGTCTGGCCAACGTCGAGATCAATGTGGGGAGCATCAAGGACGACGATGCCGCCGCGGCACTGTCGGCCCGAGTGAGCGAGCTTCGCGACGCCACGTCCGGCGGAGGGTCGGATCATGGCTAAGGTTCTGATGTGCAAGGCCAACGTCAGCGAGGGGCGACGCGAGGATGTTCTCGAGGAGATAGCGGATGCTATCGACGCCGTTTCCGGAGTCACCCTGGCGGACTGGTCGGGCGATCCCGACCACAACCGGGCCGTATTCACCCTGCTGGGGGCGCCGGACGCCGTGCTGGAGGGCGCGCAGGCTCTGGCGACCGCCGCGCTGGAGCGGGTGGACATGAGCGAGCACGAGGGAGAGCATCCGCGCATGGGAGCGCTCGACGTCGTTCCGTTCATCCCGCTTCGCGACGTCGAAACAGAGGAAGCCGTCGACATCTCGCGGCGGTTCGGGCGCTGGCTTGGTGCGCTCGGCGTACCCGTCTATTACTACGAGGATGCGGCGACAAGCCCGGAGCGCGTGAGTCTACCGAAGATCCGGAAGGGACAGTACGAGGCCCTGCCGGAGAAGCTCCGGGATCCCGAGTGGGCTCCGGACGAGGGGCCGGCCGAATTCAATCCCAGGGCCGGTGCGACGGTCACGGGAGCCCGCTTCCCGCTGGTCGCGTTCAACGTCAACCTCCGGACCACAGACCTCGACATCGCGCAGACCATCGCGCGTGCCGTGCGTCACATCAACGGCGGATACCGCTTCGTGCGGGGCATGGGCTTCGCCCTCGAGGACAGGGGGATGGTCCAGGTCTCGATGAACCTCGTCAACTATGAGAAGACTCCGATCCACAGGGTCCTCGAGACGGTCCGGTCCGAGGCGGCCCGCTACGGGGTCCAGGTAGCCGGGACCGAGCTCATCGGCTCCGTTCCTCTCGGAGCCCTCGAGGAAGTGGTCCGCTTCTATCTCCAGACGCACGACTTCTCGACCGAGCAGGTCGTGGAGACGGCGCTGCTGGACT
>JBDHFS010000120.1:0-13385 GCA_039590285.1 Gemmatimonadota bacterium
GTCCCGTATCTGAAGCCGGGGGCCGGAGTGGTGAGCACGCGGGCCCACGTGCATTACGTCGTGACCGAGCACGGCGTGGCCAACCTGTACGGGAAGAACCTCCGCCAGCGGGCGCGGGAGATGATCGACATCGCGCACCCCGACCACCGGGAGGAGTTGGAGCGGCAGGCGCACCTTCGGTTCGAGAAGTTCGGCGGAGTGGTCGGCGCGGTTTGAGCCCGTGCGGCCGCCCGCCGCCGAGCGGCGGAGTGCGCCACGGGGTTATCATGAGGCTCGACGGGTGGCGGTCCCTTCCTCACGAGGAGGAATCCATGCGGCGTTCGATGATGGCATGGGCGACGGCCGGCCTGCTCGCTGTGACCCCCGGTTCCGCATCAGCCCAGCAGCCCCTCGGCGACTTCTACTTCTTCGACCGATCCGACCCGGCGACCGGCGAGGACCGGAGCAGCGTGACGACTCTGGCCGAGGAGAGCTACGTAAGCGGTGCAGGCGGGCTGACGGTGCAGTGCGCGGAGGACGGAAGGGAGCTCGTGCTGACGGCCTCCTATCTCGGCCGCGACACCAGCACGCAGGTGGGATACGGGTTCGGGGAAGAGGAGCCTGTCGAGACGGCGTGGCGCCTGCGCTCGACGGGGATGGCCGCCATCGCGCCGC
The DNA here is from genome assembly GCA_039590285.1 of Gemmatimonadota bacterium. GTDB lineage: Bacteria > Gemmatimonadota > Gemmatimonadetes > Palauibacterales > Palauibacteraceae > Benthicola. Next base: position 655 of record JBDHFS010000120.1, read on the forward strand.
GGGAGGTCATGGAGGGCTTCCTGGCCCGGGCCGTACAGGAACCGACGGCGGTCTTCGTGGTGAGCGACTTCCAGGCCCGTCGGCACACGTACACGTTCAGCCTGGGGAGTCTCGAAGCGGCCCTGGGCCGGCTTTCCTGTCGCTGACCGATTCCACCGTAGCGAGCAGTCCTCCGATCGTCCCGCTGGCCAGGCACACGGAGGTGTCGGCCGCTCCGTAGTACACCCGCACGGGGCTTTCGTCGAGCGCGAAGCCGTCCGCATCGCTCTCCTCCACGATGAGTCCCGACGGGAAGACGACGTTCGGCACCTGACCGACGAGCTCGTACAGCCTCCGCGGCTCCAGCACGTTGTCCCGGCTTCGGCCGATCAGTTTCGACGGGTCCTCGAGATCGAGCAGGGCGACTCCCGCCTGATAGATGCCGACGCCGCCGAAATGCGTCGCCACTCCGTGGTACAAGAGCAGCCAGCCGTGCCGCGTTCGAACCGGCGGCGGACCGGCGCCGATCCGCTCATCCCAGTAACGCGGGCGTCCACGCATCACCGGGCCCAGCGAGTGCCAGCTCAGGAGGTCGTCCGATTCCGACAGACAGATCTCGTCACCCGATGTCGGCCCGGCCTCGAGTGGCGTCCGATTCGGACGATCGAGTCGCATGTAGCGGCCGCCGAACTTGGCGGGGAAGATCACCCCGTTCCTGATATCCGGGTGCTCACCCAGGCCGACAAGCTCGAACCCCCGGAAATCCCTGGTACGGGCCGTTCCCAGCCGACATCCCGTGGCGGTGTCGGCGGCGAACATGATCAGGAACTCATCATCGATCGCCGTGATGCGGGGATCGTACACGTGGAGAATCGGCTCCCCGACGTCGTCGATTCCGGGGATGTGAACAAGCTCTCTCCACACGCCGAACTCTCTGCCGTTGGCGCTCTCCGCCATGATCAGATGCGTCCTGCGGCCTCTTGTCTGGACGCGCAGCATGAGCATGTACTTGTCGCCCCAGCGGACGGCGCCCGGGTTGAACACGGACGACGGGTCCACGATGTCGGGAGGCAGCCGCGGAACATCACGCCTCGTCAGGATCGGATTGTCGGAGCTGCGGACCAGCGTTCGCATCGAGTCACTCTCCTCGTGTGCCGCGCACCCAGCCGTCGTCCTGGTCGTCCCGGCGCATGGTGGCCAGCCGACCGAGCATGGCGCGAATGTCGCGGAATCCCCCCACTCCGAACCACACCACGACCACTCCGGACACGGCCACCATCAGGTACACGTATCTCTCCCAGAACCCCGCCCACGCGGCGTCCCCCACGTCGCGCGTGAGGTTGATCACGGTACCCACGATGAACGTGAGGGTCCATGCGGCCACCCAGGCGTACGTGACGAGATACAGGATACGGTCGCCGCGCGTGAACTCCCGGCCCATGCCGAGGACGCGTAGCCCGCTGGCCGGCGGCTCCGCCACGATCTCCATCTCGCCCGATATGGCATGCCGGCCCCGGTTCAGCAGGCGATCGAGATCGAAGAGCCGCCGCGGCCCCAGGAGCGAGACCCCGACGTACATAAGCGTCGAGGCGGCCATGGCGATACCCCAGAACTCCTGCCCGTTGACGGGAAAACCGTCGAAGATCTGATGTACGATGATGCCGCCGACGGCGATCGACGACCCTGTGATCATGGCCGTCCAAGCGGCCGCCGTCGTTCCCCTCCTCCAGTACAGGCCGCCGATCAACACCGCTCCGGACCCGCCGGCGAAGATCGCCCCCGTAATCGCGAAGAACAGCCAGATGTACTGGCTCTGCCGGAACAGCAGGCTGAACGCGAAGATGAACGAGGCCACCCCGATGATGGACCAACGCAGCGCCCGCATATGCCCCTCGGGGGTGAACGGCCTCTTCCGGAACGGCATGATCACGTCCTGGATGAAGATGCTGCCCCAGGAGTGCAGATACGTATCATGCGTGCTGACGAAGGCCGTGAGCATGACCGCCGCGAAAGCGCCGAGCAGGCCCACGGGCAACATGGTCACCAGCACGGCCGGGCCCCGGAGCTGGTTCCTGATGGTCTCAGACTCGACGGGGGCCAGCAGCTCGCTCACCTGACCGGCCTGCGCCGCGAAGTCCGGATGGTGGAGCACCGTGTACGCGATGACCGGGACGATGAGCACGAACAGCTTCCACGGGTTCTCACGCCAGTTGGTGAGCACCTGGCCCATCTTGGCCTCGTGCGCGCTCTTCGCCGACGCGTTATACGCTTGCGTTCCCTGCCATGACATGACCACGTACACGACGCCGATGGTACCGATCAGGAAATACCAGAAGTTGAAATCCTCGACCTGGCTCGTCCTGTACGGGTTGATCAGCGAGGCGTTCTCGGGCGCCATGGCGAGCGCCTCGAAGATCTGGGTCCAGTCGACCTGAGACAGCAGGAACACGGTGATCGTGAGGAACACCAGGTTGACGAACAGGCCCTGCACGAAATCGGTGATGATGACCACCACCTGACCGCCGCTGAACACGAAGAAGATCGCCGTGCCCAGCAGGAGCGATATGATCAGCGGGAACGTGCCGACCTCGAGCCCGCCGATCGCGATCGACTCGGGAAGCCCTATGTAATGGATGAAGAAGCGGGCGCCCACGGCGGGGAAAATGCCGAAGTTGATGAGGCCGGCGATGAAAGCGAGCATGCCCGTGAACACTCGGAACGGACGGCTATAGCGTCTCTCGAAGAACTCGGGAAGGGTCAGACAGCGGGTCTGGCGGAACCGATAGATCACGAACCCGCTGACCGTGAGGATCAGGATGACGATGGCCTGCGAGAAGCCCCACCAGGTCAGCGAGAACCCGGCCACGTAGTTCTGCTCCAGATAGCCGACGACCGTGATGGCGCCGAGCGCCGCCATTCCCTGCGACACCGAGAGCAGATACCGGCCTGCCGTGCGGCCGGCCGCCAGGAAGTCGGCCACGCTGCGCATGAACGGCTTGAGAGCCATCACGCCGACCACCATGGCCGCGTACACCGCCAGGAGGATCGTCCAGTCCAGCAGCGTGAAGTGCACGGCGCTCAGTCGGTGATCCAGGCGCGCCCATCCTCGCGGATATGCGCGGTTCGTCCGCCGGACAGGCTGAGCACGGCCTCGAAGCCCGTGGGTGTGAGAGCCAGGGTCGGAGGCCAGGGCAGGTCGGCCCCCGGCGCCTCGCCCAGGTCGAGCAGAGCGGGGTCGGCCGCCCACGATCCCGTCTCGGCGGCCCGGTTTCTCTGACGGTAGTAGAGCCGGCGAAGGGCCCACATGGCCCGGTCCGCCTCGTCGGTTTCCGGCGTGGGGCCACCGAACTCCACGAACTCCACGAACTCCACGAACCCCCACATTTCCGGGTAATGCATGGCAATGAGGCCCTGGGGAGACCACACCCAGTTGTCCTCGTCCAGCGCTTCGCCGGTCTCGGGATCGGTCTCCTTCACATATCGTCCGTCCTCCACGACCGCACGCCACTGCACCCGTGAGAAGTTCACCCGCCATCGATCCCCAGGCTCGGGCGGAGTCGGCCGACCCGCGGCCTCGGCGAGGACCTCCCACGGAATCGCGATCTCCACGCTCCAGCCACGGTCCACATCCGACGGGTCATTCAACGTTCCGTCGACGGCGACGGCCGTGCGCAGGCCCTGGAGGTCCCACGCGTCGATGGCCGGCCCCCCATCACGATACGGCTTGACCAACATGAGGTCCCACTCGGTCCCCAGCGCGTTGATCTCCAGCTCGTAGTACAGGTGTGAGTCCCCGTCGGGGTCGATGAACACCTCGAAATCGTTGTCCTGATAGATGACCGCGTCGCGGTCGACCAGCGTGCCCCACACGTGGGGCTCCTCCATGGCTGCGGCCACGTAGAGGAACCGGTCGTCCCATGTCAGCTTGGCACGGGTGTGATAGCGGGGGGCAGGCCTGAGGTCTCCCTGGATGTCCACGAAATCCGTCGTCCACCCGGTCCCCGACCACGCGTCGTCGTCGAGGTCACCGTCGATAGCCGGTGGCTCGAGGGCTCGTGGCGCCGCGTAGCGACGCGGACGCCACTCGATGTCGGGTTCGGGGACCCCGGGGAGGCGCTGCCTGCCAAGCATCGACGACTCCGGGTCCCGGTACGCGTCCGGACCCTCGGTGCACGAGAGTGTGATGGCGGCGCAGACCACGCCTGCCAGCGTCCACAGCCGGGTCAGGGGTGCGGCGGCCTCGGGCAATCTCGCCTTCCGGGTTCGGGTGGGTCGGCGGATCCGCGGAGTGCTCACGGCTCCGCCCGGCCAGACTGCGAAACTCTGGCGTAGCAGGGGGTCCGTCAACGCCGCTCGCCGACCGAGCCCCCGGGGTCGGGCGAGATCGCCGCACGCTGATCTTTTTGCACGATACGGCCCCTTCCTCCCCGGAAAGCGAGCGTGCGGCTACCGGTCCTAATTCCGTTGAGCACAAGAACTAATGACACTCGCGCGATCTCGGGTACGGCCGTTGCGAAGTAACCCGGGGGGAGGTGACGTGCGGGAACTCCCCGGGGATCGCGGCCCGGAAGCCCGCTCGCGCAACCAGAAGGAACGAAACTATGTGTCACGCAATCAGTTATGGTCGTCGAAGCTGGCTCGCGGCCATCGTCGTCTCGGCGGCCGTGTGGCTTGCACCGGATGCACCGGCCCAGGAAGCCGACGAACCGTCGGGCCCTCTCCTGAAGGCCGACCTCGTCCGGATCATGGCCGTCGGAGATTATACGGCCGATGAGCTGGTTCACATCGTCCAGATGAACTGTGTGAGCTTCCGTCCGACGGAACGCGATCGGCGGGACCTCCTGGCGTTGCCGGGGGGCGAGACCGTCCTGTCAGAAATCCGGCGATGCCGTTCCACGACAGGGCAGGTAGCCGGATTCGACCAGGGAATTCCGCGGGCGAACCCGATCGCGGGCACCGCGGAGGAGCCGCCGGACGATCTGCCGTCCGGGATTCAATTCGCCACTCTGCCGGCCGATCCACTGTCCGAGCGACCCGCGCTGGTGGCTCCCCGATTCGTCATGGTAGTGCAGGATGACAAGCGGCCGATCACCGCCTCCGAGGTACCGCCACGTCTGGAGAACTGGGATCAGGTATCCAGCCAGCTTCTTCGGGAGTACCGGCCGAACCAACGCAGGGACGGAAGAGTCGTGCTGCGGGTGAGGGTGGACGAGACCGGTCGAGCCGCGGACTCGCTTCTGTCAGAATCCAGCGGCGACCCTTACCTGGACGCCGCCGTGCTGGCAACCGTCTCCGTGATGCGGTTCACTCCGGCCATGAGCCGGGACCGGCGCGTCGCCGCCTGGACCGATCTTCCTATCGAATTCGAGACTCCGTAGCCGGACCGACGTAACACGATCCGACGTCGAGACGCAGCTCACCCGGTGTCGTTTCCGGGGAGCCGCGATTCACATCCGGGCTCAGGGAGAGGTCAATCCTCGCGTCGCTCGACCGCTATCGTGCAGTTGGCCACGAGCGCCGCGATCGCTCCCACTGCCGCCCATACCGGAAGCAGCATGGCACCGACGACTCCGATCGCCAGCGGAATCTCGATCAGAGTGTTTCCCTCGGTCGACCTGATGGTGATCCGGCGGACGTTGCCCTCTCGAACGATCTGCTTGATCCTGCTCAGCAGATCCTCGCCCTTGACCTCGTATTCCTCGGCTTCCGCCTCTTCGGCCTCCACATCGTCAGCCTCCACCTCCTCGGCTTCCACCTCGATCGTCTCGTTCTCTTCCGACATATCGTCCTCCCGGCTTCCAGTTCGTCAGTCCCCGGCACGGACCGGGGAGCCCGGCCTAGTGCCGGGATCACATCGGTGCATACGCGATCCGGGGCTCCGGAGTTTTAGAGCCGTCGGTCGGCCCGGGATGAACGACTCCGCACGCGTTCCGGCGAGCCCGAAGTGTTGACGGGACAGGAAGTCCCGATCCGCGTCCTAAGGTCTTCCGTCCCCGCGTGCGTTTGCAGGGTCGTGACAACTCGGCCCGTTTCCGCTAGCATGACGATAACCCCAGCGGGCGGTGATGGTTGGGCGGTGGTCGAGGGCTGGACGATACCGGAGGCTCATCGTGGAGTGGCGGATATACAGCCGTACGGGACGCGTGTACGGAAGCGAGCTCAAGACGCCGGCCGTGGTTCAGACCGTACACGGCACGGTGGGCGCGGACGCCGGGGACTTTCTGGTCGTGGACCTCGAGTGTGAGCGGATCCGATACTACCCGGCGCCCTACTTCCACCGCTCCTACGAGGTCGTGGAGCGGCCGATCCCTCTGAAGGCCCTGGCCGACCTCTCCCAACTGGTCGTCTCTCACGTCGTCGAATCCAACGCTGGAACCGCCGGAGAAACGTGCGTGCGGTGCGGCAAGCGCCGGACCCGCATGGAGTTCGAGGGAGTGCCCACCTGCCTGGAGTGTGAGCTGCAGCTCAAAGCGGAGCGTGAGGAGACCCTCGTGTGTCATCACGACGGCTACGAGATGCACAAGGAAGTGATTCAGAACGTGATCGTGGACCGGTGCCCGGAGTGCGGGGGAGTCTGGTTCGATGGGGGCGAGCTGGAGATCCTGGGAGCCGCCCTGCGCCGCGCCACCGACTTCGGCCTGCCGGCCGATCTCGCTTCCCGGCTGCTGCACGGCCTCGTCGAACGAGAAGCGGAATAGGACCCGGTCCATGCCCGCGTGCACTTCTAATCAGGCTGATCTCTCTTGTCGCTCCGTAGCACGATTCTTGATACACGCGTAGCCATTTCCCGGGTGTGTCGGGAGCTCACGCGGGCGGGTCCAGTCCCTGTATGCGGACCGGTTCCGGGCTCCCACGATGGCTGGCGGCCCGCGCGACCGAGAGTCCGGCCGCGGCCACTGATCAACCGGATCACATGAAAGGAACACCGAGCATGACGAACGGCGCCAAAGCGGAAATCCGAAAGGAACTCGAGACCTTCATGGCCCGGGTCATCAAACGGAATCCGGGCGAGGCCGAGTTCCACCAGGCCGTGCGGGAAGTCGCGCACAGCATCATCCCGTACACGTTCGAATATCCCGAGTATCGCAAGGAGAAGATCCTGGAGCGCCTGACGGAGCCGGACCGCATCATCATCTTCCGGGTGTCGTGGGAGGACGACGAGGGCACCGTGCGGGCCGACCGGGCCTGGCGAGTCCAGTTCAACAATTCGATCGGGCCATACAAGGGCGGGCTCCGGTTTCACCCGACCGTGAACCAGAGCATCCTCAAGTTCCTCGGCTTCGAGCAGGTATTCAAGAACAGTCTCACCACGCTGCCCATGGGCGGTGGCAAGGGTGGAGCCAACTTCGACCCCAAGGGCAAGAGCGACCGAGAGGTCATGCGCTTCTGCCAATCGATGATGACCGAGCTGTACCGGCATATCGGGGCGCGGACGGACGTTCCGGCGGGCGACATCGGCGTCGGGGCGCGAGAGATAGGCTATCTGTTCGGACAGTACAAGCGCCTGCGAAACGAGTGGGAGGGTGTCCTGACCGGCAAGGGGCTGGCGTTCGGCGGTAGCCTGATCCGCACGGAAGCGACCGGCTACGGCACGGTGTACTTCATGGAGAACATGCTCAACCACCGCGGCGACGGGGTGGAAGGCAAGAGCTGCACCGTGTCCGGCTCGGGCAACGTGGCCATCTACACGATGGAGAAGCTCCTCGACCTGGGCGCCACGCCCATCACGGCTTCGGACACCGGCGGCACCATCCACGATCCGGACGGCATCGATCGCGACAAGCTGGAGTGGATCAAGGAGCTCAAGGAAGTGCGGCGGGGCCGGATCAGCGAGTACGCCGAGCACTTCGGGTGCGAGTACCTGCCGGGCAAGCGTCCGTGGGTCGTTCCCTGCGACCTGGCGTTCCCGAGCGCCACGCAGAACGAGCTCGACGGCGAGGACGCGCGCACGTTGGTCGACAACGGCTGCATCGGGGTCGCGGAGGGCGCCAACATGCCCAGCGACGCCGACGCGGTCGCCGTATTCCACGATGCGAAGATCATGTACGGTCCGGGCAAGGCGGCGAACGCCGGTGGAGTGGCTGTTTCGGGCCTGGAGCAGAGCCAGAACTCGTCCCGCATCGCCTGGACGCGCGATGAAGTGGACAGCAAGCTCAACAAGATCATGGAGGACATCCACGAGCAGTGCGTCATATACGGCGAGTCCGACAACGCCTATGTGGACTACGTGAACGGCGCCAACATCGGCGGTTTCGTGAAAGTCGCGAACGCGATGCTCGGACGTCCGCACGGACGCCGGCGGCTTTCTTTCGGCGCACTCGCTCGGAACGCCGGCGTCCGTCGCAGGTATCTTCGTGGCAGGCCCCGCCGCCTGCGGGTAGCTTCGGATCCCGGCGGTGTCGGAATTCGCCAATTGAAACAGGGAACGGGTGTGATGATCTGGACGACAACACTGCCACGCGCCACGCGGGTGATACTGACCGTAACGGCGCTCGCCGCGACTTCCATGACCACGGGCTCGCTCGAAGCCCAGGAAGCCGCCGATACGGCTCGCGCCTTCACGGCCGGGCTGGACGAGCTTCTTCCGGTCGATCCGGCGGTCACGGTTGGCCGGCTCGACAACGGACTCCGGTACTACATCCGGACCAACTCGCGGCCGGAGAACCGCGCCGAGCTTCGCCTGGTCTTAAACGCCGGGTCGGTTCTGGAGGATGACGACCAGCTGGGGCTCGCCCACTTCCTCGAGCATATGGCGTTCAACGGCACCGAGCATTTCGAGAAGCAGGAGCTGATCGATTACCTGCAGTTCATAGGGATGCGGTTCGGAGCCGACGTGAACGCCTACACGAGCTTCGACGAGACCGTGTACATGCTCACGGTCCCGACCGACAGTACCGAGATCGTCGAGACGGCGTTCCAGATCCTCGAGGACTGGGCACACGGCATCGCCCTGGACTCGATGGAGGTGGAAAAGGAGCGGGGCGTCGTGATCGAGGAGTGGCGCCTGGGGCAGGGAGCGCGGGCCCGGATCCGGGATCAGCAGTTTCCGGTGCTGTTCAGAGGATCCAGGTACGCGGCGCGCCTTCCGATCGGTGATCCGGACGTTCTCGAGACCTTCGAGCACGAGACACTGAAGCGATTCTATCGCGACTGGTACCGACCCGACCTTATGGCGGTCGTCGCCGTGGGGGACTTCGATTCCGAGTGGATCCGAAGCCTGATCCACAGCCATTTCGAGGCGCTCCAGGGACCGGATGTCGAACGGCCGCGAGAGCTGGTGCCAGTCCCCGGCAACGAGGAGACGCTGTTCTCCATCGCCACCGATCCTGAGCTCCCCATGTCCAGTATCAGCGTGACGTGGAAGCTCCCGTTGGCCGAGGATACCAGCCACGGCGACAATCGCCGTAGCTTCGTCGAGGGCGCATACAACTCGATGTTCAACTTCCGGATGTACGAGATCGCACAGTCCACCGATGACCCGCCGTTCCTCGGAGCCGGGTCGGGCAAGGGCCGCTTCGTACGCTCATCCGAGGTCTATCAGCTTGGGGCCACCGTGCGTGACGGCGAGATCGAGCGAGGCCTGGAGCGCGTGCTCCTGGAAGCCGAGCGGGTAGCCACGTACGGATTCACATCCTCCGAGCTGGAGAGGCAGAAGGCCGACGTGCTTCGGGCCTACGAGCGCTTCTACACGGAACGCGACAAGCAGGAATCGTCGTCGCTGGCCGCCGAGTACATCCGCGCGTTCCTGCAGGATGAGCCGATCCCGGGCATCGAATACGAGTACGCCCTGGCGCGCCGATTCGTGCCCGAGATTACGCTCGAGGAGGTCAACGAGGTGGGTCGGGAGTGGATCGGCGAGGAGAACCGCGTGATCCTGGCGTCCTCACCCGAGAAGGACGGGCTCGCGGTACCCGACGAGGCGGCGCTGACGGCCGTGTTCGCCTCGGCGCAGGCCGCTTCCGTGGAACCGTGGGAAGACAGCGCCTCCGACGCGCCGCTCCTCGCGGAGCTGCCGGAGGCCGGCAAGGTCGTGGCGGAGGAGGCGCTGCCCGAGATCGGCGTGACGCTGTGGACGTTGGGCAACGGTGCCAGGGTCATCCTCAAGCCGACCGACTTCAAGGAAGATCAGGTCCTGTTCAATGCGCGCAGCCCGGGTGGCACGTCCCTGGCGCCGGACGATCGGTACGAGTCCGCCGCGTGGGCGGCGACCATCGTCAGCCTGGGCGGCGTCGGCTCGTTCAGCGCCGTGGACCTCCAGAAGCAGCTCGCCGGTAAATCGGTCTCCGTCGGACCCACGATTTCGGAGCTGGAGGAAGGCTTCGGGGGAAACGCTTCGCCCAAGGACCTCGAGACGCTGTTTCAGTTGATCCACCTGTACTTCACGGCTCCACGCCGTGACACGACGGCGTTCGAGGCGTTCCTCTCGCGCATGAACACCGTGTTGGCCAACCGCGGGACCAATCCGGATGCCGTGTACGGCGATTCCCTCGGGGCGATCATGGCTCAGTACCATCCGCGCTACCTGCCGCCGACGGTGGACATGCTGAATCGAATAGATCTCGACGCGGCGCTCGAGTTCTACCGAGACCGTTTCGCGGATGCGGGCGATTTCACCTTCACGTTCGTCGGCACGTTCGAGCCCGACGAGATCCGGCCGCTCGTCGAACGGTACATCGGGGCGCTTCCTTCCACCGGTCGCGAGGAAACCTGGCGCGATGTGGGTGTGAAGCCGCCGCGGGGAGTGGTCGAGCGCACGATAGAGAAAGGCATCGAGCCGAAGGGCCGTCAGACGCTGGTCTTCACGGGTCCCTTCGAGTTCGACCGGGAGAACCGGTACACGCTTCAGGCGATGACCGAAGTCCTGCGCAACATGCTGCGCGAGACTCTCAGGGAGGACATGGGAGGCACGTACGGGGTGGGCGTCCACGGCTCCGGGATGCGCGAGCCGCACGAGCGCTACAGCGTCCGTATAGCCTTCGGGGCCGATCCGGAGCGCATAGACGAGCTGACGAAGGCGACCTTCTCCGCGATCGACAGTCTGGCCACTCACGGAGCGTCCGACGAGAACCTCGCCAAGGTGAAGGAAATCCAGCGACGACAGCGGGAGACCGACCTCAAGGAGAACGGCTTCTGGCTCTCCGTTCTCAACGTTTACGACCGGAATGGCGAAGACCTGCGGCTGATCATGGACTACGAACGGCTGGTGAAGGAGCTGAGCGCAGCGGCGATCGGCGAAGCCGCGGGCCTGTACCTGAAGCCCGACAACTACGTCGAGGTACAGCTGGTTCCCGAGGACGTAGCCGATCCGGACGCCGTTTCCTGACCCCTGCCGGCGTCCGCCGACCGGGCGGGCGCCGGCTCGCATATGTCCGCGTGTATCGAATCCGCCCCGTCTCGACCGGTGCCGAGACCGAGGCCGGGTTTGCGGTCGACCGGCATCCGTGACTTACATTGCGTTCCGCCACGAGGAGGAACGCAATGAACCGACGAGTCTTCGCGCGCGTTGCGGCGACCCTGCTGGCGGGCCTCGGCCTGCCCCGCGCGGGTCGTGGCGCCGGCGTGGACCGGACGCGTTCGAAGCCCACATCCGGACTCCGGCTTCCGCCCACCTCGCTTCCCACACGTCGCCTGGGTCGTACGGGGCTCGACGTGCCGATCCTATCTCTCGGCGGCCATCATCTGGGCCGCGCTAGCTCCGAGGCCGACGCCCGCCGCCTGGTGGATGTGGCCATCGAGGAAGGCATCCGGTTCTTCGACAACGCCGAGAGCTACCACGCGGGCAAGTCCGAGCGCTGGCTCGGAGCAGCCGTCCAGGATGTTCGCTCCGATGTTCTCATCATGACCAAGACCCATTCGCCGGACGATCGAAGTGCCGAGAGCGCCCGCCGGCATCTCGAGGGAAGCCTCGAGCGAATGCGCACGGATTACCTCGACCTATGGCAGCTCCACAGCACCAGGAGCGCCGACGACGTGGATCTCGCCTTCGCTCCCGGCGGGGCCATGGAGTACATCATGCGGGCGAAGGAGGAAGGTCTGGTGCGGTTCGTCGGAGTGACGGGACACGTGACGCCCGCGGCGCACCGCCGGGCCCTCGAGTACTGGGACGACGGGTGGCGCTTCGATACCTTCCAGTTCCCCGTCAATCCCATCGACTATCATCAGCGCAGCTTCCAGCGCCAGGTTCTGGTCGACATGGTGGGGAGGGACATCGGCGTGATCGCGATGAAGACCTCCGCCGACGGGCGGCTGCTCAGAGAAGGCATCTGCACGATCGACGAGTGCCTGCGCTACGTGTGGTCACTCCCCGTAAACGTGGCGGTCGTGGGCATGGAAAGCCCGGACCTGATCCGCCACAATGCGAACGTGGCACGCGAGTTCGCTCAGATGAGCGCCGAGGAGATGCAGAATCTGCGGGACCGTATAGCCCCACGCGCGCAACTTGGGCTCGAATGGTACAAGAGCTGATGCGATGTCGACGTACCGGAGACCGCCCGGGCGCAGCGACGGCGGCCGTGACCGCGGTCGTGCTCGCCTGCCAGTCGCTTTCGGCGTGCGGCAGTGCCGAGCGGGGGGCGGCGGGGTCTTCCTGGGAGGCAGCCGTCGACACCGTGGGCGACACGGTCATCGTCCGGACCGTCTCGGGCAGCGTATGGCCGAGTCCGATGCGGCTCGAGCCGGTCTTCTCGTTCGGCACTCTCGAGGGCGCCGACCACTACATGTTCGGGTCCGTTGTCTCTCTCGCCGTGGGCCCC
>JBDHFS010000121.1:0-8801 GCA_039590285.1 Gemmatimonadota bacterium
GGACCTTCGGTCGTGTCTTGACGATCTGGGACAGTCGGCCCGAGACCAGGTGTTGATGGTACGGGTGAACAGGGAGACGCTCGAGGAGCTGGACGCGTGGGTGGAGACCGACGCCGTGAAGAGCCGCTCGGAGGCGGCGGCGCTCTTCATTCGCGAGGGGCTCAAGGTCCGCTCCAGCGAGCTCGGAGAGTTGAAGGAAGCACTCGCCGACGTGGCGGAGGCGAAAGACCGGTTGCGCGATGCCGCGAGCAAGGTATTCGGTTAGCCCGCACCCGCGGGACCGGTCTCGATTCGATCACCATTCGCGTAGGAGTCTCAGGTGAACATCCCCGAGGAACGCTACCACGAGATCGCCGGCACGATCTTCAGTGCCGACAGCCCCGTCGGAATCGACGCGAAGAAGACGCACGTCATGATCCTCTACATGCTGGAGCGGATCGAGCGCCGCGTAGCCCGTATCGAGGAGCAGCTCCAGATCCCGCCGACCTGAGCGAGAGCGGGCGGACACTTTACCGCCCCTCGAATCACCCACCTTGACATTGTCGCCGTGCCCTGGCGTTACTGGTGAGCGGTTCCATGATATACGCACCTAAGCGAGAGAGAGGCTCATGGCGACTCACGGAAGGACCTTCCTCATCTTAGCCGGAGCGGCGGTTTCGTTCCTGGCTGTGGCCCCGGAATCCCGGGCTCAGGAGCGCTCGGACAGCGGCGACTTCACCTTCCTGACCACATCCTCGGAGGAGATGCCGCTCAGCGACGGCCACCTGCTCGTGCGCGTGGTCCAATCCGGCATGGTCTTCGCCGCCGATCCCGCCAGCCCCCTTGACCGGTCAGCCACGACGTGCTCTGGGAGCATGGTGATGGACGCCTCGGCCCGGGGCACGGTCGTAAGTGGCCACTGCGACATGGTGGACGAGGACGAAGATGTGTGGACGATCTGGTACGCCGGGGATCAAGACGGCGGCTCCTGGGGCTTTATGGGCGGAACCGGGAAGTTCGAGGGAGTCGAGGGACGCGGCACGTTCAGCGCCGATGCTCAGTGGGCGGACGGTCGCGGCATCAACTCCTGGGAAGGTACATACACGCTCAACTGATCCGGGGGGTTCCAATGCAGAACACGAGAACACTGAGCGCCATCCTGTTGTCGGTCGGCCTGGTGGCGCTAGCGGCGTGCGGCGGCGGCGAGGAACAGGCCAGCCGTACCGACGCGGACAATGCGGCTGATAGCGAAGGTGACCGGTATCGCGTTGTGGTGGTGCCGGAAGGTCTCACGTGGGAGGAGGCCAAGGAACGCGCCGAAGCGGATGGCGGGCACCTGGTCACCATTACCTCGGCAGAGGAAAACGACCTTGTTCACGGCCTGATCGCCGAGAATCTCGACGTCTGGGTGAACGTGGACGTCGCCGCCGTCAGCGAAGGCGAAGAGAATCGCCTGCAGGTCTCGGTCGGTCCCTGGATCGGACTCTATCAGCCTACTGGCTCACCCGAGCCGGCCGGGGGGTGGACATGGGTTACCGGTGAAGCCATGGACTACAGCAACTGGTCGATGCAACCGGACGTCGATGAGCCGGAACCCAACGACATGGGAGGTATAGAGCATTTCGGGCACTTCTTCGGGTCAGGATTGGATAACAGGGCCAACGGGTGGAACGATATGCCGAACGACCCGTGGGTGGAATTCGCCGAAGCCGGCGTCGAGTTCGTGGGCGACGTTCAGAGCCCTCGGGGGTACGTCGTGGAGTTCGAGCAGTAAGGGAACTCGGTTGCGGTACTTCGAACAGCGAGACCCCATTTGTGCGCAAGGTCCCGTTCCGTCCATGGCGGAGCGGGGCTTTGCCGTTGGCCGATGCTACGCCGCTGGCCCGGCTGGAGGAGCCGGCCGCAGCGTGACCTTACCGGCTACGGGACCACCGAATCGAAGGGACGACGAGTAATTGGACGACGCGAAAGAGAGGGGAGAAGAACGGCAGGCCGGGCCGCCGTCGGAAGAGAGAGTACGGCTCGAGCTCGTATTGTTCGCCGACCTCATTCAACGCCTGGAGAACGAGAATCGGTTGACCGAGGCTCTGCCCTTCGTCCTCTCCCGACTGGGCGACCTCCGGCGCCTGCTGTTCGACTACGAAGTGCGTACCACGGAGCGACTGCTCCCGATCGACGATCCCCACGAGCGCGAGGCAAGGCGGATCGTCCGGGAGGTGGAAGAGAGCCGGCGGCAGACGATCGATGAGTGGGGGGAGTCGTGGACCCCGGATGAGGAGGAGGATCCTGGCTCCTGACGAATGGTCATCCTGACCTGGCAGCGCCGCCTTGACCTCTGATATTCGAGACGCCATGAACACAGCTCGCCCCTCTGACGATATGGCGTGAGGACGACCAGCTGGCCAACGCGGTGCTCTCGAATCGGCACTGGACGGTCCATCGGTTGGGGGTCGTGCGGCGCCGACTGGAGCTGAACTCTGAGCTGGCCTCCGCAGTATCCTCTGAACTGGATCGGCGGTAGGTGGACGAGCGCCTGGTCCACGCCGGGCGCTTGGGGTTCAGGACTGTTGACCCTTCCCACCGTCACCGAGAACCGCGATCTTTGGCCGCATGAAAACCCCGGGTTACCAGCGTTTCTTCGCGGAACTGAAGCGCCGCAAGGTGTTCAAGGTCGCGGCCGTGTACGGTGCGGTCGCCTTCGGCCTGATTCAGGTGGCCGATCCTCTGAGCGAGGCGATGCAGCTTCCGGAGACGTTTCTCCCGCTCGTCGTAGCGACTCTGCTTCTCGGATTCCCCGTCGCGCTGGTGCTCGCGTGGGCGTTCGAGGTCACTCCCGACGGAATGCAGCGGACGGAGGAGGCGGCGCCCGGTGAGATCGAGCGCATCGTTGCCCAGCCCGCGTCGAAACGCTGGCCGGCGGGCCTGCTCGCGCTGGCCGGCATAGCGGCTCTCATAGCGGGGGCCTGGTACGCGGGACGGCAAAGCGGTTCCGACAGTGTGCAGGCGAGAACGGAGGTGATGGAGGCCTCGATCGCCGTGCTGCCGTTCGTCAATATGAGTTCCGACGAGGAGCAGGATTACTTCTCGGACGGGATCTCCGAGGAACTGCTCAACTTGTTGGCCAAAATTCCGGAGCTTCGCGTGGCGGCGCGGACCTCTTCCTTCTCGTTCAAGGGCCAGAACCTCGAGATCCCGGTCATCGCCGAACGCCTGAATGTCGCACACGTGCTCGAAGGTTCGGTGCGAAAGGCGGACGACCAGGTGCGGGTCACGGCGCAGCTGATTCGGGCGGAGGACGGATTTCACCTGTGGTCGGACACCTGGGACCGTACGCTGGACGACATCTTCGCGATCCAGGACGAGATTGCGGCGGACGTGGTCGATCAACTGAGAGTCACGCTGTTGGACGAGGCGCCGACCGTCGAAGAGACGGATCCCGAGGCCTACGCACTGGTCCTGCAGGCCCGCCACCTGAGCGAGCAGCGCACCCCCGAGAGCGTGACTCGGGCCGAGGAGCTGTATCGCGAGGCGCTGGCCATCGATCCCGAGTACGCGCCGGGGTGGTCGGGTCTCGCCCTCAACTACCGCCGTCAGGGGAACATAGGATCGATAGCCTATCAGGATGGAACCGCCCTCGCGCGCGAAGCGGCCGAAAAGGCGCTGGCCGTCGATCCGAGTCACGCTCTGGCGCACACCATTCTGGGACTCATCGCGGAGAATGAAGGAGACCTGGCCGGCGCCGCACGGCATCACGAACGCGCGCTGGCGCTGGATCCCGGAGATGCCCGAGGCGTAGGTGCAGCCGCACTGGCGCTCGAGACGTTCGGCCGTCTCGAGGAGGCGATCCAGCTCCTGGAATACCAGGTCGCCCGGGACCCCATCGGGCTGGCCGGGCACGTCAATCTCGGGCTCGCCTACATCGGAACCCGTCGGTGGGATTCTGCCGTCGAATCGTTACGCACGGCCATGGAGCTGAATCCGGCCGCGGGAGGCGTGCGGTCATTCCTCGGCTATGCCATGCTCTACACGGGCGAGCCGGAGGCCGGGCTCTCGTTGATACAGGACGAGCCGTTGGAAGTCTTCCGGTTGATCAGCACGAGCATGGCCTACCATGTGCTCGGCCGCACGGCCGAGTCCGACGCGACGCTGGCGGAGCTGATCGAGAAGTACGAGCGCGATGCGGCCTACAACATCGCCTATGTCGTGGCGTATCGAGGCGAGATCGATCGTGCGTTCGACTGGCTGGACAAATCGGCGATCTACGAAGACCCGGGCCTGGGCGAGATCTTCGTACAGCCCGAGTTCGAAGCCCTGCACGACGATCCACGCTGGCCGGTCTTCCTGGAACGCATCGGGAGGTCCCCGGAGGATCTCGCCGCCATCGAGTTCGAGGTCCGCCTGCCGGAGTAGGGTCGTGGCTGTTGAAGCAGCCGGCAGGCTTGGGTAATCTGACCGTGGAAAGCCGGCTGACTTCTCCCGCAACAGGGAGGCACAGGTGAAGCCTGATCGCGCTCGCGTCCTGACGGAAGGCCTCGTCGCCGGGGTACTGGGCTATCTCGCCGTCGCCGTCTTCTTCGTCTTCGTCAACGTACTCTCCGGCCGTCCCGTGTTCTACACGGCGGGCGTACTCGGACAGGCGCTCACCGCGGGATCGGCAGACGTTCAGTCCGGCATTGAATCCGCCGCCGTCATCGCGTACAACAGCGTGCACCTGATCATCTTCCTCGCCATCGGGTTGATCGTGTCGATGCTGGTGTTCGCGACGGAGCGACACCCGAGCGCCTGGCTCCTTTTCTTTCTGGTCTTCGTGGCCCTCATGATGGTATCCGGGATAACGTTCTCTGTGCTGGTCGAGCCGCTGTCGGAGGCCCTTCCGTGGTGGACTCTGATCGTCTCCAACCTGCTGGCCGCTGCTGCGATGGGCACCTACGTGCTGAAGAGGCACCCGGCCCTGTGGGCCACGGTGGAAAGTCAGGAGGCCTGAGCGAGGGCGCTTACTCGTACATCTGGCGTATGTCCGCCCCCCGCCTGCTCGATTTCCCCCGACGCTCCTACATTCAGAAGTGTCCGCTTGCCCATGGCGATGCCAAAGGACGTGCCGATCCTGACACGCTCAGCGAGGAATTGGACCATGGAGAACTCTCGGAGAATCTGTACCGGCCTCCTGTTGGGAGCGGCACTGGCCTCGCTATCGGTTGGCGAACTCACGTCCGCGACTCGCCCACAATCCGCAACGCACCGATCAGACAGCCTGGCTGTCAGGATCGAGGCGTTTCTTGCGCCTTACGTTACGACCCGGAACTTCAGCGGCGTCGTGCTGGTCGCCCGCCGGGACAGCGTGCTCCTGGAAGCAGGGTTAGGCCGTGCCGACTTCGCTCGGGACGTAGCGACCCAGCCGGACCACCGGTTCTGTATCGGATCGGTCAGCAAGTCGTTTACGGCCGCCGCCGTGCTGTCACTCGTGGAGCAGGGCAAAGTCGATCTGGACGACCCCATCTCAAGCCATCTCCCCGGTTTTCCGCACGGTGAGCGAATCACGGTACAGCACTTATTGGAACATCGCTCGGGACTGCCGAATCTGTTCTTCGATCCGGCGTACGCCGACCTGGCCGTCCAGCACTACGAGCGGCCTGCCCATGTCGTGGATCTCGTGCGCGGAGAAGACCTCACGTTCGAGCCCGGGTCGCAATACGCCTACAACAACCTCAACTATGTCGCGCTGGCCTGGCTCATAGAGGCGGTCGCAGCGACACGATATCTGGATTTCCTGGAATCCGAACTGCTGGCTCCGCTCGGACTCACCAACGTGGGCCTGATCGGGAGTTCGACCGACTCGATACCAGGCTTGGCGAAGGGGCACGACCCGGTTGGCGTGGATGAGCTGCGCAGGGAGCGCCACTCGGATCGGTCGATTCTGGTGGGCGCGGGCAGCACTTACTCCACAGCACGCGATCTGTGGACGTGGTACCATGCGGTCGCGCACCGCCGGCTGCTGGCGACCCTACCCGACTCTATCGTGTTCGACTATCTGGGACAGCGACAGGAGTTGTCTGATCATCCGGCTCTCGTTGCGACGGGGTGGGATGGCATCGGGTACGCGGCCCATGTGATCTACCTCAGAGACGAGCACCTTGCGGTTGTGGTCGTGAGCAACCTCAACATTGCCACGGTCGTGGGAGAGATCGCCGAGGGTGTCGCCGCCATCGCGCTCGGCGAGCAACCGACGGTCACGCCTCTTTCCACGCGTCAGCTGCCTCAGGACTCGCTCATTGCCTTGGCGGGCCGGTACCGGTTCGGAGACGACTTCTACGTCCCGAACGGTGTCCTGGATCTGGTGGCTCGGGATGGGCGGCTGTTCGATCGAAGCCGTGATCCGGAGGCGGCACTCCTGCCGCTGATGGACAACGGATTCCTGTATCGGCCGGTATGGGCGAGGATCCGGTTCCAGCGCGACGCCGATGGCCGGGTGACCCGGCTTACGTTCTACGATCGGTTCGAGGCGAAGAAGGAACGAGGGGATCGTTAGCCCGATTCGGTAGGGTCCCAATGCGACCAACCCCTCCGACACCGCGGAGCGCAGGGAGAGCTTCAGCGGGAGGTCAGATCCGGAGAGGGTGAACTCCTCGTGGCTCAGGCCGTTCGTGTCGTCGCGCCTTAGAGATCCCGTTTGTGAGCCACGCGGGCGTGTAGAACACGAGGGAAAGAACGGCGGCGCCGTGATCTGAGGTTTCTTCGCGTCACCAGGCGACGGCCATGATCAGCCACTTGCCCTCTTCCCGGATGAGGATGAGGTGGTTGACTCCCTCCTTGACGATGGGCTCCCCGTACGGTGTCGCCGCCGCCTGGTAGCGGCTCCTGACGGAAGCCACGTCACCGGTGATCTCGACGTCGCGCTCGACTTCCCATTCAAAGAATGCGAGCGAAGCGATACGCGGCCGGGCGTCGGCCTGAAACGCCTCCTCTGTGGTCACCGCGCGCACGCGGTCCTCGAGTGAATTGGGCGAAACCCGGGCCTCCGGGTGGAACAGCGATAAACACAGCTCCCAGTCGCGTTCGCTGACGTCCCTCCCCGAGATGGACTCGTAAAGGTCCTTCATGACGCGCGAGATGGCTTCGCGATCTGCGGAGTCCGGGGCCCGCGGCATCGGCCTCAGTCCAGCGTCTGCATCGCGATGACCTGGGTGCTCATCTCCCGGGCCAGGCGGAGATGGCACTCCTTGACCTCTTCCATGTCCCAATCGAAAGAGGAGATTTGATCTGTGACGTCCATAAGACCCCGCACGAGAGCGTCGCGCGTCGTCTGATACTCTGCCAGGGCATCGTCTCCGCCCTCGGCCACGGCACGGCTCAGATACTCGGCGTCGCGAAGAGCGTCGGTGATCCCGTGTGCGGTGATCGGATCACGGAAATATCCGGCATCACCCACGAGCGCCCAACCCGGTCCGGCGGCCCGGCGGAGGAAGCCGGGGGTGCCGGCGAACGCTCTGAGCTTCCCCGGGCCGTCGCTCCCGGCGACGCGCTCGGCCAGGTCCGGCGACACGTCCCGCAGGCCTTCATGATACAGGGCGTCCAGCCCATCGCCCCGGCCGGTCTCGAATCGTTTCTGCGGGAGCGAAGCGAAGACGCACGTCTCACCGTCGTTCGTGGGTATCGACCCGACGGCGGCGCCCAACGCATAGAACCAGTGGAATCCCTCGAGGCCGAGGCCCTCCCAGTATCCGTAGATGGAAGCCGTCGCGTGGGAGGCCGTGTGGTCGAAGTCGGCACCGAGGATTCGCGCGACGCGGGATCGGACGCCATCAGCTCCGATCACGAGGTCGGCTTCCACATCGCTCTCGTTCCTGTCCGCACCCGCGATCTTCGCGCCCCGGACTCGACCGTCGTCGTCCCGGAGGAGGTCGACCACGGACTGGCCGTGGACGACTTCCGCACCGGCGGCCAGCGCAGCATCGACGAGCACCGGATCCAGTACGGTCCGTCGCGGAGCGAAGAGCGCGTCCACGCCGTCCCGCTCCTTGATGGCGACCTCGATGACTTCGTCACCGTAATGGAAGGTCGTCTTGCGTATGGCAGGCAGCCCTGACGAGCGGACGGCATCCAGCAAACCCCAGCGGTGGAGTTGGAGAACGGCGCCCCGCATGAGAGCGTGCGTCGACAGAGTGTCGCTTCCACGCTTCGCCGGGTCCACGACCAGGACTCGCAGCCCACCTCGGGCCAGGAGCATGGCGGTGGCAGCGCCCGCGCAACGTGCGCCAGCGACGACTACGTCATAGCGATCTCGCTCGAATCGTGAGGTCACCGGGACTCCTTCCTTGGTCAGTCAGGGACGGTACTTCGGCTCCCTGAACGATGCGTAAAGCCGCCTCGAAGATGGACATGAGCAACCCGGGCATCAAGCAGAGCTCGCGGGCGTGCGGCGGCGGGCCTCACAGGAAATGTCCGGTTTTGAGTATTCTAGTCGCATAAGAGGATAGTCGATCACGCACGGACCCAGGAGACAAGGAGCAAGAGCCATGTCCACGACTACCAGTCCCGTCGACAACGGTGTAAACGTTGGAGCACTTCTCGAGGCCCGGGAAGCTCTGACCGCGATGCCGGAGGCCGCCCAGTTCACGTGGCGCGCGACCTGCGAGTGGGTGAACGGCACTCACAGTCGCTCCCGGGTGGAGGGCTTCTTCGGACTCGGCGAGGAGCAGAGGCACAAGACCGAGTTCACCTTCGAGGCCGATCACCCCGAGATCTTCGCATCCGAGGACCACGGCGCCACTCCGGTCGAGCTCGTTCTGGCCGGCCTGGCGAGGTGTCTGACCGCCGGTGTCGCC
>JBDHFS010000122.1:0-8771 GCA_039590285.1 Gemmatimonadota bacterium
TCACGATGGCGTTGTTGGACCAGTTCGAGATGCGGGACCAGGAGCGGCGGCGACAGGTGGTGGATATCCTGCGCGCGTTCCTTCCCCGGCTTCTGGCAGAGGCGGACTTCGCCAACGTGTCCGTGATCGTCACCGAGCTGCAGCTTCTCGCCAACAAGACCGGCGAGAACGAGACGCAGGAGCTCGTCACCTCGCTCCTGCGGGACATGAGCGAGGCCATGGCCGAGATGGTGAGCACCGTCGACGCCGAGGGAGTCCTACCGGGATCCGAGGACCTGGCTGCCCTCATCGGTTCGCTGCAGGCGGAGGCGATCCCGACTCTCGTGCGGGCGATACCGGCCGTCCCGAATCGCCAGACGCGGAATCAGCTCGAGGAGGCCCTGGACCGTCTGGTGAGCGGGAATCCGGGCTATGTAGTGGACCTACTGACGGCAGAGGACCCGATGCTCGCGGCCGAGGCGGCGAGGATCGTCGGCCGCCTGGGACTTCGCGAAGCGGAAGCGGACCTCGTGGAGCTGGCGCGCCGGCCGGAGGACGTGACCCGCCAGGCAGCCATCGAAGCCCTCACGATGTTGGAATCGGAGGTCGGTGGCGAGGTTCTCACGGAGGCGCTCTCAGACCCGGCCAAGGAGATTCGGCTTGCAGCCGTAAACGCCATCGCGAGCGCGGACCCGGCTGGAGCCGAGGCGCTGCTCGGATCCCTGATCTCCCGTGCGGACATGGGAGAGCGAGATCAGGGAGAGCAGATGGCGTTCATCAAAGCGTACGCCGTCGTGGCCGGGGACTCGGGAGTACCGCTCCTCGCGAGCATGTTGAACGGGCGCAAGTGGTGGGGCGGCAGACGAGCGACGGCTCTCCGGGCCATCGCCGCGCGGGCGCTGGGACTCATCGGCTCGGAAGCGGCACGGAGCGAGCTTCAGAAAGCGGCGAGTGACAAGGCGGCGCCGGTGAAGAGCGCGGTCAGAGTGGCTCTGCGGTCGATCGACTCCGATTCCGACGAGCGGATGCGCGTGGCGACGGCTGGCACGGAAAAGGGCGACGATGAGAGTCCCTCCGAGGCGGCGGCGGACGGAGAACCCATCGACATCGACATCGGTGAAGGCGATGGCGGGGAGGCGGAGGAGCGATGAGCCCACAAGCCGTCGGTACCGCCTTTCTGGGTGCCCTGTACGGGGCCGTGCGGTCACTTCAGCTGTACCCGCCCGAGAACGATGTCGTCAAGCGGGGCCTGGCCGAGGTCGAAAAGCAGGCCGCCCGCATTTTCGAGAGCGAAGGCGGTCTGAGCGTCTGGGTCGCCGGAAACTACATGTTCGTCAACGACCTCCAGGTCAGGCTCGACCTGTCGGACTATGCCGCTCTGGCAGCTTTCCGGGAGATCCTCAGACGGCACGGCGTCGGACGCTTGGAGGCGGACTCCAAGGCGGAAGCGCAGGAATGGCAGGCTTTCCTGGTGGCTCTCGCCACGGAGCCGGCTGCGGGACAACCCCCGCTCGAGGCCCTGGAGGCGGAGCTCGGCGAACGCGGCGTGTCGAACATCCACGTGGGTCCCCCCTCCCCGCTGTTCACCGGAAGCGAAGGCGAGCAGGCGGTCGAGGCCGCGCGCCGGACCTACGCCCGGTCGGTGAAGGTGGCCCGTGACACGATGGAAGGCCTGGTGCTGGGAAAGGCCATCGGCGCACGGCGCGCGGAGAGGGCCGTGCTCGCGGTGGTGGACCAGGTCCTGCAGGAGCCCGCGACCATGATCGGCATGCTGACCCTGCGGGACTTCGACGACCATTCCTACGTTCATTCGGTCAACGTCTCCATCCTGTCGATCGCCCTGGGCGACTACCTCGGCCTCAACCGCCAGCAACTGTTCGAGCTCGGCTTCGCCGCGATGTTCCACGACATCGGCAAGGTCCTGATTCCGCCAGCCGTGCTCAACAAGCACGGGTGGCTGAACGACGAGGAATGGAGACTGGTCAGCCAGCACCCCGACTTCGGGATGCTGATGCTGTTCAGCGTGCAGGGCCTGCAGGACCTTCCGTATCGTGCGATGCTGGCCGTGTACGAACATCACATGAAGCCCGACCTGTCGGGATACCCCAGGGTCATCCGACGGCGGCGCCAGGGGCTGTTCGCCAGAATCATCGCTCTCACCGAATCCTACGACGCGGCCATCTCGCACTACAGCAAGCAGTTTCTCCCGTGCTCGCCCGACGAGGCGGTCCGTCAGCTCCGGGAGGCCGAGAGCGGCGCCTACGATCGAGTCCTGGTTCGGGCCTTCGTCAACATGATGGGAATCTATCCGGTGGCCACGCTCCTCATTCTCGACACGGGAGAGATGGGGGTGGTCGTAGCGCCGAACCCCAACCCGAAGGCCCTGAACCGGCCTCTCGTGCGGATCGTCTCCACGGCGGAGGGCGAGAGAATCGGGGACGGTCCGATCCGCGATCTCACGGAACGGGACCCGGATACCGGGGAATACCGGCGGACCGTCGCGCGTTCCACCGACCCGGAGCGCTACGGGATCAAGGTCTCCGACCATGTCGCTTGAGGAGTCGCAGGAGCCATCCGTTACGCGACTCCCCTTCGAGATCGAACTCTCACCTGGCCGGGTGCTTCGCGGAGATGTCCGGCGTCCCTCCGGACGTGACGCAGACGCCGCCATCCCGGGCGCCGGGAGCGCGCGCTGGGATGAGGCCCGCGCGATCGTGGTATGCCACGGCTTCAAGGGCTTCAAGGACTGGGGCTTCTTTCCGCACCTCGCAGAGCGCCTGGCGATGGGCACCCGGTCTACCGTCGTGTCCTTCAACTTCTCCGGCTCCGGCGTCGGGCCGGATCTGGAGACTTTCAGCGACCTCGAGGGCTTCGCCCGCAACACGTTCACGAAGGAGCTGGAGGACCTGGAGACGATCCTGGATGCGCTGGGCGCGGCCCGCGTCGGTGGAGTCCCCGTTCACGCTCCCGACCGCGTGGGACTGATCGGGCACAGCCGCGGGGCGGCTTCTGTCGTGCTCGCGGCCGCGCGCCGGGCCGAGGCCCGGGCACTCGTGACCTGGGCCGGAATCGGCTCCGTGTTCCGGTACGAGGACTGGTTAGCCGAGGGATTGGGAGAAGGCGACCTCATGCATGTGGTCAACGCCCGTACCGGCCAGCGGTTGGCGCTTCACCGCGATGCGCTCGATGACATGCGAGCCAATCGGGAGCTTCTGGACATGCGCGCGGCCGGCGCGAGACTGGGCGCTCCGTTGCTCATCGTCCACGGTAGCGAAGACGAGGCCGTGCCTCTCTCCGACGCCGAGCTCCTCCTGGACTCAGCCGGGAGCCTGGCGCGCCTCTCTGTGATCGAGGGTGCGGGGCACACCATGGGCGCCTCCCATCCGTTTCCCGGCACCAACCCATACCTGGATGAAGCGGTGGAGCTCACGCTGAACCATTTCAATCGGTATCTCGGGGAGGCCGGATCATGATCGCGTTCGTCCGGCAGTGTACTGGATCGGGTGGCTGGAGCCTGACGGGTGCGTTGCGGTGTACAGCTCGAGTCGTCGCCGTGGCTGCCGTTCTGTTCGTTGCGGGTTGCTGGATCGAGGTCGAGGAGGACGAGACCAACCTCCAGTCCTATGTGCAGGCCATGCTCGAGGAGTCTGCGGATGCATGGAATCGTGGCGACCTCGAGGGATTCATGGACGATTACCTGCGGTCGGCGAACACAACGTACATCGGGAGCGCCGGCTTGCTGACCGGCCACGAGGCGATTCGCGATCGCTTCGCGCCGCATTTCGAGCCGGGAGTCGAGCGGGACAGCCTGAGATTCGAGGACCTTCGCACCCGCATGCTGGGCGCCGTGGATGGATTGGCTATCATGCGGTACGTGCTGCATCGGGGCGGCGAGGTCACGGAATCCGGACCCGTCACGCTGGTGCTGCGACGCACGAGCGCCGGCTGGAGGATCATCCACGACCATTCCTCCTCCGATGCGTCGCCTTCCGAGCCGCTTGCCGAACCGCCCTCGATCGCGGACGAATAGGTTGATGCAGTCGGACGCTTCCATCGCGGACCTCTCCTTCACAAAGGCCCACTCCGCGGACGTCGGCTCGGTCGGAATCCTGCCCGGCGTGTCGGATGATCTACTCGCGGGTTGTGTTCACTGCGGTTTCTGCGTGCCCGTGTGCCCCACGTGGGACATCCTGCGGGAGGAAAACGATTCGCCTCGCGGACGCCTGTATCTGATGCGGGCGGAGGAGGAGGGTCGGCTGGATGCGTCGGGCGCGTTCACGATTCACATGGGGCGCTGTCTCGGATGCCGCGCCTGCGAGACGGTGTGCCCGGCGGGCGTGCCGTACGGCCACCTTCTCGAGCGCGCCCGGTCGCGGATACCCGTTCCACCCGTGACCCGGAAGGTCCGTGACTGGGTCCTGGGTCTCCTGGCTTCTCCGGGAACGCATTGGGTCTACGGCGTGGCGCGCTTCTTCCGTGGATTCGGGCTGGCGACGCTTCTCGGGCGCGTGCTGCCGGGCGGGATGGGCCGGGCCTTTCGGTTGCTCGATGCGACGCGTCCGCGCCTGGGCCATCGTGCCGGAGCCGAGCCGGGCCCGTCCAGACCCTCGAGCGCGCGAGGCTCGCCTGAAGCTCCGTACGTGCTTCTCGTCGGTTGTGTGATGGAGGGCCTGTTCGGGCACGTTCACGCCGCCACCCGGCGGACGCTCTCGACGGTCGGGTTCCGGGAAGTGGACGCACCCGATCAGGTATGCTGTGGCGCTCTTCACGCCCACACGGGTCGGATGACGGAGGCACGGCGCCTCGCCCGGATGAACATCGCGGCGTTCGAGGCGGCGCCGGAGGCGTGGATCGTCAGTGATTCGGCGGGCTGTGGAGCGGCGCTGAGAGACTATCCGGCCTGGATGGAGCGGGACACCGAGTGGCGCGACCGGGCGATCGCCGTCGCCGGGAGGGTGCGCGACGTGACGGAACTGCTCGCGGAGGCCCTGGATTCTGAGGCCGCCGTGGCCGCGGACGTGGAGGCGGATGCGGGACCCGGGACATCGCGTGGCCGCCTGCCGGGTCGGGTCGGCTACGACGCGCCGTGTCACCTGCACCACGGCCAGGGTGTGACCGAGCAGCCGCTGGCCGTCCTACAAGCCGTGGCCGATCTGCACGCGGAGCCTCTTCCATCGAGCGAGCGTTGCTGCGGAGGAGCCGGCCTGTACAATCTCGTCGAGCCCGAACTCGCCGGCCTCGTGGCGGAGCCCAAGCTGGAAGAGGTCGGCCGAGGCGACTACGACTGGATTGCCACGGGCAATCCGGGGTGCATCATGTACATGGCCGCGGGGCTCCGGAAGTCGGGCATCCGCGTTCCGGTGGTCCATCCGGTGGAGCTGGTGGACCTGGCCTGGCACGGCGGGCCCGGTGAGGATGCGGGATGAACATCGAGTGCCTCGTCGCCCGATCCGCCCCCGTCATCTGCTAGCCGATCCATGCCCGGCCCGCGGGAATTCGATTATGTCATCGTCGGTGGCGGACTGGCGGCAGCCTCGGCCGTCGACGGGATCCGAGAGATGGATCCGTCGGGCACGATTCTCGTCCTGACCGACGAGGCGGAACCGCCGTACCAGCGTCCGCCGCTCTCCAAGGAATACCTACAGTATCCCGACCTCCCTCGATCTCTTCTGCATGTGAAGCCGGAGGGGTGGTTCGAGGGTCGCGAGGCCCTGCGCCTGGAGACCCGCCAGGCCGTTCTCATGTTGGATCCAGCGGGGATGTCCGTCACCACGGCTCGCGGAAACGTGTATCGGGGAAGTCGAATCCTGCTCGCCACCGGGGGTCGGGCACGGCGACCGGTTTTGCCCGGATCCGACCTGTCGGGCGTTCTGACTCTGAGGACCGTGGAAGACTCCGAGACCATCCGGGCGGCAGCTGCCACGGGGAATCGCGCGGCACTCGTCGGCGGGGGCTTCGTGGGCATGGAGTTGGCGGCCTCGCTTACGGTCCACGACGTCTCCTCGGTCGTGTTCGAAGCGCTCGATCGGGTCTGGCCCGGGATTCTTCCCCCCGCGCTGGCCGAGTGGATGCAGGGCCTGTTCGAGGAAGCCGGAGTGGTCTTCCGGCTTGGCTCGCGTGTCGAGCGATTCGTGGGGGACGGGCACGTCGAGGCCGTGGTGGCCGACGGCGAGGAACACCCGTGCGACTTCGCCGTCGTCGGAGTCGGCATGAGCCCGTGCGACGGGCTGGCATCTGAAGCCGGTCTGGCGGTGGACGACGGGGTGCGGGTGGATGGTTTCGGCGAGACGAGCCATCCGTACGTATACGCCGCCGGTGACGTGGCGCGGTTTCCCGATCCGGTGTTCGGCGGATCGTCGCGGCTCGAGCACTGGGAGCATGCGCGTGAACACGGACGGGTGGTCGGGCGTAACATGGCGGGTGCGGAGGAGGAGTACCGCCTGCTGTCGTATTTCTTCTCGCGCGTGTTCGACCTCAGCCTCGACGTGATCGGCCGTCCCCGGGAAGCGGACAGCCTGGTGTTCCGCGGGCGACCGGGCCACGGCCCGTGCATCGTCCTCGGGGCCCGGAGTGGTCGCGTATCGGGCGCGGTGCTCCTGGATTCTTCCCCGGAGCTCGAGTCCGTGCGTAAGCTGGTGGGGAGCCGCCCTCTCCTCAGGGAGGTGGAGGGCCCGTTCGAAGATGAATCGATCTCCCTCGGCAGTCTGGCCGAGAGAGTGCACACGGACCGGGACTCGACGCCCGGGAAGGAGCCGGAATGAACGATACGGATCTGAACGAGGTCGTGCGTGACGGACTGCGAGAGGTGATCGATCCGGAGCTGGGGATCAGCATCGTGGACCTCGGCCTCGTGTACGACATAGAGGTGGAGAACGCCCACGCGAAAGTCACCATGACGCTGACGAGTCCGGGTTGTCCGGCCGGCGGGCAGATCCTGATGGGGGCTCAGAAGGCGGCGGAGGAGGCCGAGGGAATAGAGACGGCCGACGTGAGCCTGGTGTGGAAGCCGTTCTGGACCCCGGAGCGCATCGACCCCGCCGTGCGAGCGATGCTGGGCTTCTGAGCCAGCCCGAGAATACCGGCATGCGCCGTTGAGATCCTGTTGAGTTCCGCCCGTAGCCTATTCGTGGCTAAGCGGAGCGATTGAGGCGGGGTGCCGACCTGCTCGACAGGAACCTGTACCAGTGCGGTCCGGGCGCAGAACCGCGGGTCGCAGGGGCCCCCGTCTCCTCTTCAAGTCGAAGGGGGGAGCGACCGGGCGACCCGGCGGGGGCGCAGGGGCCGCAGCGGGCGTCTCCCTCTTCGACCGCCGAAGTCTCGTGCGAAGAGAGGATCGCGGGCCACAAGGGCCGCACTTCGGACGTCAGCAGTAACAGCTTCGCAACCACAATTGTCACAATGTTTTATGGCAGTCGCCCCCATACTCGCGGCAGGAATCTGTGACGTCTTCTCCCTCCCGTGTGACACCGGCGTGACGCGGCCGAAGCACTTTGCGTCGTGCGCGAAGGTGGTCTTCCAGCCACCCTCGGCGCGACCAAAGAAGCGGAGGCAGGGTCCGGATCGCGCTTGTGGGGCCGCAAGGTGCTGACTCCGGATCCGCCTTCGCTTTTTCATCTCCCGCCTCTATCTTCCCGTCCGACCCGGAGGGGACTTTGTTGTTTCGATTGATACTGCTGTTCACCCTGCTTCCGCTCGTGGAGCTGAGCCTGCTTCTCCGCATCGGGCAGTGGCTGGGCGCGGGCGCCACGCTGGGACTGGTCATCGGGACGGGAATCGTCGGCGCGTGGCTCGCTCGGCGTGAGGGTCTGAGGTCCTGGGCGGCGGTCAACCGTGAGCTCGGACAGGGGAGACTCCCCGGTGACGAGCTCATGCACGCGTTCCTGGTTCTCATCGCCGGCGTGGTCCTGGTGACGCCCGGTGTGCTCACGGATGCGGCGGGGCTGGTTCTGCTCGTGCATCCGGCACGCGAGTGGGTGGTAGCACGCGCCCGGAAGCGACTGGCCGGGCGAATGCAGGTTCATACTGTCGGTTTCGGGCCGTCGGGGATGGAAGGATTCGGCACCGGATCGGGACATCCCGGAGACAAGGCCGACGGGCAGGAAGAGGGCGGACGGATCATCGAAGTCTGAGTGGTCCTGGATATGGAGGTCAGTATGGAGAGAGGCGTCAATCCGGAACTGGGGCTGGCGATTCTGCGGGTCGTCGTCGGCGTGATCTTCATCGCCCACGGGGCGCCAAGGCTGTTCGGCGGCATGGAGGGTACGGCCGGCTTCTTCGGGTCCCTGGGCATCCCTCTGCCCCTGATCGCGGCCTGGCTCGTGACGCTGCTCGAGTTCTTCGGGGGAATCTTCCTCATCGCGGGCTTTCTCGTCACGCCGATCGCGCTGCTTCTGGCCGTGGAGATGCTCGTCGGAATCGTCCTCGTGCACGCGCAGAACGGCTTCTACGTGGTCGGCCCGGGAAGCGGCGGCGTCGAGTTCAGCCTGCTCCTCATCGCGTCGCTTCTGATGCTGGTGTTCGGGGGTCCGGGGCTGGCGGCGTTCGACTCGCGCGGCTGACGCGGTACCCGGCCCGGTCAGGAACCGGGCCGGTTTGTTTCTCTCACCTCGGTGAGTCTGCCGAGCGCCCACGCGGCGTGCTCCCGGATCAGGGATGAGGGTTCGCCCAGGCAACGCATGAGGATGGGCACGGCCAGCGCCTCGCCGCTGTTGCCGAGCCCGACGCACAGGTTGCGCAGCATTCCCTCCCTTCCCGGCCGCGTCAGGGGCGTGTCGGCGTAGCGGCTCCGGAAT
>JBDHFS010000123.1:0-8762 GCA_039590285.1 Gemmatimonadota bacterium
TCCGCTCGGAATGGACCAGACCGTGATGCGCGGCGCCGACCTGGACCGGGCCGGCAACCTGGCCATGCCCCACGACGAGGTCGATGGAGAGCTCGTCTCGATCGGCTGGCACGTGAGCTTCGGCGACAACATCGCACCTGCCGGATCCATGTATTCGAACGTCTCGGACATGACACGCTGGATGCGGTTCTTGCTCGGAGGCTGCGAATGGGAGGATGAGAGGCTTCTCACGAAGGAGACGTGCGAGGAGCTGTTGGAGCCGCAGGCCGTTCTCACGCCTGACGAGTTCTACACGAGCCAGGAGCTTACGCAGCCGTGGTTCATAGGGTACTCGCTCGGATGGTTTCTACAGGACTACCGGGGCCACAAGGTGGCCTTCCACACGGGCAGCCTGGACGGGTACGTGGCCATCGTGGGCCTGCTTCCGGAGAGGCAGGCAGGCGTGGTCGTGTTCGCCAACCGGGATCACGCCGAGCTTCGTCACGCGCTGATGTTGCGCTCCTTCGACGAGATCATCGGGCCGCCGACGCGCGACTGGAGCGCCGACCTGAAGACGCTGTACGACGATCGCGCCCGTGAGCGGGAGGAATCGCGGGCGGAGAGGGAGGCCTCGCGAGTGGCCGATACCGAGCCGTCGGCTCCGATCGAGGCCTACGCTGGAGAATACGCCAGCGACCTGTTCGGGGCCATCGAAGTGCGTCTCGAGGCGACGGAGGGTGATGGAACGCAGCTGCACCTCGTCCTGGTTCGCTCGGCCTACCTGACCGGCGACCTGAGTCACTGGCACTTCGACACGTTCGAGGTTCGGTGGCGACCGGGCTGGCTGGGGCCGGAGCTCGTGACGTTCGCGGCGGGACCCGACGGACGGGTCGATACGCTTCGACTCGGCGAACTCGAGCTGCACCGCGTGTCCGAGTAGCGTCCTGTGCCGGGCGCGGTGCTGATCAAGGCCGCTCGGGACGTGATCTTCGTCGGGGCGGTTCTATTCTGTTGCGTCCCTGAGCCCCCGAACTTCTCCGTCCAGGTCCCACGCCGGGTCCGGTCCCAGCCCGAGGTGGGCCAGGGCCGTGACGGCCACGTCCACGATCTCGGGCGGGCACTCGGTCCTGCCGGGCTCCACCGAGGGCCCGGCGGCCAGGTAGAAGATCGTGGTCTCGGAGGGGGAGCGGCCTCCATGTCCTCCGGCATCGTTCCGACCGTGATCCGTGCTCATGAGGACCAGCCAGTCTTCCGAATCGAAGGCGGGGCGCTCGCGGAGCGCGGCCAGAAGCTGCCCCACCTGCGCATCCGCCCGTTCGATCGATGCCACGTATTCGGGAGAGTGCGAGTCGGTCGAGTGGGCTACCACGTCGATGTCTCCCAGGTACACGAAGGCGGCATCCACGTCGGTGTCGCGGAGCTGCTTGACCGCCGCGTCGACGCTGAGTGAATCAGCGTACCGGTAGCCGTCCGCTTCCCCGTCGAAATTGATCTTCACGTCGATCTCATCGCTGATCAGCGGCCCGCCGGAATCCGTGGTTCCGAGAGGGGGCCAGTCCAGAACGGCGAAGGTGTTCAGGCCCGGTCGCTCGCGTTCGATCCGGGTGAGAAAATCGGGGTAGTGCGCGTAGTCGTTGCCGGCGAAGTCGTTTCCGTCCACGAGGTGCTTGGCGGTACGGGCTCCGATCACCATGCTGGACCAGCCCGGGCCGCTCACGGTGCGTACCCGGGTCTTCGCCTCGTCCGAGAAGAAGCCGGCGGCTGCAAGTGAATCGATCACGGGCGTCGCGGCGGACTTCAGGATATCCACCCGGACGCCATCCAGGCCTACGAGAAGCACCTTCCTGCGGGGTGCCTCGTCCTGAGCGGTCGCGGGCGACGGGATGATCATGGGTGCGATGACCGACGTCGCGAGAAGCATGAGGATCATCCGATGCGAGATCATGGGTATCCGCCTTGCCGTGGTCGAGTGAAAGTCCGGTTCGCCGTCGAAAATGTCCGGCACGACCGGTCCGCGCCACGGTGCGATCCGGCGGCCCACGGGAGGAAACGTATTCCTGACTGGGTCGTATCAGATGCCATGAGACTTCATTCCCGCTTTCCCACTCTGGCACTGATCGCGAGCGCCCTGCTCCTGTGTGCATGCTCCGACGACTCCCCGTCCGGTCCGACCGAGACCGTCCTGCCGGAGCTTCCCGACTGGAATGGGATGGCGAACTTCGGTCATACCATGGATTTCGCGGGTCGAGAGCGAACCTTCATCGGCCACCTCCCGAGTGGCTATGATCACGTGCGCCGTCTCCCGCTGCTGCTCGCCTACCACGGATCCGGCGGGAGCAAGGATCAGATGCGGGCGGATTCCAACTTCGACTTCATCGCGAACGACCATGGTTTCGTGGTCGTCTTCCCGGACGCTGACAGATTCTGGCCGATTCCGTGTCCGGAGTGCAGCAACGACGGGCGGGACGGCTACGAGGAGATCGAGTTCGCGCGCGCGATGATCCGCTGGGTGACGGAGCACTACGCGGTGCACCCGGACAGCGTATACGCCACCGGGTTCTCCGCGGGCGGTTTCTTCATCAACTACCTGGGATGCGTGGAGGACTCGCCCGTGCGCGGCATCGCACCGGTCGGCGCCGGCGCCCGGGAGGATTTCGAAGATTTCTGCGCGGACTCGAGGCCGTCGGTCCTGATCATCCACGCGCTCCAGGATCACGTGGCTACGTTCGATGGTAGAGATGGGTCGATGTCCATCCCCGGGCTGGCGGACTTCTGGCGAGAGCATGACCACTGCGGCGGGACGCAGACCGAGTGGGACTATCCGCCCGGCGCCACCGAGCTGCCGACCGTGCACGCGACGCTGTGGGAAGGCTGCGAGGGGGGATCCTCCGTACGCCTCGACATCGTGGACGGAGCGGGACACTGGTGGCTTCGCGGTAGCAACAACCCGACCGGCGTCGACTCCGGCGAGACCGTGGCCAGCTTCTTCTTTCCGTTGACCCCGTGAGTCCCGGCTCCTTGCCCGGTTGGCATGCGGAGCTCGAGTCCGCGATTCGCGACCTGGCCGATCCCGAGTATCGGAAGGGATCCCTCATGGTCGCGCCGAGACGGGCGCCGGATCGGACCATTGCCTCGAAGGCCACGAGTCCACACTCTTCCCGACTCTTGAACGTCGCGTACCCCCGCCGGCGACCGAAGCGATCTCCATCCAATCGAGTGATGAGACGATGCCCGATCCGCGCTACACCAAGCTGGCCGAGACCCTGATCCACTACTCCTGCGAACTGACAGCGGGAGAGAAAGTCCTCATCGAGGCCATCGACACGCCCACAGCGTTCACCAATGAGCTCGTGCGGGTCGCGCAGGAGGCCGACGTCGTGCCCAACGTGCTTCTCAAGAGCAACGAGGTACTGCGGCGCCTCCTCCTGGGGGCCACGGAGGAGCAGCTCGACCTCATGGCCGCCTCGGAAGAGACTTACATGAAGGGGGTGGACGCGTACATCGGAGTGCGGGGCGCCCCCAACGTGAGCGAGCTGTCCGACGTCGCGCAGGACCGGCAGAAGATGTACGAGCGATACATCTGGAAGCGCGTCCACATGGAGATCCGGGTCCCCGACACGCGGTGGGTCGTGCTGCGGTGGCCGAGCGCGTCCATGGCCCAGCTGGCGGAGCGTTCCACGGAGGACTTCGAGGACTTCTACTTCCGCGTGTGCACGATGGACTACGAGCGGATGTCGGAGGC
Source organism: Gemmatimonadota bacterium (assembly GCA_039590285.1). Lineage (GTDB taxonomy): Bacteria > Gemmatimonadota > Gemmatimonadetes > Palauibacterales > Palauibacteraceae > Benthicola. The sequence goes on from JBDHFS010000123.1 coordinate 3,722, forward strand.
GTTGCAGCCGCTCAAGGCCCTCGTGGAGCGTACCGACCGCGTCCAAATCAAGGGCCCGGGCACGGACCTGCGGTTCAGCATCGCCGGGATTCCGGCCATGGAGTGCGACGGGAAGCGCAACATCCCGGATGGAGAGGTGTTCACGGCCCCCGTGCGCGACAGCATCGAAGGGACCGTTCAGTACAACACGCCCACGATATACCAGGGAGTGACGCACGAGAACGTGTTCTTCCGATTCGAGAAGGGGAAGATCGTGGAGGCCACGAGCACGAACTCGGCCCACCTCAACGAAGTGCTCGACGCGGATGAGGGCTCACGGTACATCGGCGAGTTCTCGCTCGGGTTCCACCCGCACATACTGGAGCCGATGAAGGACATCCTGTTCGACGAGAAGATCGCGGGCAGCATGCACCTGACGCCGGGCAACGCCTATGACACGGCGTTCAACGGGAACCGGAGCCAGATCCACTGGGACCTGGTCCTCATCCAGCGCCCCGAGTACGGCGGGGGCGAGATCTGGTTCGATGACGTGCTTGTGAGGAAGGACGGGACCTTCGTCCTTCCGGAGCTGGAGGGACTGAACCCGGAGGTGCTGGGTCGCTGACGACCCCCCCGGCCGGGGCGAGGCACGTCATTCGAGCCGGGGGCTCCGCCTCCACCGATTCGTGAACAGAACACTGAGATCCCCTCCATCCGGAGCCAGCTCGAAGATTTCCTCGAACTCGTAGTCGTTCTTGAGATTGATCGTCTCGCGGGCCCGCATCCCCTCGCCGTTCTCCACGCTCTCGGTCACGCACACGATCCTTCGTTCAGCCGACTCCGCTTCGCACCAATACTGGAGAACGAAGCCCTCGACGATGAACTTCCTGAAGACGACTAACTCGCGCGCACCGTCGTAGCTGTACACTCCCATCTCGCGGTGGTGGTCACCCTGGGGGCTTTCCGGCTGCGGGAGCCGAACGGAGGCGTGTCTCGATAGGAGATACTGGCCATCGAGGATGAACTCGTACGTACGAATCGCCGAGCCGGTGCCAAGCTCGCCGGCGATGTCCCCTTCCCACGAGCCGACCAGGGTCCTGTACGGCGCCCACGGGTCCTCCACGTCTTTCGACTGCGCATGCCCCGTCGTCGGGCTGAGCCCTCCCAGAGCGAGCACCGCGACCCCCATCAGGCTGATTCGCGATCTCATCGGCGGTCTCCTCGTCTACCGCGGCTCCGCCGTGAAGCTACGAGCGCGGCGAGCCTTCCATGAACGGCCGCCCGGCCTTGATGTCCAGGAACGTGGCCAGCGCATCCTCGAAATGGGCCGAGGACTTCTCGATGAAGGTGTGCGCCTCGTCGATGTATCCGTCGGTCGACGCCGACCAGACGCGGTGGAGGGCCCGCTCTCCGGCGGCGAAGCGGTTCATCACTTCGGAGTACGCCTGTAGACCGTAGCTGTGGGCGATGCTCTCGCGCGCATCCACGAACCTCGAAAGGTCGGCCAGGAACCGCTCATCGATCCAATGACGCAGATCGTAGACGTTGATCTTCGACTTCTCGTCGTTCAACTCTCTCGCGTCTTCAGAGATCTGTTGGAGGCTGGATTCGATGGCGCGGATGTTGGACGTGATGACCTCGACGTCCGTCGCTTCCGCCTTGCGGGCCCGCTGGGCGACGATCACACCCATGATCCCGATCCCCAGCCAGACGAGAAAGGCCCCGGCGTTCACTCCCTCGACTTGCCTGACGACCTCGAATGAGCCGCCCAGGAAGCCGACCGTGATGAGCAGGTACCCGAAGTGCCTGAGCTTCATGTCGACCTCCTCACCCGAAGACGATGTAGAGGGAGTAGATCACTCCGATCAGCGCCTCGCCGACGATCAGACCCGCGGCGATCGGCACGCCCACGTCCTCGCTCCACAACTTCCCGAGCTTCCAGTCGGAGACCAGCCGAAGGAAGGTGCCGATCGTATAGGTCAACACGATGTTGAACGGCAGGTAGAAGCCGAGCCCGACGAGGACCCCCAGGCCTCCGATGCCGCTCGCGCTCAGCACGGCGCCGAGACCCGCGCCGGTCAGGTATTTGTCGCGAGGAACGTCGCCCCCGAGGATTCCCTCGATCACGCTTGCCAGCGCCTGCCCCTGGGGCGCGGGAAGCTGGTCGCTGCCCAGCGTGTACGCATGATGCAGCACGACGATCAGGGCCATGATCACGATTGGCCCGATCCACGTACCCAGGAACTGCGCCTTCTGCTGCTGCTTCGGAATCGCGCCCACCAGGTAGCCGGTCTTCAGGTCCAGCATCAGGTCCGTGGCCTGCGCCATGGCGACGCACATGGCAGCTCCCACGGTGACCGACGCGACGATCGAGGCCCTGTCGCCGATCCCGGCCGTCACCAGGATCATGAGCGTCACCCCTATCAGGGTCATGCCCGACAGCGGCGACCAGTTGGTGCGGCCGATGCACTCCGACAGAACCACGCCGGCGACCCAGATCCACAGTGTTCCCAGCAACGCCATAAGAAGACCGCGGCTCAGTCCCACTTCAGCGACGGCCGTCCACGAGATGATGGCCAGAACGACGAAGGCGGCCGCCACGCCCATGTACAGCATCTGGATCGGAAGCTCGTCCTGCGACAGCTCCGAGCGCGATTTGGCGGCGTCGCGCATCGAGCGAATCGCGCTCACCACAAGAGGCAGGGCCAGCACGATGCCCATCAGGGCGCCGCCGATGAGCATCCCGATGCCGGTGGGGCGGAACAGGTTGAGGCGCAGGTAGTCGGCGATCCCCATCCCCGAGGCCTGGAGCGTGGCCGCGTCCGGCAGGATCCCGGTGGCGCTCATGATCGGCGCCAGGAACCAGTAGCACACGTAGCCGCCCACGATGAAGAAGAACCCGCCCTTCCCGGCCAGGAAGGCGACCCCCACGGTGAGCAAAGACAGGTACCAGATCCCGTTCATGTACTCCGGCAGTCCCAGAACCACGCCGAGATCGTAGTTCTCGACTCCCGTCCTCAGGCTGATGAAGTGGGCGATACCGGCGACCAGCGCCCCGCCCACGAGCAGCCAGGCCTTGTGGATTCCGGCTCCGGGAGACTTCAGCACCGCGGCCGTCGCGATCCCGCCGGGAAACGCGAGCCGGTTGTAGTCGATCATCTGCTTTCGAAGCGGGATGATGAACGCGATGCCCAGAATTCCGCCGGCGATGCAGCCGAGCACCAGCAGCGGGTAGTTGAAGTCGGTGATCCCCAGGATGAACAGAGCCGGAACCGAGAACATCATTCCGGCCGACGCGCCGTTCACGGCGCTGGCCAGGGTCTGCTGAATGTTGTTCTCGATGATGCTGTTCCGGCGCATGAGGCCACGAAGGATGCCGAATCCAAGGATAGCCGCCAGCTCCGAGCCCTCGATCGAGAAGCCCAGCTTGAGGCTCAAGTAGCCGATGCTCACGGCGATCAGGATGCCGATCCCGTAGCCCACCAGGATGCCTGCCCAGGTGAACTCGGGGTAGGCGCCCTTGCGGCCGGTGAGCCTGGTTGGAGCCGTCAGGTCGTCCAACTGCGCCTCCGGTGAGAGGAGCGGGAGTCGCCAAGACCCCCCTCGGGCCACGGCGCTTCACCGTTGTGTCTGATTCCGCCCGCAGTCGCGCGCCGGCCGACGCGTCGGGATATTGTATATCGGTCAGGAAGCGGACGCGACCGGACGCCGTCAGGGATCTTCGAATGGAGTGAATCGATGCGCAGTGCCATGACCGTCGGTTTGTGGTCCATGTTCTTCACCGTGTTGGCTGTGGCACCGCTCGCCGCCCAGGATGGCCCGGCTCGGGACGGCCTGTGGGGCTCGATCGGAGGCGGTGTGGGGTTCAACCTGACCGAGAACCTGGAGGGTGAGCGCCTCACGGGGTTCACGGCCGTCGCGCGCGGCGGCTACGGTCTCACGAAGCGGTGGATCGTGGGCGCCGACCTGATCAGCTGGTTCCACAGCGAGAATGAGGCGGACCTGACACGCGGCTTCGTCGGCGGAACAGTCCTCTTCTATCCGAGCGCCACGAGCGGGTTCTACTTCAAGGGCGGTATCGGGGGCGCGTTCTCCCGCGTCTCCGCCGGTGTCGCCAGCGACGGCACGACGTGGGGCTTCGGCTCGACCCTTGGCCTCGGGTACGACATCCGCCTTGGAAGCAGCATCTTCCTGACACTCGGCGCGGATTGGCTCTTCCAGGACGTGAACACGAGCCGGTCCACGGATACCAATCAACTCGGCATGCTGACGGCGGCCCTGACCTTCTTCTGAGGTGGCTCTCGTTCCGGCAAAGGTCTTGCAGTGTCCTCGGGAGTACACGATTGGAGGGTACTTCCGAGGGTACGGAGATGAACGACGTCGAGAGAGCCGGACCGCACACCCGCATCATTCACGGCGGACAGGAAACCGATCCCGCGACCGGGGCCGTGAGCGTGCCTATCTACCAGTCGTCGACGTTCGCGTTCACGGACGCCGACGAGGGCGCCGCCCGCTTCGGAGGGGCCCCGGGCTGTAAGTATACGCGCCTGGGAAACCCTACCGTGGAGGCCCTCGAGCGCGGCGTGGCGCTCCTTGAGCATGGTTGCGGGGGCCTCGGCGCGGCCTCGGGGATGGCGGCCATCAACACGGTGTACCTGACCTGCCTGGGCCAGGGGAGCCATGTCGTGGCTACAGACTGCCTGTACGGCCCGTCCCGCACGGTCCTCGAGACCGAATACTCACGCTTCGGAGTCCAGGCCACCTTCGTCGATTCGTCCCATCCGGACAATGTGGCCCGTGCCCTCAGGCCCAATACGGAGCTGGTCTTCATCGAGACGCCGGCCAATCCGACACTCAAGCTGACCGATATCGCCCGGTGCGCGGACAGCGCCCACAAGGCGGGGGCGCTGCTCGCGGTGGACAACACGTTCGCCTCTCCATACCTGCAGAGCCCTCTGCAGCTCGGGGCCGACATCGTCGTTCACAGCATGACGAAGTTCATCAACGGCCACACGGACGTCGTGGCGGGAATGATCGTGGCCCGGGAGCCCGGGGTTCTCGA
>JBDHFS010000124.1:0-13736 GCA_039590285.1 Gemmatimonadota bacterium
GCGGCCGGCACCTCGACACCCACCGCCTTGCCCCTTTCCATCGCAGCGACCGCCATCGGCGTGTGCCACAGCCATGGCGTGGCGATGATCACCGCGTCGATGTCGCCCCGCTCGAGAAGGTTGAGATAGTCTTCTTCGCCCGCCGTGAACTGACGCGGTTTCTTCCGACCCGCTTCGGTCACCATGTCCGCGGCCCGCTGCGCCTTCTCGGGCACGATGTCGCACACCGCCTTCACTTCGGTGTCGTCACGCCGCAGGGCCAGACCGAGCAGCCCCGTGCCGCGGCCTCCCATTCCGATGAAGCCGATTCGCAACCGGTCGGCACCAGCCCTAGCGTCACCCGCGAAAAGCGCCCCCGGCGCCAGGGACACGCCGACGGCCGTGCCGGCCCCCGCCTTCACGAATTCGCGTCTATCGAGAGGTGTCATCGGGCTCCCTCCGGTGGAGCGTGTGGTTCGTTCGGCGCGGGCAGCGCCACCTCGATCTTACTCTTCCGCCGTAGCCGCCCGGGCGTCCTCCCGTGTGCCGAAGCTCCGCTTGCTCTGGCGCATCGCGTCGCCGCGATCGGGACCCACTGGGGTCAGGCGGAACGAGTACGAGTACTCCCCGGCCGGGAGGCGGTAGGCCTCGAGCGGCTGCGCGCCCCAGCTGTTGTCGCCACCGACGCCCATCTGCCGGTAATCGAGGTGGACGGCAACGGTATCGCGCGGGTTCAGATCGTACGTGTGCCGGCCTCGCTTCGTCGGCCCCTCATCGAGGTCCTCCTGCACATACCTGAGGGCGCTCCAATCGAAGGTCGGCATCCCGATCGCCGCCAGCCCCACACCGGTCGTGTCGCGGAAGGCCACCCACCGGGCCTCGGTGCGGTTCCCGTTCTCCTGCGGACGGACGTAGGGGTGGTACAGCTCGTCGACCGAGCGCTCGTACAGGCCCACCGGTGAGCCGGTCTTCCGATCGATATAGTTCTCGTGCGGACCTCGACCGTACCACGCGACGTCGTCCAGCTCCGGGGCAAGCGTGAAACGCGTTCCGAATCGCGGCAGGTCCGGGAGAGTGGCGTCGCGCATGTCCACGGTCGCCGGTACGAACCGGCTCGTGACGATCACGTCGCCGCTGCCGTAGACCTGGTAGGACAGGTAGTGGAACGCATCGACGACGGGCAGTCCGAGCGTCACATCGATCCTCGCTTCGGACGGGCCGACCCGCTGCGCCTCGAGTTTCTCCAGCGTTCGAATCCGCCCGGCGTCGCGCCAGATGCCCTGCCGAAAGGGCATCCGGTTGCCGTAATCGTTGTCGGTCGGCGCGCGCCAGAAATCAGGCTCCAGCGCGCTCCCCAGCAACTCCCGACCCTCCAGAGCGAAGGAAGAGAGCAGCCCCGTGGCCCGGTCGACCGAAATCGAAAACCCCGCGCCGGCGACGGTGACCAGCTCGCCCGATTCAACGATGTCCAGCGCCGGTAGATCCGAGACGCGCGCCTGAGCGGGCGGGCGATACACCGGCATCCGAAACTGCTCCCACGCCGCCAGCCATCCGGCCGGAAGGAAGGGCTTCTCGTCCCGGGTTCGAAACTCGACGCGAAGGAAGTACTCGACGCCCGGCGCCGCGTCGATCGGCGGAAGGGGCAGGGACAGCTCGATCGAGTCATGCGGGGCGAGCGTCAGGGTACCGATATCGCCTCGTGCCAGGACTCCGCGAGCATCGGCGCTGAGCTCCCACGAAGCAGCGAGATTCGCCAGGTCCGTGAAGTCGTGTCGGTTCACGATCCGGACCCGACCCTCCTCCAGGTTCACGGGCCGGATCCGGATGTTTTCGTAGACCTTGCGGACTTCCTCCAGGTGCGGATTGGGCTGCCGGTCCGGCTGAACGAGCCCGTTGATCAGGAAGTTTCCGTCGCTCGGCACACCCGGAGGGCCGTAGTCTCCGCCGTACGCCCAGTACGACTCGCCCCGCCACGTCTCGGCGTACAGGCCCTGGTCCACCCAGTCCCAGATGAAGCCGCCCTGCAGCTGATCGTGCGCCTCGATCAAGTCCCAGTAGTCCTTCAGGTTGCCGACGCTGTTCCCCATCGCGTGGGCGTACTCACACATGATCATGGGGCGGTCGCGCGGCTCCGAAACGTAGTCCAGCAGGTGGGGAATGCGGGCGTACATGGGGGCGTAGATGTCGACGTGGGGGCGAAGGACGGCGCGCTCGTACTGCACGGGGCGGGACGGGTCCGTCTGGTGGATCCACGCCGAGGTGGCCTCGAAGTTGACACCGTCTCCGCCTTCGTTTCCGAGCGACCAGATGATCACGGACGCGTGGTTCCGGTCCCGCTTGACCATTCGGATCGTGCGATCGAGGTGTGCCGCCTGCCACGCCGGATCATTCCCCAGCGTCACGTCGGGGTCGTAGCCGATGCCGTGCGACTCGACGTTGGCCTCGTCGACGATGTACAGGCCGTACTCGTCGGCCAGCTCGTACCACCGGGGGACGTCGGGATAGTGGGACGTTCGGACGGCGTTGATGTTGTGGCGCTTCATTATCTGGATGTCGCGGAGCATCAGCTCCTCCGACATCACGCGGCCGGTGTGAGGGTCGTGCTCGTGACGGTTCACGCCTCTCAGGTTAACCGGGACGCCGTTGACCTGGAGGAGCCCATCCTTGATTTCGACAGTGCGAAATCCGATCCGCGTGGGGATCACCTGCAGCGTCCGGTCCTCCTCATCGGACAGCGTCAGGATCAGCGTGTACAGGCTCGGGGTCTCGGCGGTCCATCGGGCCGGAGAAGGCACGGCTCCGGCGAGGCTGACCATGTCCGTGCCATCCGCGTCCACACGGAAGGTCGTCGTGAGCGGCTGCTCGAGTACCGCCCGGCCCTGTGGATCCAGCAGCTCCACGGTCAGGCGATGCGCGACGACAGGCCTCGCCAGCACGTTCCGAAGCTCGGCTTCCACGGTGAGCCGGCCGTTCTCGTACGCGGCATCCAGCTCCGGCCGGACGACGAAGTCCCGCACGTGAACGCTGGGTGCCGCCATCAGGAGCACGTCCCGCTCGATACCGCTGATCTTCCAGTAATCCTGCCCTTCGAGATACGCACCGTCCGAGAACCGATAGACTTCGACCGCCAGCTCGTTCTCGCCCGAGACCAGGAAGGGTGTGATGTTGAACTCGGCGGGCGTCTTGCTCCCCTGGCTGTAGCCCACTCTTTCGCCGTTTACCCACACGTACATCGCCGACTTCACGCCTCCGAAGTGCAGGAACACCTGCATCCCATCCCAGCCCTCCGGCACCATGAAGGCGCGGCGGTACGAGCCGACCGGGTTCCACTCGTGCGGCACCCGCGGTGGGTCCGGGGGGAAGGGATAGGGAATGTTCGTGTAGATCGGGACGCCGTAACCCAGCAGCTCCCAGTTGGATGGCACCGGGATCTCGTCCCACGCAGAGTCGTCGAAGCCGGCCCGGAAGAAGTCGGACGGACGGTTCGCCGGATTCCGGGTCCAGTGAAAGCGCCATACTCCGTTCAGCGACTGGACGAAGGGTGATGGATCGGGCCCTCCCGCCGACGCGGATTCGCGGTCCGGCCACGGCGTGAACGTCGCCCGTGGCGCTTCCCTGTTTCGCTCGAATACGGACGGGTTCTCCAGATCCGGATGGGCGGATCGCTCCTGCGCGGGGGCAGCCGCAGGCGCTCCGACAACCACCACGAGCAGGGCCGGGATCGCCCTTCTGCAGGCCTTCAACATGACGGGACTCCGAGTCGGGGACGGGGTACCGGGCAGGTTACCACGAAACACCTCTCGGCGGAACCGGTCCGCAGGCCGTGCTCAGGGACCTCCCGGATACGTGAACTCCGTCGTCAGGATTTCCTCGGTGTGAAAGCTGAACGGCTCCCCCAGCCCGACGCCCTTCCCGCTCCGCGTCTGCCGCTCCTCGAGGTAGACGGGCAGCATAGACACCGGATGGGCCAGCAGCTCCACTCTGGTCTGGAGATTGAGCTCCTCGAAAGTCAGAGCGTCGGCTCCCGCGCGCTCGTACTCCTGTGAAGCATCCTGGCCGGCAGCCGCGAGAAGTTGCGCTCCGAGCGAGTCCGCCAGCATGCGCGCCGCCTGACCCAGAGCCGCGTCGGCCGGACGCGCGACCATGACGAACGAGGCGCACGTGGTGCCTCCGAGGGGCGCCTGACAGTCCACCTTGCCGATCACACCGGCGTTGACCGTATATGTGATCGGAGGACCCGGAACGAGCGGGTTCGGTGCTTCCGTTTCGGCGACCGACACCGAGCCGACCCGCCAGTCCGTGTTCGTCCACAAGTCGACCAGTGAGGTCCAGCGGTCCGACGCCAGGTCCTCGATGACCTGTTCGTTGACCACGACCTCGAGCAGCTCGTCCAGGAGAGCGGCGATCTCCGGATCGTGCCCGGCCAGAGCCGCGGCAACGGGTCGAATGGAGCTGTCGACGCGGAAACGAAAAGCCTCCAGGTCGTCAACCCGAACGAACTCCCCCTCCCGCGTCACCACCAGGCTGGGAAGCCGCATCCAGTACTTGAGGTTGTCCGCGACCACCGTGTTGACCTTGGTGATCGCCGGCAGTCCGTCCGGAAAGTCGCCGAAGCGCTCAACCCGTATGTCCTCGTGCGATATCAGCAAGCCGTCGTCGTGCTCACTCACGACGATCGTGTATGCCGCGGCGGAGACACGACCCGAATCGGATACGGCTCCTTCCCGTATCACACCGATGCGGGTCTCGGTTGCCTGGATTCGCATACCGGGGCTCCAGCCGAAACCCGTCTTGAACGACTCTGCCACCTGCTGCGCAGGGGCAGCGACGGCAGCGAGCAACATGGTCATGGCTGGCAGAACCGGAGCAGCCAGGTCACGGATCAGCGCTCGATTCATGGTACGGTCCTTTCCCTTTCTTTCCGCTCGACTCCGCCCACGCGACCCGGTCATCGGCTCTATGGTCTCACGATCTGGTAGGTAACGATCTCCCTCTCACCCGTATCCCCTTCCTCGATCGTGACGATCCTGTAGCCGGCAGGCCCCCCCGCGAACGCCGCGGGAAATGGCGCGCCGGCCGGGAGCGTGCCCTGGTACGCCCCGTCGGGCGCCAGTACGTCGATCACGGCGGCTTCCCCGCGCACGAAACCGCGCCTCAGCCACATCGTGCCGTCGGGTGCCAGGGCGAGGCCGGAGATCGCGGGGACGGTGGCTGCGAAGCCGCGCCCCTCGACGACGGCGGCGGGCGGAACGAAACAGCGACGGGGCACCGTAAGCTCCAGGCCGTTCGCGACTTCCCGTAGTGCCAGATCCCGGTCGGCCCTTCGTTCGGGCGCCTCCCGGGTAACCCGGCGCGCCAGGACGCCGCGCTCGAACACTTCGATCTGGTAGGCCGGGCCGGCGGCCGCGACCACCGTCTCGCCGGCGGCCGCCCAGATCAGATCCGGCTCGAAGATGGGAACGACGGGAAGGGCACCGATGGCGCACGTCGAAAAATCGGCCCGCACGACCGCTTGATCCAGCGCGGTCAGCACGCCGGCGCGCGTCGGGGCCGTGACCGACAGCTGAAGGGTCCTCCCATGCTCACCGTCGGATGCCACGGTGGTATACAGGATGCCGAAGCCGGTAACGGCGAGCTCCGGTCCCCGGAAGGCGACGTTCGTGCGCCGAAGCTCCGGGACCGCCCCATCGGATCCCCACAGCCACACACCACCCGCCCGTTCATCGTAGACGCCGATCGCACCGGCCGCCGTCACGCTCAGCGCCATCGGCTCCTGTAGCTCACCGTTTCCCTGCCCGGGACGGCCGCTGCGCCCTACCAGGCGTCCCGACCGGCCGAACACGACCACCTGGCCACCGGCGCTGTCCAGCACGTAGATACGGCCGTTCCGGTCGGCACCCACCTCCCACGGCTCCACGCTCGTGAATCGGACGGCGCCCTCCCCCTCCGGCCCGATCCTGAGATGAGGTACGAAGTCCCACGGGAGTGGCTCGTCGGGGCCGCGATTCACGACGCGCTCGACTCCGTCCTCGGAAGACCGTTCGACCGAGGGCGACTCGGCGGCATCCGTTCCGCACCCGGCGTGCGTGGCGGCCACGCCCAGCATCAGGACCAGAGGGAGGCGGCGGCGCTCCGTCATCGGCCCGGCGGTACCTGGTGAGCGGAATCGCATGGGGATCGCAGCCGATGAACCTTCGTCAGGGAAGGTCCTCGCGAACGAGCGTCAGGATCGCCGCCTGAGGCACCACGAGGTAGGTCTTTCCTTCGAACGTGATCTCGACGGCCGCGCGGCGGAAGAACAGGGCGTAGTCACCGACCTTCGCCTCCACGGGCATGTAGCGGGCCTCGCCCTGTACGATCTTCCACGGCTCTTCGTCCAGCTCGGTGGGCGCGGACACGGGAGTGCCCCGTCCGGTCGCGATGACGGTGCCGCCCTGGACCTCTCTCTTGTCCACGGCGGTGGGCGGAAGATACAGGCCGACGCGGGTCCTGTCCTCACCCTCCTCCGGCGAGACGAGAATCCTGTCTCCGACGACGATCAGCCGCTTCTTCCATCCGTCCATCGGTCCCCTCCCGTGGGGCTGGTGTGTCCGTGTGGCTCACAAGATACCGATTCCCGTCGCTCGCTGCGACGATACTGCCGGGAGATCACACCATGCGGGGCCGAATCACGTGGGTGCTCCCGGACCGGCCGCTCGGCCGCGAGGTGACGGTCGTGCTCGGAACCGGGTACCCGAGGGGGGCCGACCTGTGGCACCTCGCGTGCGCTCTCTATCTGGCGGGTAATCAGAGAGATCTGCCGTTCATCACCCTCGACGCTCGTCGGGCGGCGGTGGCCCGGAAGATCGGTTTTCCCGCCTGAGGGCCGGAGCGTCTTGACTGGCTCCGGTAGCCGGCCTATCACCCCTGCAGTGAACGCGGCCGGCGGCTGACGCCTCCTAACTTCGACCTCGGGCTACCATGGGCCTTCTTCATTTCTACCGCACACCCGGCCTCTCGGAGGCGGCGCGTGTGGCGCTACGCGATCGGGTGCGGAACCGCATCGCCGGCGACCTGGTCGACCTTCGGTCCGAGCACTGTTTCAACGTGGAGATGGAGGGAAAGACCTCGGAGGGCGATCTCCGGGCGCTGACCTGGCTGCTCGCCGAGACGTTTCAGCCGGGGGGCTTCGGCCGGCAGTCCTTCCTTCTGGACGGGGCGGCCGAGGAGGATCTGCGAAGCGGCGCCGGGGGCCGTCTGCTGCTCGAGGTGGGTCCGCGCCTGAGCTTCACGACGGCCTGGTCGACCAACGCCGTGTCGGTCTGCCACGCGTGCGACCTGGACCGCGTTCGCCGCATCGAGCGTTCGCGGCGCTACCTGCTCGAGACGGGCGTAGACCTGGTCGAGGATCAGGTGGCCAGCTTCCTCTCCGAAGTGCACGACCGGATGACCGAGTGCGCCTACCCGGCGCCGCTCGACACCTTCGAGCACGGAATCAGACCGGACCCCGTTCGCACCGTTCCCGTCCTGGCCGAAGGACGCGCCGCCCTCGAGCGCGTGAACCGCGAAATGGGCCTGGCCTTCGATGACTGGGACCTCGGGTATTACACGCGCCTGTTCGCCGAGGGTATCGGCCGCGATCCGACGGACGTGGAGTTGTTCGACATCGCGCAGTCCAACAGCGAGCACTCGCGTCACTGGTTCTTCAAGGGTCGCCTGGTGATCGACGGAGTCGAGGCCTCTCAGAACTTGATGGAAGTGCTCCGGGCACCCCTGGACGCCAATCCGGGCAACAGCATCATCGCCTTCAAGGACAATTCGAGCGGTATTCGAGGTTACCCGATCCGAACGCTCATGCCCGAACGGCCCGGCGAGCCGGGTCGCATGGTCCCCGCTGAAGCGTATTACCACATCATCTTCACCGCCGAGACGCACAATTTCCCGTCCGGGGTGGCGCCCTTCCCCGGGGCCGAGACGGGCACCGGCGGCCGGATCCGTGACGTCCACGCGGCCGGGAAGGGTTCGCTGGTCGTGGCGGGCACGGCCGCTTACTGCGTGGGGAACCTGCGCATTCCCGGCTACGAGCTCCCCTGGGAGGACCCGGGTTTCGCCTACCCGTCGAACCTGGCGTCGCCACTCGAGATCGAGATCGAGGCGTCGAACGGGGCCTCGGACTACGGCAACAAGTTCGGCGAGCCGGTAATCCAGGGGTACACGCGTTCCTTCGGCCTGCGCGTTCCGGGCGGAGAGCGACGCGAGTGGATCAAGCCGATCATGTTCAGTGGGGGGATCGGCCAGATCGACGCTCGCCACACCGATAAGGACCCGCCCGAGATGGGAATGTGGGTCGTGAAGATCGGCGGTCCCGCCTACCGGATCGGCATGGGAGGCGGAGCCGCGTCGAGCATGGTGCAGGGTGAGAACGTGGCCGAGCTCGACTTCAACGCCGTGCAGCGCGGTGACGCCGAGATGGAGCAGAAGGTGAACCGTGTGCTGCGCGCATGCGTGGAGCTCGGCGACGACAACCCGATCGTGAGCATACACGACCAGGGAGCAGGCGGTAACTGCAACGTGCTCAAGGAGATCGTCGAACCTGCGGGGGCGCGGATCGAGGTGCGCGACGTCCCGGTGGGCGACGAGTCCCTGTCGGTGCTCGAGATCTGGGGAGCGGAGTACCAGGAGAACGACGCGCTGCTCCTCCGGCCGAAGCACGAGCGAGTGTTCCGGGCCCTGGCCGGGCGTGAGAAGGTCCCGGTCGCGTTCGTGGGCCGGGTCTCGGGGGATGGCCGCATCGTCGTGCGAGCTCGAGCGAATCGACCCGGAGCTCCGGCCGCTCGAGCTGCCGGCCGGACTCACCGTGCCCGTGGCGCTCGATCGGGTCCTTCGGCTCCTGTCGGTGGGCTCCAAGCGCTTTCTCACGACGAAGGTGGACCGGTGCGTCACCGGCCTGGTCGCCAGGCAGCCGTGCGCCGGACCTCTGCAGCTCACGGTCGCCGACGTTGCCGTCATCGGGCAAAACCACTTCGGGGTGACCGGCGCGGCCACGGCGATCGGGGAGCAACCGATCAAGGGGCTCATCGATCCCGAGGCGATGGCGCGGATGTGCGTGGGCGAGGCACTCACGAACCTCGTGTGGGCGCCCGTCAGCGCCCTCGAGGACGTGAAGTGCTCCGGCAACTGGATGTGGGCCGCGAAGCTCCCGGGAGAAGGGGCTGCCCTGGCCTTGGCGGCGGCCGCCCTGAGCGACTGCCTGCTGCGGCTCGGCATCGCGATCGACGGTGGAAAGGACAGCCTCTCGATGGCGGCGCTGGCGCCCGGTCCCGACGGCGAGGACGAGACGGTGAAGGCACCGGGCTCGCTGGTGGTCTCCGCCTACGTGACGTGTCCGGACGTGACGAAGGTGGTCACGCCCGACATCGAGCATCCGGAGGACGGACGGCTTCTGTTCGTGGACCTCGGGGGTGGCCGGGCCCGCATGGGCGGGTCGGCGCTGGCCCACGTGTACGGCCAGGTGGGAAGCGAATCGCCGGACCTCTCCGACCCGGCGCTGCTCAAGCGGGCTTTCGAGACGGTTCAGAGCCTGATCGCGGACGGTTGGGTCACGGCCGGCCACGACCGAAGCGACGGCGGGCTTGCGACGACGGTACTCGAGATGGCCTTCGCGGGCAACGCCGGGCTCGAGATAGACCTGCCCGGCGATCCTGAGGATGCGATCGCGACACTGTTCAACGAAGAGCTGGGCCTCGTCCTCGAGGTGTCGGAGGAGAACGTCGGGAAGGCCATGACGGCCTTCTCGTCGGCTGATGTTCCCTGCATCCAGATCGGGCGTGCGACCCGGTCGCCGACGATACGAATCGGTACCGGCGGTGAGACAGTGCTCGAGGCGGACATGAGGGATCTCAGGGATACGTGGGAAGCGACCAGCTTCGAGCTGGACGCCCTGCAGGCCAATCCGACGTGCGTCGCGCAGGAGCGAGCCGGACTGCGCGACCTCAAGGGGCCGGCGTTTCACCTGTCATGGGATCCCGTTCCCGCCTCTCCCGAGATCCTGATGCGCGCCGCGAAACCGACGGTCGCCATCGTGCGGGAGGAAGGCTCCAACTCCGACCGTGAGATGACCTCCGCGTTCTTCTCCGCGGGCTTCGAGGCCTGGGACGTCGCCATGTCGGATCTACTCGCCGGGCGCGTGCGCCTCGACCGGTTCCGGGGTCTCGCGTTCGTCGGCGGGTTCAGCTACGCGGACGTTCTCGACTCGGCCAAGGGATGGGCGGGCGTCATACGCTTCCACCCCGAACTGGCGGATCAGTTCGAGGCGTTCGCCGGAAGGCCCGATACGTTCAGCCTCGGAGTGTGCAACGGGTGCCAGCTCGAGGCCCTGCTGGGCTGGGTGCCGTGGCGCGGAATCGCGGACGACCTCCAGCCACGGTTCATCAGGAACGCGTCGGAGCGCTTCGAGTCTCGCTTCACCACGGTTCGCATACGTGAGAGTCCGGCGCTCATGTTGCGGGGAATGGAGGGCGCCACTCTCGGCATCTGGGTGGCACACGGCGAAGGACGGGCGTTCTTCCCCGACCCGGAGATCCTCGAGCGCGTGGAAGCGGAAGACCTGGCTCCGGTGCGCTTCGTGGATGACGCCGGGACGGTCACGGAGAGCTATCCGTTCAATCCGAACGGTTCGGCGAACGGCATCGCGGCCCTGTGCTCTCCTGACGGCCGACACCTCGCCATCATGCCTCACCCGGAGCGCAGCTTTCTGTCGTGGCAGTGGGGCTGGTGGCCGCCCGAGTGGCGCGAGCCGGTTCGCATGGCGGCAGCGCGCGGAGAGGCCGCGCCCTCACCGTGGCTCCGGATGTTCCAGAACGCCCGCGAGTGGTGCGAGGGCTCGTAACGAGGCCTGTGCGGCGACCGTCAGTTCGTTCATTTCGCTCACCTCACGTGGCCGCCCACACGAGGAGGGCACCCAGGAGGATCGCGAGAAGGGACCACGTACGCAGCATCCGATCGGGTCGGCTCAACCACCAGTCGGCCATGGCCTGAATGCGCTTCATTCCCATGAAGGGGAGAGAGACGCCGGCGACGATCATCAGGAGGCCCAGCGCCCAAACGAAGATGGGAAGACGGGTGGCCGGGGCGGCGAGGACGAGCACGATACCGAACGCGATCCGGGCTGCGGACAACACCGGCAGCCAGCGGCGATTGACGACGGCCTGAATGGCCGGTCGCATCCAGGCCGGGGATATCAGGACGGTGAGCCCGATGCCCAGGATGAGGCATCCGAGGAGCGCGACGAAGAAGGTCATGTCATCCTCCGGACGTGGCCGGCCGCGGCTTACCTGACGCGGCGCAGGTCCAGGTCGTGAAAGTCGAAGCTGAAGTCCACGGTCGGCGAGGCCGCTTTCATCCGCGCGCCGGAGACGGCGCCATCGGCACCCACCTCGAACGTGATGAACGCGTCGGCCCTGAGCTCCCGCTCCCGCCACCGGACCAGGAACGTATCGTACTGCCAGTGCTCCAGGTCCCCGAGCAGCGACTCCGTTCGCGTGAACTGGATCTCGAGCCCGGTGCCGGTATCCGTGACGGTCACATCACCGTACCACGCGTCGCGGTAGGTGCCGGCGTAACCGGCGGAACGAAGCGAGGGTCGCGACGAGGTATCGCGAGAGGCCGCGGCCGACCGGTCGCTGGCGGCCCAGATGGAATCCTGGCGTGAGACATCTTCCCCCAGAGCCCCGATCCAGTCCGTCAGCTCCGCGCCCAGGTAGTGATCCAGGATGTGGAAGGTTATCGCATCGTAGGCCGCGCGTGTCTCCTGGTTGGTGAGCACCGCGACGCCGAGCTTCAACCCGGGAATCATGCTCACCCGAGACATGTAACCCGGAAGGTAGCCCGTGTGTGTGATCAGCTTGTGCCCCCGGTAATCACGCACGCCGAATCCGAGACCGTAGGACTGGAACTCCGGCTCCAGGGGCTTCAGGGCACCTGACCGGGAGCCGATCGGCATGGGTGTGACGCCGGTCCACAGCTGCCGGGTCGTCCCGGCCTGAAACAGGCGATCCGCGCCAGCCACCCGGCCGGAGTCGAGCTGTACGATCAGCCACTTCGCCATGTCGGCCGCCGTCGAGCTGATGCCCCCGGCCGCATTGGTGGCGGTCGCGGCGAGCGGCTTCACGATCCGCACCACGCCTTCGACGGGTGCGTGCGTCGTGGCCACGTTTCCTTCCACGAGCGCGGAAGCACGCGTCACCCGCGTGTCGTTCATCTCCAGGGGCTCGATGATCCGGGAGCGCACGAACTCTTCCCACGTGACCCCGCTGACCTCCTCGATCACCAGAGCCGCGACGTGATACAGGATGTTGTCGTACGCGTAGGCGCTCCGGAAGCTGGTCGCCGGCTCGAGATGGCGGACCGCCCGGACGATTTCCTCGCGGGTCACATCCGACTCCGGCCAGTAGAGAAGGTCTCCCTGGCCCAAGCCGAGGCCGCTGCGATGGACGAGAAGGTCCCGCACCGTGATCTCGCGGGTGACCCAAGGGTCCCACATCCGGAACCACGGCAGGTAGTCGATCACGCGGCCGTCCCACTCCAGCAGTCCGCCTTCCACCAGCAGGCCGAGCGCCGTTGCGGTAAACGCCTTGGTGTTGGAGGCTATTCCGAAGCGGGTGCGCTCGTCCACCGGCTCAGGACCTTCAATGCTCCGAACACCATATCCCTTTGCGACAACGACCTCGCCGTCCTTCACCACCGCCAGCCCGATGCCGGGAATCTCGAAAGTCTCCCGAGCTCGCTCCACCCACTCGTCCAGTCCGGGCACGCCGGCCGAATCCTGGGCGGTAACGGGGGCTGCCAGCCAGATCGACAGGGCGAGGAACGACGCAGACACGATTGAGAGGCGGCTCCACATGGTCACGGCTTCCTGTGTCGAGGATGCGAGGACAAGGCTAAGGCTGCAGGCTGAATCTAGAGGCGGCCCACAGCCGTAGGAAACATCGGACCCGTGATCATAGAGCCGGGAGCCGAAGCCATGGAAGATCCGACCATCCCGTCGTCACTGATCGGTGCGATCACATTCTTTCTGTTGCTGGGAATCATCGCCCTCGTCGTGATCAAGGAGACGGTGAAGGTGATCCTGAAGCCGGCGCTGGTCGTCATTCTTCTGGCCGTCCTGGCGGTGTGGGCGGGCCTGCTGGACGAAACCGTCGTCGGGAGCGGCTTCGAGTGGATCGGCGATCGACTCCTGGCCGGTATCGAGGGCGTGTCGGATTGGGTCGCCGACTCGTGGGCCGAACGGACGGAGGACGGCTGAAACGCCCCGGAGCCCGCGGCACATAGGATCTCCGAGCGCTCTACGACCCCATCTCCTTGCCGAATCCCCGATCGACGAGACGCCCTTACGGTACTCGTTTCGGGATGAGCCTTCCGGTGCGGCTCATGTACTCCCGGTACTCTTCGCCGAACGCCTCCAGCAACAGCTCCTCCTCGTGCCGGACCCGTGCCAGGTACATCACGGCGAAGGAGAGGACTCCGGCGCCGAGCACCATCCAGTTCGACAGAACGAACCCCTGGCTCCAGGCCCACAGCCAGAACCCGGCGTACATGGGGTGACGCACGTGACGGTACGGACCGGTCGTGACGAGGCTGTGATCCTCCCGGATCTCGAGCAGTGGCGACCAGTTCTCTGCCAGCTCACGGTGGGTCCATCCGTGGACCCATACGGCGCCCGCGAAGCCGGCGAGTCCGGCGAGCCTTCCCCACAACGGCAGGCCCATCTCGAATCCGCT
>JBDHFS010000125.1:0-8719 GCA_039590285.1 Gemmatimonadota bacterium
GCATGTCGACCAGGTGGGCCTGGCTGATGTCGATCGAGCGGGCCACGAAGCGAGCCCCGACGCCGAGCGCCATCGTGGCCGGGCTGATCGGGTTCGCGACCGAGCCGCGCGGCGTGGTGGGCGACAGCGTGCCTCGCTTCGAAGTCGGTGACACCTGCCCCTTGGTGAGGCCGTAGATCTCGTTGTTGAACAGGATCAGGTTGAGATCGACGTTGCGACGAAGCACGTGAACCAGGTGGTTGCCCCCGATACTGAGCCCGTCACCATCGCCCGTGATGACCCACACATCGAGGTCCGGGTTCGCCAGCTTGGTCCCCGTGGCGACGGCGGGCGCCCGTCCGTGAATGGTGTGGAAGCCGTAGGTAGCCATGTAGTACGGGAATCGGGATGAGCATCCGATTCCGGAGATGAACACGCTCTTTTCGCGGGGAACGCCCACATCGGCCAGCGTCTTCTGAATGGCCTTGAGAATCGCGTAGTCACCACAGCCCGGACACCAGCGCACTTCCTGATCGGACGCGAAGTCCTTCGCCTTGAGCTGCGGCAGCACGGAATGACTCATCGTCGTCCTCTCAGTCCGCCAGGACCCGCTTGATGGCCGCTTCCACATCCGTGATGCGAAACGGCCGGCCGGCAACCCGATTCAGACCTTCCGCCGGAATCAGATACGTGCTCCGCAGCATCGCGAGCAGTTGCCCCGAGTTGAGCTCCGGCACGAGCACGTGCTCGTAACGCCCCAGGAGGTCGCCCAGGTTCCGCGGGAATGGCGACAGGTGCCGGATGTGAATGTGCGACGCGGCGAGACCTTCCGCGCGCGAGCGCTCGACCGCCTTGTACAGGGAGCCGTAGGTCGAGCCCCAGCCCACCACGGCCAACGGGCCCGAGCTCTCTCCCAGCTCCACGCCCTGTTCGGGGATGTGATCGGCGATTCCGGCTATCTTCCCTGCCCTAATACGGGTCATCTCGTCGTGGTTCTCCGCATCGTACGAGATGTTGCCCGAGACGGCGTCCCGCTCGATGCCACCGATCCGGTGCTCCAGCCCGGGCGTGCCGGGCAGGGCCCAGGGCCGGGCCATCGTGTCCGGGTCCCTGAGGAAGGGCTGGAATCCCTCGGGGTCCGTGCGATAGCCGACCGGAAAGTCATCCAGCGCTTCCAGGTCGGGAATGCGCCACGGCTCCGCCGCGTTGGCAAGGTAGGCATCCGTCAGCACGAACACCGGCGTCATGTACCGGGTGGCCAGGCGAACGGCCTCCCGCCCGATGTGAAAGCAGTCCGCCGGGGTGCACGGCGCGATCACGGCCAGGGGAGTGTCCGAGTTCCTGCCGTACACGGCCTGGAACAGGTCGGCCTGCTCCGTCTTCGTCGGAAGACCCGTCGACGGCCCGGCACGCTGCGAGTTGACGATCACCAGGGGCAGCTCCGTCGCCACGGCCAGCCCGATGGCCTCGGTCTTGAGCGCGATCCCTGGACCCGAGCTGGACGTGACTCCGAGCGAGCCCGCGTACGAGGCGCCGATGGCGGCGCAGGCAGCCGCGATCTCATCCTCGGCCTGGAACGTCACGACGCCGAGCTCCTTCATCCTGGCGAGCACGTGCAGCAGCGGAGAGGCCGGGGTGATCGGGTAGGACGCGAACACCATCCGATCGATGCCTGAGGACTTGAGCCCCGACACGAGGCCCCACGCGAGGGCGTCGGTTCCGCTGACGGTCCGGTACAGGCCGGGCTCCAGCTCGGCCCGTGAGACCGTGTAGCCCGGGATCGCAGTCGGCATCTCCACGGTCTCGCCGAACGCGTGGCCGGCGCTCAGGGCCGCCACGGCGGCGCCCGCTACCGATTCCTTCCCGGAGAACTTCTTGTGGAGCCACTCCACCGTCGCCTGCTTGTCCCGATCGAACATCCACAGGAGAAGGCCGAGCGCCCACATGTTGCGGCTGCGCAGCGCATCCCGCGCCGAGAGGCCCAGCTCCTCGACCGCTTTGCGCGTCAGCTGGGTGATGTCGAGAGGGATCACCCGGTATGGAGCCAGGCTGTCGTCGTCCAGGGGGCTCGTCTCGTACGACGCCTTGGCGAGGTTGCGGCCGGTGAACGAGCCGGTGTCCGCGACGATCGTACCGCCGATCCGCAGGTCGTCCAGGTTCACCCTGAGGGCGGCCGGGTTGAGGGCCACCAGCACGTCCAGCTCGTCGCCCGCTGTCTTCACATCCACGGCGCCGAAGTGGATCTGGAAGGACGAGACGCCGTACGTGGTCCCGGCCGGAGCCCTGATTTCGGCTGGATAGTCGGGGAAAGTGGCGATGTCGCTGCCGGCCAGAGCGTTCTCCATCGTGAACTGGGTGCCCGCGAGCTGCATTCCGTCCCCCGAATCTCCGGCGAAACGGACGACGACGGATTCCCGCGCCTCGCGCGCGGGCCTCAGGTTCAGGTCTGTGGTCTCGTCGCTCATGCCTTCGTCTTTCGAAGTCCCCCCGATGAGTGCGACCGGATCTTACAGGGTGCGAGGCGGTGGGTAAACGGTCACCGGTCTCTCCTCACGGCTCCCGTAGGCTGTACACGGCCCACAGCTGACCCGAGAGCCCGTAGGCCGGATAGACGTGTGCGAGCGAGTACTCTCCGAGACCCGGCTCGACGCGGGTGGCCGGCGGCACGTACCGGTGGTCGACTCTCCCCAGCACGAAGAACTCGGGCGGGCGGGCTCCGGACCCCGGAGGAGGCCGCATGTCCGTGCACCCGAGTGCGGGGGGCTCCTGGCAGTAGAACACGAAACGGGGCCGGGCCGGGAGACGGGCCGCGTGGTAGTCGATCAGCAGGAGCTGAGCCAGGTCGTGGTTGCCGGCCACGGTCGTCGGAATCTCCGCGCTCTCGGCCGCCATGGCCGCGACGGCTTCCCGGTACCCCCCGCGACCCGTATCCAGAAAGCGCACGGTCTGGTACAGATTCGTGGCGAGGAAGCCGACGGCGAGGATGATCGCGAGCCCGCGCCGCGACCGGCCCGCGTCCAGGTTTCGAGCCACGAAACGCGCGAGGAGCAAGAGCGCGAAGAGCAGCGCCGTCAGGTAGTACCGTCGATACGCATGTGACGAGACCACCGCGTTCAACAGAGGCAACGCAAGCGCTAATGTGAAGAACAGGGCCTCGGGCTCTCTCTCCCGATACAGGTGGACCAGCTCCAGCAGCACGGCCACCGCCGCGGCGGCGGCCACCACGACCGCCACCCAGCCCGGAGCGCTTCCGGCCAGCAGTCCCGCGGCCCGAGCCCACGACAGGTACGTCGGCACCGGAGGCCCGCCCTCCACCATGAGATAGCGGAGATCCAGGAAGTACAGCGCGACCACGATGGTCACCGCGAGCGCGTGCACCGCGGCGTGACGGGCAGCGGCTAGGGGGCGGCGGGGCCCGGCGGCGGACACGATCTCGAATGAAGACCACATCAGCATCGCCGTGAAGATCGTCACGAACCCGAGGTGAGCGAGAAAACCGAGGGCGGCGCTTAGCGCATACGCCAGCGCCCACCGGGTTCGTCCATCGCGCAGCCACTGACGGAATAGCAGGTAGCTGGACAGAGCGAAGAACAGTACGTAGGCGTAGCCGCGCGCCTCGGATGAGTAGTGAATCAACGGATATGAGAGGCCCACCAGCACACCGGCCGCAAGCGCTCCCCATCGGGATCTGCCGGCGACGGCCGCGCTCGCCAGCGGAACGACGAGGATTCCCAGCACCAGAGCCGGCAGACGCATCAGCCACGGACGCGCGTCGCCGCCCACGGCGAACAGCCACAGAGAGTTGAGGTAATGGTTGTTGTCGTGGTGAAGACCCGTGAAGACTCCCACGGGAGACTCGAGCGGGCCGACGAGGAACACCGATAGCAGCTCATCCATCCACAGGTCGGTACGGAGGCCCAACACGCGCAGCACGGTGGCCAGGCCCAGAACCAGGACCAGGACCATGAGCCATCCGAGCCCGGCGCGGTCGCCGGAGCCGGGTCGCCCGATCCCGCTCATGCTCCCCGTGACGCGGGAACGTTCGACCGACCGGCGGGATCAGCCGAGCACGCGCTCCAGATAGGCCCTGAGCCGGCTCCATGCATCGGCGGCCGGGGGCGCCGCGGTGTCCGGATCGCGGTCCACCCACAGCCAGAAGCCATGATTGACATCGTCATAGATATGGATGTCGTTCTCGACGCCGGCCGTGCGCAAGGCCTCGGCGAATCGCTCGACCTGGTCGGGAGGGATCCCTCCGTCCAGCCGGGCGAACGTGCCGTACACCGGATGGTCGATCGACGCCAGCACGTCGGGGTCCTCGATCAGCCGGCCGTAGAAGATCGCGGTGCCTTCGTGGTTGTCGCCGCCGAGTGCGAAGCTCAACGCCACCCCACCTCCGAAACACCACCCCATGGCCGCCACCTTACCCGTCACGTCGGTCCGCTCGCGCAGATGGCCCACCGCAGCGTTCAGATTCGCGATGATCCGATCGGGATCGGCCTGCGCCTCCTGCATGAGGGCCATGTTCTCCTGGCGATCGCTGCCCGTACGACCGCTGTACAGGTCGGCCGCCATGGCCACGTAGCCCTCGTCCGCGAGGGCGTCCGCCACCTGGCGAACGCGATCCACGAGGCCGTTCCATTCGTGGATCAGGAGCACGGCCGGAAACGGGCCGTCGCCTTCCGGCGCGACCACGTAGCCCATCGCCGAAGAATCGTCTTCGAAATAGGCCACGTCCTCTCCGCGCGGCGCTTCGCCCTGGCCGAGGATGGCAGCGGGAATCTCCGACTCCTGGACCGCCGGTGCCTCTTCGGCGGCCTGCGTCGCTCTCACCTCGTCCCCGGAACATGCGGCGAGCGCCGGCGCGAACGCCGAGATCAGGACCGTCAACCAGAGCCCGACTCCCCCTCTGTCCATCGACACGAGCGTCCTCCTTGAACCATCGTTACAGGATCCCGCCGCCGCGGGAGTGGCCCGAGCGGGCGACATTCCACAATAAGTCGGTACCGCGCGCCAGTGTAAGGTGACGGCGGCTCAGGCCCCGGACTTGGCATCGGGAGCACGGAAGCACAGCTTACCCGACCCCCGGGGTTGATCTCGATTCGGCTCCGGGAATCGGGACTTCATCGACAGGTTGAACGGACCCGGCACATGACGAACGGCGAAGACAGGAAGCCCCTCGATTTCATCCGCTCGATGGTCGAAGAGGACAACCGTACCGGGAAGTACGGCGGTCGTGTGGCCACGCGGTTCCCGCCGGAGCCCAACGGCTACCTCCACATCGGCCATACGAAGGCCATCTGGATCAGCTACGGGATCGCCCAGGAGAACGGCGGGATCTTCAATCTCAGGTTCGACGACACGAACCCGACGGGCGAAGACCAGCGTTTCGTCGACGCGATGATCGAAGACATCAGGTGGCTCGGAGTCGACTGGGAAGACCGCCTCTATTTCGCCTCCGATTACTTCGAGAGGTTGTACGAGTGGGGTGAGCAGCTGATTCGAGACGGCAAGGCGTACATCGACAGCTCGAGCGAGGCCGAGATCCGCGAATACCGGGGCACGGTCACCGAGCCCGGGCGCAACAGCCCGTTTCGGGACCGTCCGGTGGACGAGAGCCTGGACCTGTTTCGCCGCATGCGGGCTGGCGAGTTCGACGACGGGGCTCACGTGCTCAGGGCGAAAATCGACATGGCGCATCCCAACATGACCATGCGGGACCCCCTGCTGTACCGGATCCGACACGAGCGCCATTACCGTCACGGCGACGAGTGGTGCATCTACCCCATGTACGACTACGCGCACTGCCTCGAGGACGCGATCGAGGACATCACGCACTCGCTCTGCTCGCTCGAGTTCAAGGTGAACCGGGAGATCTACGACTGGATCCTCGACGCGGTCGGCATCGAGCGGCCCCGCACGGAGCAGACCGAGTTCGCGCGGCTCAACATCGACTACACGATCATGAGCAAGCGCAAGCTCATCCAGCTCGTGGAAGGCGGCTACGTGGCGGGCTGGGACGATCCCCGTATGCCCACCGTGGCGGGACTCAGACGCCGGGGCGTCACGCCGGAGGCCATCCGGAAGTTCAACGCGATGATCGGCGTGGCGGACGTGGACAGCCGGATCGAGTACTCGAGGCTGGAGTTCGCGATCCGGGACGATCTCAACTGGCGGTCCCCCCGCCGGCTGGCCGTTCTCGATCCCCTCAAGGTCGTGATCACCGACTATCCCGAGGGTGACACGGAGTGGATCGACGCTCCGGACTTCCCGCACGATGTGGGCAAGGAGGGTTCGCGCCGGATGCCATTCGGCAGGGAGATCTGGATCGAGCGCTCGGACTTCATGGAAGAGCCGTACCGGAAGTTCTACCGCCTCGCTCCCGGCCGGGAGGTCCGGCTGCGGCACGCATACATCATCCAGTGCGATGAAGTCGTCAAGGACCCCGAGACGGGGGAGATCATGGAGCTCCGCTGCTCACACGACCCCGACACCATGGGCGCCAACCCCGCGAACGGGAGAAAGATCAGGGGCACGATTCACTGGGTATCGGCAGACCATGCCCTCCCGGCCGAGGTAAGGCTGTACGACAGACTCTTTTCGGTGCCCGATCCGGAAGCGGATCTCCAAGAAGGCCATGACTTTACGGTAAACCTGAACCCGGAGTCGCTGGCCGTCGTCGAGAATGCCTGGGTGGAGCTGGCGCTCGCGGGCGATCCGCCGGGCACCCGCTACCAATTCGAGCGCCAGGGCTATTTCATGAGTGATCCCGTGGACTCGGGACCGGACGGCCTGGTGTTCAACCGGACGGTGACGCTGCGGGACAGCTGGGCGAGGATGGAGAAGACGCGGCCGTAGGAGACGCATGACCCGGGTCGGCCCGCCACGAGGACCAGGCCGACCCCAGGCTCGACGTCAGCTCAGATATCCCACCCCACGGCGATACTGGTTCCGTAGTCGTTCTCGCTGGCGCCTTCCGGCGGTCGGCTGTCGTACTGGTCGTAGAAGCTGAACCGCAGATAGAGGTCGCCGAACAGGTCCTGCCGGTAGCTGATGTCGAAATCGACACGAACCCGCTCCGACTCCGTGAGACTGGGAAAGACCAACACGCTCGACGACAGGTCGTTCTCGAAGTCCCCGAACGTGAACCAGCTGAATCGCGTGCCCAACAGGCCTTCCGCCGAGTTCGTGGACTCGAGACCCGTGTATTCCTCGGTGTTGCTCAAAACACCGACCAGCCAGTTCCATTCGACCCGGTTCGACTGGATGAGGTCGCGTCCTCCGATGGCGCCGACCAGGAACCGCAGGTCCAGGTCCAGCTGTTGGTTTTGTTCGAGCTGGGTGAAGGCACCCACGTACCATGTCTTCGGCAGCAGGTAGTTGACGAAGAAGGTCCCCTGGTTGCGCTTGAAGCTCTCGGCGTCGTCCTGGTTCTGGAATCGCGAATCGAGACCGATGCCGAAGAGCCACTTCGGCGCCCGGTAGTCGATCTGTGTCGCGAAGTTGAGGTTCGTCGAGCTGTTCGCCTTCGCGTAGTTGAAGCCGAATTCCAGATACCCATCGAACCGGGACCACGCCGTCTTGTTGACGTTGGTCATGGCGACGATGTCGGCCAGCTCCACCTCGATCGTGTCGTTCACCGTGACGATCCGGACTCGACCTCGCTCCGTGCTCGGGAGAATCGAGCCGAACAGACCTCTCTGCTCGGTGAGCTCTATGTCCCAGTCCTCGGGACTGCCGATCGTGGCGACCTCCTGGAATTCGATGCTGGCGCTGCTCGAGCCCGGAATCTCGTAGGTCAGTTTGCCGCGCTTGAAGCCCTTGAGCTCGGCGTTGATCGAATCCCCGTTGGCGTGGATCAAGAACTCCTGGGCCTGCAGGGAGCTCGTCCCGGCCAGCAGCAGCAAGAGCGACAGGGCGGGAATCCTGTGGGATCTTCCGCCGGTCCGCGGCCGAGCGATGAACCGCAGGACGGATCCAGTCCTCCGACTTTGCACCAAGACAGGGCTCCTTGTCGTGACGTTCAGTGTCCGGCCAACCGGCTTTTGGGGAACCGATAATACAGATGGGAGGCCGACGGTTCCAGAAGCCTGGGTCCGGGAGCGCTTGCCCGGACGGGAGGTTAGGGACAGTTTTGGGCCACTCGACCGACGAAATGGCCAGCTGCGGGAATCCTCCCACCCTTCCCGGACTGGTCGGCGGAGTTCACTTCCATCAAGCGGAGGTCTACATGAGGAAGCTCTCCATAGGAATCCCCTCGCTGATACTTGCACTCCTTATCGCGATGCCGCTGGGGGCCCAGGAGGTCACCTGCGACGACATCGCGTTCGATGAGCGGGTCATGACCGCGTATCCAGCGGCGCGCGAGGCGTGCCTAGAGATCATCGACCATGAGGGCGTCAAGTACGCACACTTCAAGGCGCTGGTCCACGAAGGCCCGCCTTCGATGCTCGTCAGATTCAAGCACCGGGACGAAACATGGGGACCTGCGACGCGCGTGACTCCGCAACCCGGATTCACGGTGTACGTCGACGGCATGGTACTGCCCGTCGAGGACATCAAGCGCGGCCGGGAGCTCAGCATCTATCTGCCCGAGGGCCGCTGGGAGCTCGCGATGGCGGATGCCGAAGAGCTCGTGATCTCGGAGGCGCAGTTCGCTCCGATCGAGTTCGAGGTGACAGACATGGAGCTGCCGGATGACGTCGAGGTTGCCGAGCCGCCCCCAACCGAGGAACCGGCG
>JBDHFS010000126.1:0-8676 GCA_039590285.1 Gemmatimonadota bacterium
AAGGGAGGGGAGGACGAAGAAGCGCGAGGCATAGGGGACGCGAGCAGAGACAGGGAAGCCGTCCTGCGAGGTCCCATCGAGCAGACACATGGCACGGTGAACGTCCTGGCCGTGGACGCGCGAGGCGACATCGCGGGGATCACCAGCACCAGCGGCATGTCGTGGAAGGTCCCGGGCCGGATCGGCGACTCCCCGATCATCGGAGCGGGACTGTACGTGGACAACGAGGTCGGTGCGGCCGGCGCGACCGGACGGGGCGAGGACGTCATCAAGGCCTGCTCCTCGTTCTACCTCGTGTCCCGCATGCGCGAGGGGCGGTCGCCGCAGGAGGCGTGCGAGGACGCGCTGCGCGCGATCGACGAACGATACGCCGCTGCGGGGATCGACTTCCGGCCCGGCGAAAAGTTCGTGGCGATCAACAAGGATGGGGAGTTCGGCTGCGCCTGGAACATAGGCGAGGGGAGGCCCGCGATGTCCGTGATGGATGGCGCGGAGTGCTACCGGCGGTACAGGGGGACGAACACGACGCTCTGACCCACAACCAGTTCAGTCCGCCCCGTTGTCCCGGCGGAGCGGGTCGCCGAACGGCTCGCGCAGGATCCAGTTCTCGGGGTCCACGGCCACCTCGGCGTTCGCCGGGAGGTCGACCTCGGCCTTTCCCGCCGGCATCTCGATCCGCCTTCGACTCCTGTTGATGAACAGGTCGACGGGCATCGGGAACGCCCCGCCGCCCGAGGTTTCCCACTCGAGTTTGAGGCGGACGCGGTCCGACCCTGAGGTCCTCACCTTGCTGGCCTTGAGTCTCGGGATCTCGGCCTCCCGGAGGTACGCCTCGAACAACCAGTCAAGGTCCCGACCGGAAACCGTCTCGAACACGGTGACGACATCCGCCGTGGATGCGAACCTTACCTGCGACCCGTCCGTGGCGTTGGCGTAGGCCGCCGATGGATACGCCATCAGTCGGATGGCCTCTCGCAGGGCCTCCTCGCCCAGCAGGTAGCGAAGCGTGTGCAGAGTCCACGCCCCCTTGAAGTAAATGTCGCTGCCGTACACCTCCTTGGCGGACAACGAATGGCGCGGCGCCGTGGGCTGCGCGTTGCCGATCCTGGGCCGGATGCTGGCCATGAACTCGTGGTATCGCTCCATTCCCTGCGTCTCTTCCAGCCACAGGGCCTGCATGTAGCTTCCGAAACCCTCGTGGATCCACATGTCTTTCCAGTCGGCGTTCGTGACCAGGTTGCCCCACCACTCGTGCGACAGCTCGTGGTGGTGCAGGGCATCGAATCCCCAATCCACGCCCTCCGTCATGGAGCTGTTGTCGAAGTTGGCGCCGTAGGCGATGATCGACTGGTGCTCCATGCCGAGGTACGGCGTCTGGGCGACTCCGTACTTGTCGGCCCGGAACGGATACGGTCCCAGCGTCTCCTCGAACCACCGCAGGTGCGCCAGGATCTCCGGCATCAGACGCTCACCGTCCTCCACGCTCTCCGGCAGGACGAAGAACTGGACGGGGAACGTCTCACCCGTGACGCTCTCGTACGGCTCCGACAGGATTTCGTACGGCGCGATATTCAGGGCCACGTTGTAGTTGCTGATCGGCGTCGAGACGAACCAGTGGTACGTTCGGGTGCCATCCCCGTGCTCCTCGAGCTGCTCGAGGCGCCCGTTGGTCGCCACGACGAGCCCCTCCGGAACACGGATCCTGATCCACATCGAGTCCGGCTTGTCCGACACGTGGTCCTTGTTCGGCCACCACACATCGGCCCCGACCATCTGGTTGGACGTGGCGATCCACGGATCGCCCGACGGCGTGGTCGCCCACTGCACTCCTCCGTCCCACGGGGGACGCGGCGCGACACGTGGCTTCCCTGCGTAGTCCACCCGCAGACCGAGCTCTTCTCCCGGCTGCCTGGTGAACGGCAGGTCGATGAAGACGCGGCTCCCGGCTCTCCGAAAGGGGAGCGCGTACGCCGACTCGGTGTCGAGCAGCGTGATGGACTCGATCTCGAGCAGCGGGTCCAGATCGAGGGCCACGACCTCCGCCGGCGCCACCATCCGTGCGCTCATCGAGAGGCTGCCCGCGATCGTGCTGTCCGACGGATCGACATTCAGTGACAGGTCGTAGAACGTGACGTCGAAGGCCGCCTGCTCGACGATCAGAGGGCCACCCGAGTCGTACGGGTCCCGCCAGTCGCGGTCGACGCCCGGGCCGGCCTGTGCTCTCAGATGTGGAGATGCGGCCAGGACACAAGCTCCGGCCAGCCAGATGAGTGTGCGCTTCATAGTCCTGATGCTCCGATCGAGTCCCTGCCGGAGGCGTGCGCCAATTATCGAGCCCGGAAACTAACCGGACCGGGTCGACTTCACAGCCGCTGGCGAGCCGACGGACGCCGCCACAACCCGGAAGTGTCCGGTTTCGATACAACTGATCCCGGAGTCGCACAGGAAAGCGGCCGCCACGGGTTCGTTGCAACGAACGCAACTGTCTATGTCACAGGAAATTGGGAGCGTCGCAACTTGTGGCACACCGGTTGCATTGACTATGGACGGACGGGCAGTGCCGGCTGGGAGCCGGACGCGGTGTGGACGAGGACGAGAGGACTGGGAGGATGACGATGATGAAGAGGAACCTTCTCGGGGTGGTGGCAGCGTCGGTGGCGATTGTCGCCATTGCAGCTCCGGCGACGGCGCAGGACCGGCCGTCGTACGAGCTGCCGGCGATCGAGGTGGCAGTGATGCAGAACAATCTGCACCAGACGGCGATGTCGCTGTATGAGCTGCCGGGCTATTGGGAGTTGGCCGCTGACCTGCACAAGCAGGCGGCGGATGACCTGCCCAGAAACGATGCCGGGCAGTTCTTCGGCTACAGCCGGGCGGCGCTGCTCTACTTCTACGCGGGCGAGTTCGATGACGCTCGGCGGTCGATGGAGGACGCGGCCGAGGTAGCCGAGGCGACCGGTGATGTGTTCACGGCGGCCAATGCCTACGTGGATGCAGCTTTCATAGCGATCGCCGAGGGATTCGCCGGTAAGAAGCGCGAGTTCGTCCAGGAGGCCAGGGATCTGTCGGAGTCCGAGTGGCTCACGGCGGAAGAGAAGGCCGATATCCTGGCCCGGATCGAGGGCGCGCCCGCCGGACCGGAGTCCGCGCGCCTGGCGCTGGCCATGCGACTGGGCTCGCCAACGACGCTGGTGGCGGGCAGGTAACGCGAGAACACGAGAGAACTGAGGGCGGCGAGCGGGATGACGCTGTGGGGCTGATGGGATGATGATGACGGGGTAGGGATGTAGCCTCGCCCTCTCAGCTGAGAGAGCCCCGGCGCGAAAGCGCCGGGGCTCTTGCTTTGGTGGTTTCTGCGGAAACCACCCCGCTTTGTTATTGTATTACTCCTGTGGTGAACGGGTCCAGAGGCTGAAAGGTGGGTACGGTCGTGGCGTCGTTTGGCCCCATTTCCAGCGTTAGAGCCGGTCTGGCTACCATGACCGTCGCGGCCGTCGCGCTCTCCATCCCCGAGCCTGTACTCGCCCAG
Source organism: Gemmatimonadota bacterium (assembly GCA_039590285.1). Lineage (GTDB taxonomy): Bacteria > Gemmatimonadota > Gemmatimonadetes > Palauibacterales > Palauibacteraceae > Benthicola. Next base: position 3,530 of record JBDHFS010000126.1, read on the forward strand.
CGTTCGAGCTCCGACGGCGACATCCGCGTCGTCGAGACCGTCGATCCGGTAAGCGGACAACGCTACCGCCAGGCCGTTTACGATCTCACGAAGAAGGAGATCAAGGCCGTACAGCGGGCCATGCGCGAGGCAGGCTACCTGGGTGTGGGCTGGACGGGCCAGCTGGACCACGGCACGGTGAAGGCCCTGACCGAGCTGCAGGAGGAGCGGGGACTGTACCTGTGCGGCTGCGTATCGTACGAGACGATCGTCGCCCTCGGCCTCAAGCCCGCCGTCGAGGTCACGACGGTTGCCGTGGGTGGCTCGAGCGCGAGCGGCTACGGAACCGACGACGCCTACAGCTATGGCTACCGCGCGGGCGTGTACTATCCGATCCTGATCCCGATTCGCGTCCCCATTGATCCGGAGGGGACCGAGCCCGAAGCGCCGGCTCCCGGTGCGGCGATCGTTCCCGAGTTCCCGCCTTCCGGGCCCGTGACTCCCGGCGTGCGACCTCTTCCGCCCCCTACCCGGGTCATCCCCGCCGGGGGGAGGACCGGCGGATCTCGCCACTCGACACCCTGAACCCGAGAGAGGCTCGGTGATCCAATTCCCGGCGCCCGTTCGAGCGTCGGTCGTCTTTTCGCTGCTGGCCCTGTGTATCGTGAGCGTGGCGCCAGCGCAGGAACCCGAAGCCCGATCCGACGGCCCGGTCCAGGATCAGGCTCGGCCGCGCATCGGGCTCGCCCTCAGCGGCGGCTCCGCCCGCGGCTTCGCCCACGTCGGAGTCATCGAGGTCCTGAATGAGGCCGGCGTTCCGGTGGACGCGATCGCCGGGACCAGCATGGGGAGCGTGATCGGCGGCCTGTACGCCTCGGGGCTGTCGACCGAGGAGCTGCGCGCCGTCGCCTCCGATGTGAACTGGAACCGCGTGTTCAGCGACGCTCCCGAGCGCCGCAATCTCCCGGTCGAGCGCAAGGTGGAGGAGGGCCGCACCGTCTTGGGCCTGCCGATCAGGAAGGGTGTTCCCAAGCTCCCCAGCGGGATCATCCAGGGTCAACGCATCACGCAGCTGCTGACCGGCCTCACCTGGCACGCGCACCCCGTTCGTGACTTCCGTGAGCTGCCGACACCGTTCGTCGCGGTGGCCACGGACGCCGAGACGGGCGAGGCCGTCGTTCTGAGCCACGGATTCCTTCCTGAGGCGCTCCGCGCCAGTCTCGCGATACCGAGCGTGTTCGCGCCGGTCGAGATCGACGGTCGATTCCTGATCGACGGCGGTGTGGCGCGAAACCTCCCTACACCGGACGTGGTGGACCTCGGAGCCGAGCTCGTCATCTGCAGCGACGTCACCGAGCCACTCGCTACGGCGGACAGCCTGCAGAGCCTCGTCGACATCCTGTCGCAGACGATTGCCTTCCGGACCGTGGAACGGCGGGACCGGGACGCGGAACGCTGCGACGTCATGATCCGACCGGACATCAAGGGCATCGCATCGGCCGACTTCGCCCGAGCGGAGGAGATCATGGCCCGCGGGAGGACCGCTGCCGCCGCGGCGCTCGACTCGCTCCGCGCGCTCGGCATCGTGGGCCTCCCCGTTGAGGAGGAAGGTGGCCGAAGGGAGCCTCTGACCGACCCGGCGCCTGTAATGGCAATTCGGATAACGGGCCTGGATCGCACGCCGGAGGCAACTGTCCGGCGCAGCCTGGGAATCGTGGCGCCGGACACCGTGGACGTCCGGAAAGTCAACGAGGCCGTGAGCCGGGTCTACGACACCGGGCTGTTCAACCGCGTCTCGTACAGGCTCGACCTGGCCGAGGCGGGTGAGCCCGGGGGGTTGGCCGATCCCGACGCCAGAGTGCTCGAAGTTCAGGTGGAAGACCGGGCCCGCGATTGGCTCGGTGTCGGCTACCGGTACGATGGCCGGTACAAGGCGTCCATACTCGGCACGGCGGCCCTTCGAAACCTGCTCATCGGCGGCTCGACGGTTCTGGCCGAACTGCGCCTCGGCGAACAGACGCTCTTCGCCGCCGAGTTCCAGAAGCGCAGGGGATGGAAGGTGGCACCCCTGATCGGCCTTCGCGGCGAGTACAGACGGAGCCCGTTCGACCTGTACGAGGAGGGCAAGCGCGTGGCGGAGCCTCGCGTGAAGGTGCGTTACGCGGACGCCTTCCTCGGGCTCGGCATTGGCTACTCCACGGCCATCGGGGTCGCCCTCAAGTTCGAGAGCGGGGAATCGGATGAAGCCGAGCTGGCGCCCGACTGGAACGGCGGAAAGCAGACCTATTTCACCCTGTCCGGAGTGCTCGAGCTCGATACCCACGATCGCGCCATGTTCCCGCGCAGTGGTGTGGCTCTGCGGGCACGAACGGAGTGGTCGGAGGGCGCCCTCGGGAGTGGTGACGACTTCTCGCACCACGTGATCGACGTCGACGCGGTGGTCCCGGTCAGCTCGAGCGTATCGCTACGCGGGCGGTTTACGGCTGGCACGAACGACGGTCCCGACATCCCGGACTATTACAAGTTCTTCGTGGGCGGCGCGAACCAGTTCTACCTCTATCCGGACCGGCACACTCCGTTTGCCGGACTCCGCGTCGGGGAACGCAGAGGTCAGCATCTCCAGGCTATGCAGCTCGGGTTTCAGTGGGAGGTGCGGCCCAACCTTTTCGCCATCGGAAGGTGGAACGCGGCAGCGCTGCCCGAGGACTGGCGAGTGGACGTGAGCGACTACTTCACGGGCTTCGGGATCGGCGGTGGCCTCCACTCCAGATTCGGTTCGGCGACGCTGATGCTAACGGGCGGCGAGGTCGCGGACGCCGTGCGGCTGGAGCTGGATCTGGGTTTCCCGTTCTGAGGACGGGCCGCGCGATCGCGCGCGACCCGGCTTCCCTGTCAGTCCTCGACCAGCCGCCGGTTCGCCTCGGCCAGGCCATCCAGAGTGCCGATGTCGAGGAACGGCTCGTCACCCACGACCTCGCCGTGCACATGCATGCCGGCCGCTATCGCCGCCAGTACCACGTGGCCCACGCCGAGCCGGGTCGCATCCGGGTGATCCGGTCTCCGCGCCGTGACGAACTCGTGCAGGAAGCCGGTAAACCGGGGCGTCCACGCCGCCAGACCCCAGGTCCACGGGCTCGCTTCGTTCTGCCGGGCCGACTGGATTCCCCGAACCGTACCTTCCGGATCGACGTTCACGAGATCCGCCGGCCTTACCCGGGGATGGGGGAATAGCCCCAATACCGCGTCGGTGACCCCCGGCTCCAGCCCTCTCAGGAGTGGACCGAAGGCTTCATGTGGCTCGAACAGGATGTCGGGGAAGCCCATGGCGACGACGCAGCCCTCGACGACTGGGAACCCGGCATCCAGCGTGAACGGAGGCGAGGGCGGGTCCCGCGCCAACACGTACTCGAGCCGTAAGTCGCTCTCCGCACCGTCGCCCAGACAATCCGCGATGTCCTCTTTCCCGGGCCGGATCACGATGCATGCGCGCGGTATTCCCGCGGCCTCGAACGCCCCGAGAAGGCACTCGATGGCGGGAAGCGGCATCCCCTCCGGATCCTTTCCGGATCCCGCCGGTCGCCACACCGGCAGGATCTCCTTGCTGCATCGAATGGGCCCGAGGCGGGTTGCGGCACCGGCCGCCGGAACGAGCCCGATGACCTCCCGGCGCGGAGACGATGACGCGTCCGTCAAACCGATCCTCCTTCGGTGTGGAATCGGAGCTTCTTGTTGAAGGAATATATCTTCCTGAAAAGGACCGGGCCGCCCACGCATCGTGAGCGGCCCGGGAAAAAAGTGGTGGTGGGCGTCGCGAGACGTCCCGCCGGTCGATAACTCAGTCCATGAAGTACCGGATCCCGACCTGGATTCGCCAGCGAGAAAACTCGCTCAGGTCGTCGACGAAGGTCTCCGTCACGTCGCCGGAGGCGATGGCGTCATTGACCCGCAGCTCGGGACGATCGTTACCGTCGATGTTGCCGGTGAAGATCAGCGGGTTCAGCGCCGCAGAGTTCGCTACCTGCCGCACTCCCCAGCTGGAGTCGAACATGTTGAGCAGGTTTTCGAAGTCGAAGCTGAGCTGAAGGACGTTGTCCGTGTCTCCGCTTCCGAAGATGAAGTCCTGCAGAATCCGCAGGGACAGGTCCGTGTACCACGGGTTCAGCAGGCCGAACCGCTCGGCGATTTCTCCCCGGTGGCTGCTCAAGTAGCTGTCCTGCTCGATGAACGCGTTCAGCGCGGTCCACTGAGACGGATCCTCGAGGTTGATGTCGCCTGGGCCTTCGGGGATGTAGATCAGGTCGTTGTTCGCCCCGTCTCCGTTCACGTCACCCGAGTAAATGAACGAGTAGCGGTTGCCGCCGTTACGGAACGTATTGCCTTCGGCAACCTCCCAGAACAGGCCGAAGCTCGTCCTGAGCAGCTCGCTCCACCGCTTGTTGTACGTCCCGGTCGCGACGATCCGGTGCCGCTGGCCGAACTCCGACGGCGAGGCGATCGGCAGGTTCGGGTTGCCAGGAGTCGGCTGGCCGCCCCACAGGACGCTCGCGATCTCTGTTGACTTGAGCGTATTGGTGGCATCCAGGTAGGCATACGAAAGCCCGAGGCCCAGACCGCTCTCGAACATCTTCCTGAGCTGCAGGGTGATGTTGTAGTTGCGACCCTCGTCCGTGTTGCTCAGGACGTATATCGACCTGCCCAGGAAGTTAGGATCGGGATTGTTGCGCTGGCCCTGGTAGTTCGGCCTTCCGTCCGCCAGCGTTCCCACCGAGGCCTCGGCGGGGAGGTCCATGTTCTGCATGTAGATGTTGTTGATGTCCTTGCCGTAGATGAACTCCAGCGTACCCACCATGTCCCACGGAAGGCGCTGGTCGATCGCAATGTTGCTCGTCCACATCTGCGGCCACTTGAACTCGGGGTCCATGGCCGCGATGCCGTCGAACGACTGCTGCAGGATGAAGCTATCCTCGCCGGAGCCGGGCCGCGGGCCGCTCGTGACCACTTTTTCCGCATCAGGGTAGATATTGGAGTTCGTGCTCGGGTTGGAGAACACGTTGCCGATCCACACGAACGGCAGGCGGCCGGTGAAGATTCCGGTCCCGCCGCGCAACTGAGTCGAGCGGGTCCCGGTGACGTCCCAGTTGAAGCCCACCCGGGGCGACCACAGGGGC
>JBDHFS010000127.1:0-10105 GCA_039590285.1 Gemmatimonadota bacterium
GGGTCGAGGGATCCGGCGAGATCGGCGATGGAGTCATCCGCGAGCTCCTGCGATTCGACAGCGGCGACTGGTTTCGCGAGGATGACATTCTCGAGAGCCAGCGCAGCCTGTACAGCCTGGAGGCCCTGCGCTGGGCCAACATCTCTTCCGAGCGCCGAGCGGAGACGGACACCCTGATCGACCTCCTGGTCGCGGTGGCGCCGGCACCGAAGCGCTCCCTTCAGACGGGAGCCGGTCTCCAGACAGACGAGTGCGTCCAGGCCCAGGCTACCCTGATCTACCGAAACTTCCTGGGCGACGCCCGTATCCTGCGCTTCACGGGACGCGTGTCGAACGTGCTCGCGAAGGAGCTGCAAGGGCAGTTCCCGTGCACGGACGTGAGCGAGAACGAGGTCTACCAGAGGCTGAACTTCCTCCTCCAGGTCGGATTCGAGCAGCCGGTGTTCTCGGACGGCCGGAACACGCTGCGGGCCAGCCTGTTTGGAGAGCGGGAGACCGTGCCCGACCTGTACGTCCGCAACGCCGTCGGCGGCCAGGTCGCCTTCAGCCGGCGGCTGCAGCGGACGATGGCGCTCACGCTCGGATACCATCCGGCCCTTACGTCATTCGCGGAGGAATCGGCCGACATCTACTTCTGCGTCAACTTCGGAGTGTGCGATCCGGAGGACATCGAGGTCCTCACCGACGCGAACCGGCTGTCGCCGGTCACGGCCCTGTGGACCTACGATCGGACGGACAACCCGTTCGCGGCGACACGCGGCTACTACCTGGCGCTGGAGCTCGAGCAAGCCGGACAGCTCACGTTGTCGGACTACCGGTATTCGCGCGGCACGATCGATGGAGCCCTATTCCACAAAGCGGGCGAGGCCGTGGTGCTGGGATTCCATCTGCGTACGGGAGTAGTCCTGCCGTACGAGGACGATGTCTTCGCCGTGGCCACGGACGCCGTCGTGCACCCGCAGAAGCGCTTCTTCGCCGGAGGTCCCCAGAGCGTGCGCGGGTTCGGGCTCAACCTGCTCGGTCCCACCGTGCTCGTGCTGAACGAATCCGACTGCGACGGTTTCGACGACTTCAACACGTGCGCCCAGACGCTTGCTCCCACCGCGTTCGACGAGCGGCCGCTGGGAGGAAACGCCGTCTTCGACGGCAGCGTGGAAGCCAGGTTCCGGGCGGGCGAGCGATGGACGGTCGCCGCGTTCGCGGACTTCGGCCAGGTGTGGGAGGACATCGACAGTCGGACCGCCATAGTCCTCACGCCCGGCGCGGGAGTCCGCTTCCGCAGCCCCGTCGGCCCGTTGCGGTTCGATGTGGGGTACAACCCGACAGGGACGACGCTGAAGGAGGCCGTCGTCGTGCTGGACGACGGCTCGATTGTGGAAGTCCAGGAACCGGTCGTGTACGATCCTTTCACATACGACGACCCCTCGTCCCTCACCGAGTTCTGGAGACGCCTGCGCCTCCAGTTCTCGATAGGAGAGGCCTTCTGATGTGGGGAGCCGGCATGCCGCGACCCCTGTGGCGCTCGATCAAGGTGCTTGGCCGATCCATGGCCGTGCTCGTCGGGCTGGCCAGTCTGACGGCGGCGGGGGCGGTTCTCCTGCTCAGCCAGACGGTGGTCGGGCGGGCCGTGGTCGCCTCGTACCTGGAGGATGCGCTCGGCGGCGTATTGGACGGAGACGTCCGAGTCGGCCCCATCCTCGGCGGCAACATGCTGACGCGCGTTCACCTGGCACACTTCGAGATGCTGGAGGGGGACGGGACGCCGTTCGTCCAGCTCGACAGCGTGAGGGTCTCGTACAATCCGCTTGGCTTCCTGGTTGGCACATTCCGCTTCCGCGATGTTACGATCGAGCGGGCCCGCATCTCCCTGATCCAGCAGCAGGATGGCAGCTGGAGCTGGGACAGGCTGTTCGGCGGTGACCCCGAGGAACCGGAGGACGATCGCCCGGAATCGGGGCCGTCCGAACCGGCCGACTCGCTGCAGGAAACGGGGGGGACGCGGGTCGTCCTCACCGCCGTTCGGTTCGGCCGGGGCGATCTCACCGTGCGCACGCCGTGGGCGCGGGGTCTGTCCGGGGCGGCGCGCGACACCATGATCGCGCGCGGACTGCGGGGCGATAAGCTGTGGCGCGTACGGCGCGCCGGGCCGAATCGCTACGTGCGGGAGATCAGGCTCGACTCCCTGGCCGGGGGTTTACCCCTGCTCCGAATCGTGGATCCCATGCGGCCCTTCAGGATCGAGGCGGAAGCCCTGTCGGCGGAAGCGTCGGTGGTGACCCAGACGCTGGACGTCACCCGGTTCGATGGGACGGCCACTTTCCGCGACACCATCGCGGTTGAGGTGGATCTCCTCGAGACCGGAGCCAGCTCGCTCCGAGGCGACGGATGGATCGTTCCGTCCGACCCGGAGCAGTTCCGCTTCGATCTCGAGGCGGACCCGATCGGGTTCGCCGACCTTCGATGGTTGCCGCTGCCGATGCCGCGCACGGGGGGAGGTCCGGCCCGCCTGAATCTGTGGACCCTCGGAGAGGTCATCGTGGTCGGGGTGTCCGGCGGCGATGCCCGGTCCGGTGATTCCAGGGCCCGCGGTTCGTTCGTTCTCGCGCTCGAGCCCATGCCCCGCTTCGAAAGCCTCGACCTGCTGCTTCAGCCGTTGAGACTGGCCCTGGTCGACGAGATTCTCGACCGGGAGAGCGTCATCGACGGTTACATCACGGGTACCGTCACCGGCACGGGTCCCATCGATCTGATGGACCTGAACGCGGACCTGACGCTGCAGGATCTGCCGGATACGCTGGCTACCCCGGCACCGTCCTTCGTCACCGTGCGTGGAGGCCTCGCCATCATCGAGCCGAGGGAGATGCGAAACCTCGATCTCCGGTTCCTCGAGTTCGAGCCCCGATGGACGGCGGTGGTGGGAATCACGAACGAGGTCGGGGGACGTCTCGAGGGAAACGCGAGGCTCACGGGATTCGTCGGCGCTTGGTTCGATTTCGAAACCGACCTGCTGCACCAGCTCACCGGGGGCGGGAGCTCGCACGTCACGGGATCCGGGAGCGTCATCCTCGGAGAGGAGCCGGCGGTGACCGTCGAGTTCATCGCCGATTCGCTCTCGTTGGCCGCCCTGCAGCCATACGCACCCCCCGACGTGGAGCTGATGGGCGACGTCAGGGGGCCCGTGACGGCGCGAGGCCTGTTTTCGGACCTGCGGGTGATCGCAGACCTGAGGACCCCCCGTGGGCTCCTCAACTTCGATGGGCGGTTCGATCTACTGTCCGAGGACCGGCAGTATGATGCCCGTCTCATCGCCCGGGGTATCCAGCTGCGACAGTGGGTGGAGCAAGCTCCCGCCACGCGACTGGCGGTGGAGGGGCGGGTTCGCGGAGTGGGGACCGATCCCTCGACGCTCGAGGCCACGTTCGACCTCACCGTGTTGCGGTCGCTGGTGGAGGGAGCCCGGGTGGACTCCAGCCTTCTCCGTTTCACGGTCTCGGACGGACTCGCCACGGCGGACACGTTCGCCATTCGCACCGACGCCGGGCAGGTCAACGGCAGGGGCAGCTTCGGGCTGGCGGAGGGCACGAGCGGATCGCTGATCCTGGACGTGGATGCGCCGAATCTCTCGTCGTGGAACCGCTGGATCGTGCCGGGACGCAACCCGGCTCGCCAGGACACGAGCCTCGAAGCGCTGTTCGCGGCCTTCCCGGACCCGGACCTCATCGACACTCCGGCCGCCGCGGAAGCCCCCGCCGAGCAACCGGACACCATCGCCGGTGCCGCTACGGCGCTGATGATCCTGTATGGCAACATCCATGACTTCGCGTTCGGCGGTCGCCTGTGGGCTCGGGACGTCAGCTACGGTCGGGTGGCGTCCGACTCCGTGCTCCTCACCGTCGACATCTTCGATCCGCGGAACCTGGACTCGCTCACCGCCAGCGCGACCCTGTGGCGGACGCGAGGCCTGACTATCACGGCCGATTCCGCGCAGGTACTGTGGGATCGGGCCGATCCGACGGCGAACGAGCTCGAGCTGTACATGCGCCGTGACAGCACCCTCGAGCTGGACACGCACGCCACCTTCCTGGCGACGCCCGGCGAGAGCCGCCTCGTGCTGCACCGGCTCGACGCCGGCATCGGCTCGCAGAGGTTCGCACTGAACGGCCGCGCCGAGATCGCGTGGGGTGACGCGGGATTCATGGCCCGTGGCCTGGGCCTCGGCGGCGCGAACGGGGAGGTCGTACGGTTGGACGGCGTGGTGCCCGACAGCGGCGCCGCCGGTCTCGATTTCGTGGCTCGAGGTCTGGACCTGGCGAACGTCTTCCGGCTACCGGACGAGCCGCTTCCCTACGCGGGGATTCTCGAGGCGGCCGTGCGCCTGCGCGGAACGGCCGACGCTCCGCTGTGGGACTTCTCGATCGATGTGACGGGCCCCGAGATCCGGGGATTGCGGTATGGCCTGCTGACGGGCCGGGCCGAGTATGCCGACGGTCGACTCGGAATCGAAGCAGGCCTGCGCGACGACGACCGGCAGTTGGGCTACCTGGAAGGCCATGTGTTCGCGGACCTTACGCTGCGCGCGCGCGAAGCGCGCTTGGCCCCGAATCCCATCCACCTTACGCTGCAGGCGGACAGCCTGCCGATGGAGCCGCTGGAGCTGGCATTCGAGACCCTGCAGGACGTCACCGGCTACGGGCGCGGCAGGATCGACTTCTCCGGCGAGCTCGACGCACTCCAGCTGGACGGGGCGGCCACACTGTCTGCCACGGCCGCGACGGTCCCGTATCTAGGCGTAAGGTTCCATGACATCGAGGCCGACCTGACCTTCGCGGGGACCCGCGCCCTGGTAGGATCGGCGAGTCTGGCATCGTCGGCTGGCGGTACGGCCTCGCTGCGTGGTTCCTTCGACACGTCGGAGCCCACGGACCTGGGGTTCGATCTGACGATCGTGATGAACCGCTTGCGGGCCATGGACCGACGCATGGCGAGCTTCCTGCTCAACGGCGAAGGTCGCCTCGGGGGCTCGTATCGATCGCCCGAGCTCACGGGAGCGTGGCGAATCTCCGACGGCCAGGTGCGAGCCGAGCGGTTCATGCGGCTACAGCAGGCCGTTGATCTGACGGACCCGGCGATCAGCGCCCTGATCGACACGACGCTGGTCATGGAACAGCGGCTGTTCGAGAGAGCGCAAAACCCGTTCATGAGCAACCTGAGGATGAACGCCGACATCACGATGGGGCCCAACTTCTGGTTCCGGTCGCAGGCCCTGGAGGTCGAGCTCGCGGGGACGCTGAACGTACGGATGGACCGTGCCCAGCAAGACCTCGTGGCATTCGGATCCCTGAACCTGACGCGCGGCAAGTACCGGTACGTGTCGGGCTCCGGAGCCGATCTCTCGAGCCTGTATTCACGCCAGTTGCAGATCGCCGGTGGCTCCATGGCGTTCGTCGGCACTCCCGGGATGGATCCCAATCTCGACATCCAGGCCATTTACGAGACACGGTCGGACCTCGGGCCCGTGACCATCACGGTGGATATCGGGGGCACGGCTTCCGCTCCAACGCTGGACACATCGAGTGATCCCCCGCTCCCGGCGGCGGATGAAGTGTGCTTCCTGCTCTTCTCGACGGCGTGTCTCGGGGCCGGCACGGAAGGCGGGGAGTTCGCCGCGTCTCTGGTACGCGAGGGGCTCCTGGGAACCGTGAGCAACCAGTTCTCACAGGTCCTGGTGAGCGGCGTGGGCATCGTGGATTACTTCGACATCCGCTCCACCGGGCACGCGGGGACACTCGAATCCGGCTCGACGCAGAGCCTGCTGTACGGGACTGAGGTAGAGATCGGACGTTACCTTACGCCCGACCTGTTCGTGCGGGCGACGCAGCCGATCGGCGGACAGCTCCCCGGTTTCGGTCTGGAATGGACGTTCGCGCCCCAGTGGCGCCTGGAGTTCGTCACGGAGGACAGGTTCAAGCGTTACGCTTCGTACGGATACTCGTTCAGCTCGTTCAGCCTGCGGACTTTCGGCCTGATGCTCTACCGGGATTGGAACTTCTGAGTATAGATTCCCGGCCGCGGAGGTACGGATGGGGAGCTATGTAAAGACATTCGGGTTCATGGCCTTGATGACGGCGCTTTTCGTCGTCGTCGCGGGTTGGTTCGGGGGGCGTTCGGCGATGCTCATCGCCTTCGCCTTTGCGGCCGTGTTCAACTTCGGAGCCTACTGGTTCTCTGACCGGGCCGTGCTCCGCATGTACCGGGCGCGACCGTTGAAGCGGGAGGAAGCGCCGGGCCTGTACGACATGGTGGACGAGCTCCGGCAGCGCGCCGGACTCCCCATGCCCGCCGTGGCGATCTCCCCGTCTCCGCAGCCGAACGCGTTCGCCACGGGGCGTGATCCGGGACATGCGGCCGTGTGCGTCACGCAGGGCATGCTGAAGGTGGCCGATCGCGACGAGCTGGCGGGCGTGATAGGCCACGAGCTGGCCCACATCAAGAACCGCGATATGCTGATCGGCACCGTCGCCGCGACGCTGTCCGCTGCCGTCGTCATGCTGGCCCGGCTCGGGTTCTGGTTCGGGGGCGACGACGATCGGGGAGGGATAGTCGGCGGGCTGCTGATGCTGATCCTGGCGCCGGTGGCCGCGATGCTGATCCAGATGGCCATCAGCCGGGCCGGTGAGTATCGCGCGGACCGGGTGGGAGCGGAGATCAGTGGCCGGCCCCGAGCCCTGGCGGCGGCCCTCCGCAAGCTGGAGACGGCGGCGCGCCGAACACCCATGGATGTGAACCCGAGCGCTGCGCACGTGTGCATCGTGAATCCGCTGCGGGCCGGGGGACTGACCTCGTTGTTCCGCACCCATCCCCCGACGGAAGAAAGAGTTAGACGTCTCGAGGAGCTGGCGACCACCGGTGCCTGATTATCCGATTCTCGACTCGGATCGATACCTGGTCCTGCTGAATCCAAACGCCGCCGGTGGGCAGCCGGAGGTGCTGCGGCGCCGCATCGCCGGAGCGATGGCCTCCCACCGAGTGCACTTCGACATCGTCGAGACCACGGGCGCGGAGCAGGGGCTCGGAGTGATCCGCGCCGCCGTGGAAGCACGCTGCAAGGCCGTCGTGGCGGCAGGCGGCGACGGCACCATAGCCCTCGCGCTGCGGGGCACGGCGGGGAGCGAGGTCCCCGTGGCGTTGCTTCCGTTCGGCACGGGCAATCAGCTTGCGCTCAACTTCGGTGTGCCGGTGTCGCTGGAGGACAGCGTGCGCGTAGCCGTCGAGGGAGTGGAGGAGAGAATCGACCTCGGCCGGATCGGTGACGAGTACTTCGCGCTCATCGCGGGAGCGGGACTGGACGCCGAGGTCATGGCCAGCGCCACCTCCGAGCTCAAGAGCCGCCTCGGAGTGCTGGCCTACTTCGTGGGCGGCCTGAAGCACGTCATCACGCCCAGCCGCACCCGTTACCGGATCGTTGCCGACGACGAGGAGCTGGAGATCGAGGCCTCGATGGTGCTGCTGGCGAACGCGGGAATGATCGGGGCGGGGGGACTGCCGGTGGAGCTCAAGGTGGCGCCCCGCACGTCGTTTCAGGACGGGCTCCTGGACGTGGCCATATTCGCTCCGCGACATCTGCCGGACATGGCTGCAATGCTGACCCGGGTCGCGCTGCACAAGTACTCGGGCGACGACCGCATGATCTTCCTCCAGGCCCAACGGGTCAGCGTGGAGGCCGATCCCCCGGTGGCGGCCCAGATCGATGGCGAGGCGAGAGGCGAAACGCCCATAGTGGCAGAGATCGATCCCCTTGCCGGGCGCATCCTCGTCCCGCGCTGACCGGCCGCCGGGAAGGGCCCGGACCATCCATCCGACGCGAAGAGACATGCAGACCGCTCGAACCGACACTCTTCTCGACCACGACCGCCTGCGGGACATCGCGACCGATGTCGGCACGCCCACCTACGTGTACGATGCCCGCGCGCTGGACGCCGGCGCGCGTCGGTGGATCGACGCGGTGGGAGATCCGTCACGCATCTCGTACGCCGTGAAGGCCAACTTCAACCTGGCGGTGCTTGAGCGGCTCGCCGCCCACGGGATCGGCTTCGAGGCCGCGACCACGGGGGAGATGGCCCGCGTCCTGGCGGCCGGAGTGACTCCCGACCGCATCGTTCTGGGCGGTGTGCCCAAGACGCGGGCGGCGGTCGTGGAAGGCATTCGGCGAGGGCTCGACCTGATCGTCCTGCAGGCCCGCCACGAGGTCGAGGCGGCGATGGAGGCAGGCGCGATGCGAGCCCCGGACGATCCCGCCCGCGTGGGCTTGAGGGTCCGGCCGGGAATCCAGGCAGGAGCCCATCCTTCGCTCGAGACCGGCCGGGCGGACGCGAAGTTCGGCTTCCATCCTTCCGAGGTCCGTGAGGCATGGGCGGCCCTGTCGGGAGCGGGCGGTGTGGAGCCCACGGCCCTGGCGGTGCATCTGGGGTCGGGACTGGACGATCTAGCGCCGTACGCCGAAGCGCTGGAGGTGCTCGTTCCTATCGCGGAGCGCCTGGCGGGCGATGCCGCACCTGTTCGCGAGCTGGATCTCGGCGGCGGCCTGGGCGTGGCGTACGAGGACGCGGGCTCGGACCCGGAGCCGGTGGACCTGGTCCGCCTCGTCGAGGATCGCCTCGGCGGCTCCGGCCTGGCGGCCCGATACGAACCGGGGCGGTCCATCGCCGCGCGCGCCGGGACCCTGCTGACGCGCGTCCTGTACCGTCGCGAGCGAGACGGTCACCCGGCCCTGATCTGCGATGCCGGGTTCACGGACTTCGGCCGCTTCGCCCTGTACGGCGCCGAACATAGGATCGAGCCCGTGGACGGGGAGACGCAGGGCGAGCCCACGGTGGAGGTTCTGGGCCCCACCTGCGAGTCGGGTGACAAGCTCGGCACGGAGCGTCGGCTGCACGGCGTTCGCCCCGACGATCTGCTCGCCGTGCGGGACGTGGGAGCCTACGGCTTCGTGATGGCCTCCAACTACAACAGCCGACCGCGGCCCGCGGAGGTTCTGGCGGACGGGACCGACTGGAAAGTGGTGCGCGCCCGCGAGAGCCTGGAGGACCTGTGGCGGGGGGAGACCGCGGGGTGAGCCGGGACGAGGCAGGCTTCCTGGTCGTCAAAGGGGCGCGCGAGCACAACCTCAGGAACATCGACGTCGAGATTCCCCGGAATCGACTGACCGTCGTCACCGGACTGTCGGGGTCGGGGAAGTCGTCCCTCGCGTTCGACACGATCTACGCCGAGGGCCAGCGCCGGTACGTCGAATCTCTGTCCGCCTACGCGCGCCAGTTCCTCGGCGTGATGGAGAAGCCGGACGTCGACCAGATCGACGGCCTGTCTCCCGCGATCGCCATCGAGCAGCGGACGGCGGCCCGGAACCCGCGAAGCACCGTCGGAACGGTCACGGAGATCTACGATTACCTGCGCCTGCTGTGGGCCCGCGTCGGCACGCCCCACTGTCCGGAATGCGGTCGCCCGGTACGGCGCCAGTCGGCGACGCAGATCGCGGAGCGCGTGTCCGGGTGGCCCGAAGGCATCCGCGTGGAGATCCTGGCCCCTCTCATACGCGGCCGGAAGGGCGAGTTCCGGGACCTGTTCGACGAGGCCCTCCAGGAGGGCTTCGTGCGGGCGCGCGTGGACGGCGAGCTGATCGACCTTTCCGAGCCTCCACAGCTGAACCGCCGGCTGAACCACGACATCTCGGTCGTGGTCGATCGCCTGGTATTGCGGCCGGACGAGAGACCCCGGGTCGCCGAGTCGATCGAGACAGCGCTCCGGATGACGGCGGGGACGGTGGAGGTGCACCGCTACGGCGGCGATGAGGCGGAGGAATCCGAGGCGCACCTGTTCAGCGAGCACTACGCGTGCCCCGTGTGCGCGATCAGCATCCCGGAGCTCGAGCCCCGGCAGTTCTCGTTCAACTCGCCGTATGGGGCCTGCCCGGCCTGCGACGGCCTGGGGGTAAGGCTCGAGCCGAATCCAGATCTGGCCCTCGGCGACGATCGGATCTCGATCCTGGAAGGGGTCATTCTTCCCTGGGGGGTCCCGACCGGAAGGTGGGCCCGCAAGTACCTGCCGCCAC
>JBDHFS010000128.1:0-8642 GCA_039590285.1 Gemmatimonadota bacterium
AGTTGGTGCACCTTGCCACGGCCGCGTCGTAGCCGGGGACCGACCTCAGGGCGGCATACTCCTGCCAGTCATGACCGGTCAATCGCTCCACGATGGCGCGGTTGACACTCAAGTTTCGATGACGAGAGTCGACCAGCGTTCCGTCGAAGTCCCACATGATGGCGCAAGCGGTCATCTCGGCTCCGTTCGCTTCGCGAGTGGATCCGTCTCTCGCTGGACAGGATCGCACGCGGCCAGCGAAGCTCACAAGAG
Source organism: Gemmatimonadota bacterium (assembly GCA_039590285.1). GTDB lineage: Bacteria > Gemmatimonadota > Gemmatimonadetes > Palauibacterales > Palauibacteraceae > Benthicola. The sequence goes on from JBDHFS010000128.1 coordinate 253, forward strand.
GCGGGCCCGGGATGCCCGCCGTGAAGGTCTACGGAACGTGGATTCGGGGAGGCAGACTCAGTTTCGAAGCGATTCTGGAATCGGCAGGTCGTCCCGTGGCAGCTCGTTCACGACGGAGGCGACGCGCCACTCGCCATCGATTCGGATCAGAGACCAGCTGTCCACTCCCGGGCGCGGCCCTCTGCCGGAATCCGGAATACTGGACTCGTAGAGGACCCATACGTGAGCGATGTCGCCGAACTCAGAGGCCTCCGCCGACACGACGGTCTCCTGGAAACCCTTGGCGCCGGCCGTTTCGAGCTGTTTCTCGAACCGCACCCAGTCTTCGAAGAAACCGTCAAGGCTGAAGACCGTGAGGCCCTGGGGATAGCGCAGGACGATGACGGCCTCGGGCATGAACACCGGACGGACATCGTTCCAGTCCGGGTTGTTGCCGTCCGTCCACGACACCATGTCGTACACCTCCCGTACGACCTCCTCGGCTGAGCGGGAGTCCTGCGCCTGCAGGGGAACGCACACGAGAGGGGTGATCAGGGCCGACAGCGCCGCGGTCGCGATTCGTTTCACGAAGAATCTCCTTTTGCGCCTGGGCAGCGCCCGATGCTTCCGGTGTGACCGGATGTCCGCCGGAGATGGCGGGTGCTCTGGATGAGTAACAGTCATGCGGGTCCGAGTGCTGTGACGGCCGTGGCCGGCCGCGTCAGCTCGGCTGACGTCCGTCTTCCGGGCTCGCCTCGAGAGCGGGGACACTTCCTCCGGAGACCCTAAGCTCCGCTACGATCGTCGCCTCCATGTGCTCAGCCAGACGGTCGACGAGCGCGTGGGCGGCAGCCTGCCTTCGGCGAACGACTGATGAGAAGATTCCCCTGGCCAAGGCGTACGAGCCGGCTACGATCACGACGGGGAACGCCACGCCCAGAGCGACCGAACCCAGAACCCCACCGAGGGCACCGCCCAGACCGAAGCCGACACCCCCGCCAACCCCACCCATGATCCCGCCGAAAAGGCCGCCGGCCAACCCTCCGAACCGCTCCTCGACGCGGACGAGCGTCCGGCCGTCGCTGGCCGAGACGAGCACCTGCTGCGCCGAAGTGTTCGACTCCGTCCGCGAGCTCCAGGTGAGCGTGCGCCCGACCGCGCTCGCGGTACCCTGCCCCGCCGTCGCGGACTGGATCACCGGAACCAGCTCCTCAAGGCGCTCGCGCGGGAACTCCCCTTCGATGCTCCGCTCGATCAGGATCTCGACCGGCGCCCCTGCGAGCCGGGAGCCCAGCGTGGGCGGCTGCAGCACATGGAGCTCGTTTGCCGCCCGCCGCAGCAGGTACGGATCGATACCGGCCTCGCCGGCGATCTCCTCGAGCTCCGTCAGCGTCAGGCCTTCCGGATCGCGGGCGGTGGGCTCGGCCCGCTGCATCTCCGTGGCCCGCCGCAGGATGAGACCTACTTCCTCTTCTGTATACCGCCTCGGTCCCGGCTCGTTCTCGTTCATCGTCCGACCGGTCGACGCGCGGGGAAGATCGGGACGATCCACGGCTCAGTTCGCTTCATCGAACCTCCATGAGGCCGAGTGGTCCGACGCGGGGGGCACGTCCGTGAGGCGCGCCCGCACCATTTCGATCGGCATGGAGCCGCCCCGCAGGATCGCGTCGTGGAACTCGCGCTCTGTCATTCGGCCACTTTCGACCAGCTCCGCCTGGAGCGCCATGATCTGCAGACCCCCGACCATGTACGCCGCCTGATACAGGGGCGAGTACGAGCCGTTGAAGGATCGACGCACCTCGGCGGTGGCGCTCGCCCGCTCGTGACCCACGCCATCCACCAGGAAATCGATCGCTTGCTGGGGCGTCATCTCACCGAGGTGGAACTTCAGCGAGAAGATGATTCGCGCCGCCCTGTGCTTCCTCCAGAACAACATGCCCATCCGGTCTTCGGGAGTGTGCGGGAATCCCAGGTCCCACAGACGCATCTCCCAGTAGAGCGCCCAGCCCTCACCCCAGAACGGCGTACCGAACACCCGGCGGTGCGGGCTGAAGCGGCTCGTCATGAAGCCCTGCAGGTGGTGACCCGGGATGAGCTCGTGGTGGACGGTGGCGCGCGAGAAGGGGATGTTGTTGGCGCGCATGCTCATGAGCTTGTCCTCGTGAGCCATTACATCGGTCGGAAACGAGACCCGGATCACCTCTCCCCCGAGGAAGAACGGCGCCACCTTCTGCATCTCCGGCGACATCATCTCCAGGCGCCAGATCTCTTCCGCCAGCGGCGGTATCGTCAACAGGTCCCGCTCGGCAAGAAATTCGACCGCCTCCAGGGCGAGGTCGCGGACGATCTCCGGCTGGTGGCCGGGCTCCACGTGAAGGGTCTTCACATGCTCCAGCGCCGATCGCCAGTCGTCTCCGTATCCCATGTCGCGGGCCGCCCGGACCATCTCGGTCTCGCACCACTCGAATTCGCGCTCGCCAATGGCGATGAGCTCCTCGGGGGTGTACGCGATCGTCTCGTGCTCGAGGTCCGCGCGCATCCCACCCTCCCCGATCGGATCGCCTACGATGGGCTCGTCTTCGCCGGACTCGACGCCGACGACTTTCTCGCGCACGAACTCGGTGTACGCCTCGAGCGCCGAGTCTGCCTCCGCGTACGGCTCCTTCACCCACCAGGTGAACAGCGGGTCATAGCCCGCATAGTGTTCGTACCAGTCCTGTAGCTCACCCCGCAGGTCGTGGAGAGCCCGGGAGGCCCTCAACGCGATGATCGGAGTGGGCGCCGTCGATCCCTCGTCCTCCGCGTCGAGGGATGCCTGGAGAGCTTCCCGTGTCGATTGCACCTCATCGGTGAACGACCGCATTACGGTGGCTGCCGCGCGCGGGTCCACCGGCGCAAGATCACGCCTTGCCTCCTGGAGGGACGCGACCGTTCCCGCGAACGGTGCTAGCGATTCCATCTCCGAAGCCAGCCTCTCTTCCCGGTCCAGCAGCTCCAACTCGTAAGTGATCTCCCCGTGCAGTAGAACGTGGTCGATGCGTCCCTCCACTCCCAGGCGTTCGAAATCGACACCGTCGAGCTCCGCCAACCAGCCCTCGAAGAACGCCCGCATCCGCTCGCGGCGGGCCGTTGAATAGGCGACGGTCCATCGCCGCAACAGCGCGGAGCGATCGAGTGCGTACCGGTCCACTACGCCGGCGAGCCCGCTGGTCCCGGCATCGACCAGACCCGCGAGATCCGGGGCGCCACCCCGGTCCGTCGTGGCAGAGTCCTGCGCGGCCAGGTCGCTGACGATGAGGGCGCCCACGATCCCGGCCACCGCCAATGTGCGGGCGCTCCTCCACGTACCGCGTGTGTTCATTGGCGCTCATCTCCAGCGGGTGGTTACTGCCGTTGGCCGCTCTTCGTATGCGAGTCGTTCCGGCGTCGGACGCGACGTCGATACCGGGAAATCCCCAGTGTAAGCACTGCGACGGCGAGAATCACGGCATTGGCCAAGGTCACCGGCTGGCCCGAAGCCCAGACACCCGCGCGAACGGCCGCCAGCGCGAAGGACGCGATGAGAAAGACCTGCAGGCCCCGCCTCCAGCCCGGCGCAGCTGGATCTCGTCGGTAGATTATATAGAGGATCGTCGCCACGAAGAGGAACAGCGACGCCTCCACGCGCAGCACGTCCAGGAACCGAAGGCTCAGGACGAACCTCGCACCGAGATCGACGACCGTCGCTGCGAGGATCACACCCGCCCAGACCAGGCCGCGACGCACGAGCTCCTCTCAGCAACCCGGAAAGGTGGGATGCCGGCCGACCGTCCGCCTCATGCCGGCGCCTCTCGATTCGCCGCCAGGAGCATGGCACGTTCGGCAACGTCTTCGGGAGCATCTACCGCCGCGTACTCGAGCACTCGAACGTGAGGGTTTCCCCTTATCATGGCCGATAGACGCCGACCGCTCTCGGGCCGAAACAGGCAAACCACGGGCTTCCCCGTCATCGACGCCCGCGCGACCTCGTATCCTACGCCGAGCGACGGAGTCGTGACCTCGGCGACGAGAACGTCGGCGTCTTCGAGCCAGCGGAGGTCCCGAATGTAGATGGCGGCGTCGGCCGGGCCCGATTCGCCGCCGTCCGACAGGTCGGGGCTGCCGATGTGTTCCGTAAGCACGTGACCGTGCGCGGAGAAGGCGGTGATCAAGGTCGCATAGAGAGATGCATCCGCCCGCCCACCGCTGATCGAGGCGGAGAAATAGATCTGGAGCCCCGGTGCAGAGCTCAAGCCCTCTCCTCGGGAAGGGTCACGGGAGGCTCGCCCGACTCTTGCTCGTCTTCCTCTTCCTTCACGTGAGCCTCCTGGACATGCTTCATGCCGGGATTGAACACCGAGTCGAGCTCCTGGGCGTGGTACATGGCGCCGCCCCTGACGCCCCGCGTCCGGCGATAGAAGAGCCAGCCCTTCTCCTCCAGAGCGAGGAGGAGCCTGTCGATCGGGACCCCGATGAAGATCATGGCTCCCCACAGGGCCCAAACCTTCACGAGGTCTTCCCTCGCTTCGCCGGTTCCCACAAGCACACTTTCATCGGATCGAAATTACGAGGTGACGAAGCGGGCGGCGATCCACACCCGGCTTCGATACTCGAGCTGTATCACGTCGAACACGGATGTTCCCCGCGGCACGCCTCATGGGCGAGCCCGACTCACAGCGATGGATCGCCCGCCTCGGCACCCCATCCCACGCGGAAAGCCGGGATAGCGTACCGGTCAAAGAAGCGCCACAGCCGTCGCGTGTGGCCGCGCGACCGCTCGCGGAGTGAAGAGGTGGCCACCATCACCAGGTCCAGGCGGGGCACGATCACGATGAACTGGCCGCCATAGCCCCAGGCGAACGCGGCCCGCTCTCCACCCCATCGGCGCAGCCACCATAGATAGCCGTAGCCGTGACCGTTCCACGGTGAGGTTCCCGACGAGCGCCACGACTCTTCGATCCACTCCTGGGGAATCAACTGGCGACCCTCATACACACCACCGTCCGCGTACAGCTGACCGAACTTCAGCATGTCTCGCGGCCGAAGGGACATGTTGTTTCCGCCCAGATAGCGTCCCTGCGGATCCCGGTCCCACTCGCCCAGCTGAATGTCCATCGGTCCGTACAGCTCGTCGAGCATGTACCGGCGCAGGCTCCGCCCGGACTTCCGCGTCAGGATCACGGAAAGCAGATGTGTGTTTCCGGTCGAGTACTCGTGACAGGCGTTCGGCTCGCAGACCATGGGTCGCCTGAGCTGGTCGTACACCCAGTCCCGTGCGGATACCCACGCCCCATAGTTGCCGAATGAGGCCGTCTCGATTCCGGTTCGCATGGTGAGCACGTGCCGGAGTCGGATCGCCTGCTTCCGGGGATCGAGAGCGCCTCGGCTCGACAAGGCCTCGTAGTAGTCCGGCAGAAGCTCCGCGAGAGGCTGGTCGACGCCTTCGAGCAGACCGTCGCGGATCGCGATCCCGACCATCGGTGATAACAGGGTTTTGGAGACCGATTTCACGTTGACCGTCTGGCTCGACCTGAAACCCCGGAAGTAGCGCTCTACGACCAGGGAGCCCCGGCGCGCGACCAGGAGGCTCGTAAGCGGAGCCATGCTCGCGGCTTGTGCCAGCATCCGGTCGGGCCGCACAGCGTCGTACAGAGGCGGCAGCGGCGGGCCGACTGACTCGATCACGGCGGCGGACTCGGTCGCTGCGGTATCGCCGGGTGAGGCGGGATCCAGGCCCGCGCCCTGCGTCCGCGCGTCGAGCGTCGCTGGGCCGAGGGCGGCCAGGATCGCGATCGTGGCCGGCAGCATCCGGAGACACATGATCGTGGCACGCATGCGGAAAGCGTAACCGCCAGGGGGGCGACGGTTCCCGGCTCGCACGTGAAGTGCGCCGCGCCGGCCAGCCGAGGTCCCGCGGGTCAGCTCGCGTGCCTTTTCGCGGCCCGCGCTCGCGCCCTGGCTGCTTCGACCTCCCGGTCACGCGGAGGAGCCTTCGTGACGAGCGAGTCGAGCAGCTCACGCACCGCGTTCGTAACCTCGCCCACGGCACGCTCGAAAGGTACCTCGTTGGCCCGAGATGGCTTGCGGAAGCCGCTCACCTTGCGAACGAACTGCAGCGAGGCCGCCCTCACTTCGTCGTCAGAGGCTGGGGGGTGAAAATTGTATAATATTCTGATGTTACGGCACATCACATAAAGTCCTGTGATAAGAAGAAACGAGTACCCCGCTCACGGCCCGGGCGCTTCGGGCAAGGTCAGTCAGTCGAGTCCTTCCACGTAGGCGGGCTCGTACAGCAGACGCACGACTCCGTTGTCCCAGGCCTTCACGGAGAGGAGCTGCAAATCCCGCCGCGGGTAGGGTGCGTCGAACAATGGCACCCCCTGCCCGAGCACGACCGGTATCACGAAGATCTCGTACTCATCGATCGCCCGAATCTCCTCGAAAGCGCGGATGGTGCGCGCGCCGCCGATCAGCCAGCAGTCTCCTTCGGAGTCCGCGGTCCGAAGATGCTCCGCGAGCTCCGCCACCGTCCCCTCCCAGCCCTCGGTCCTATCGGGCGGGGCCTGCAGAGGCTGCGTCGTGAGAACGTGAGAATCCAGGTCCGTGTAGGACCACCCGAAGCCGACCGCCTGGTCGTACGTCGTTCGCCCCATCACGGCGTGAGAAATCTCCCGGATGAACTCCCCGTACCCGTAGTCTTCATCCGTGAAGTCATCGAGCCATTCTACACCGCCGTCGGAAGTGGCGATGTAGCCGTCGAGGCTCACGGCGATGTAGACGCGAAATCGCATGGCGACCTCAATGGAACTGGGGCTGGCCGCCCTCGGGCACCACGACCTCTCCGAAGTTGGCCTCGTACTTCTGGAGGTTGTCGGCGAGAGCCGAGAACACGCGCTTCATGTGTCCGGGACTCACCATGACCCGGGACACGAGCTGGGTTCCGTTGGGCGCCGTGAGGAGGAAATCGAGGATGAACTCTTCGCGTGTGTGTGTGACCAGCATGTTGTTGCTGTACCGGCCCCGCGCGACCTCGTCGCTCGCGTTGATCTGAACCTGCGGTGTGGAAGGCCCCGGAGTTTCTGACATGAGCTGGCTCCGTTGTAAGTCGGATATCCTGGCGGCGGATGATCCGGCCGCCTACGTCGCACGCTCTCGACGTGTGCGGCCGGGCGTCCGATCAGACATCCAGTCGCTTATCGTAAGGTACGCGCTCTCCGTGCTCCACGTACCGCTTGAGGATCCTGAGGTACATGGCCCAACAGTAACACGACACCCGGTAGTTCTCTCCCGCCTCCGGCCACCCCGTGTGGTGGAAGTACGCTCGGGTCGTTCCGTCGCCCGCCTCGAGCCTGAAGCCCACTCTCGTACCTACCCACGCGGGATCGGCGCTCACCAGCTCGAGTTCGAACTCGGCGTCCTGAACGCAACGCGTGATGATCGCACGCCAGTCGTAATCCGGCCCGAACCAGAGCTCGTATTCCTCGCCGGTCGAGGGCCGACCGGCCGAGCGGCTCGTCCACCACGTGTCCAGACCCGCCGGCGTGCTGATCGCCGGAAACACTTCTTCCGGTGACGCCTTGATCCAGAAGTCGTGAAGAATGTCAGCCATTACTGTCCTCCCTCCGGAGACTGACCTCTGTCCGGACGCTCTTCGGCCTCGACGAACACCCGCTTGACCCGTGGCACCCTCGCCCGTAGTCCTCTGTCCATCGTCGCGATGATGTTCTCCACCTGCTCCGCGGTCGTCGTGTCCACGAAGTCGACGCTGAGATTCACCAGAATGTAGTCGGGCCCCATATGCATGGTGAGGACCTCGTTGACATGCTCGATCTCGGGGTAGCTTCCCGCAAGCTCGCGAATGCACTCGACGACCTCCGGATTCGCGCTCTCGCCTATGAGAAGGCTCTTCGTCTCGTAGGCCAGCCAGATGGCCGTCCCACCAAGAATCAACCCGATGATGATCGAGGCGACCCCGTCCAGCTCGTGGATGCCCGTCGTCTGGGCGAGCAGCACGCCCAGGAAGGCAACCAGAAGGCCAAGCAGGGCGGCGGAATCCTCGAACAGAACCACGAACAGGGTCGGATCTTTCCCGTCGTGCACGGCACGCACTACCCCGCGCCCGCCGCGGTGCCGATCGAACTCCCGCCACGCAAGGGTCCACGCGGCACCCTCGAACACCATCGCGAGGCCGAGAACGACATAGTTGACGTGCGGGCTCTCGATCGGGGTCGGGTGCAGCACGTGCCTGACGCCTTCGTACATGGACACGCCGGCGCCCACGGCGAAGATCAGGATCGCGACGACGAAGGCCCAGAAGTAAAGCTCCTTCCCGTGACCAAACGGAAAACGGGCGTCGGGGGGCTGTTTCGCTTGCCTCAGCCCCAGCAGAAGAA